>NZ_BATC01000029.1 GCF_000466985.1 Brevundimonas abyssalis TAR-001
GGGGGTCAGACGATCGCCGAAGGCATCGCCATCAAGGCGGTGGGCGACATCACCTTCGCCCTGGCCGACCCGCTGGTGGATGACGTGCTGGTGGTGGACGAAGAGGATTTCGAGAGAGCGGTGGCCTTCTATGTCACGCTCGAAAAGACCGTGGCCGAGGCGCCGGCGCCGGCGGTCTGGCGGCCCTGCTGCGATACCCGGAGCGCTTCAAGGGCAAGAGGGTCGGCCTTGTCCTGTGCGGCGGAAACATCGACGCCCGCATGCTGGCGGTGGTGCTGAACCGCGAGATGGTGCGCGAAAAACGCCTGGTGGTGTACCGCATCCTCGGCGACGACCGGCCAGGCATGCTGTCCAAGATGAGCGCCGTGATCGGCGGGGCGGGCGGCAACATCATCGACGTGGTGCACAACCGTCTGGCGCTGGACGTGCCGGCCAAGGGTGCGGAGTTCGACATCATGGTGGAGACGCGCGACGCCCACCATGCGGATGTAATCAGAAAGGGACTTGAGGATGCCGGCTATGCGCTTCGGATGGGCTAGCCTCGCGGCCGCCGCCCTGCTTCTGGCGGCCTGCGGCGGGAACGACAGCGCGTCCGGCGACGACGACGCCCGCGTGGCCGAGGCCGCCGCCTTCATGGCGGAGAACGCCGACGCCGACGGCGTGGTGACGCTGGAGTCGGGGCTTCAGTACAAGGTGCTGACCGCCGCCCCGGACGGGGCGCCCAGCCCGGACGGCAACGATCTGGTTCGGGTGCACTATGAAGGCTCGCTGATCGACGGCACGGTGTTCGACAGCTCGTTCGAGCGCGGCAGCCCCTATGTCACCACGCCCGAGCAGGTGGTGCCCGGCTGGACCGAGGCGCTGCAGCGCATGAAGGTCGGCGACGAGTGGCTGCTCTATGTGCCGCCAGAGCTGGGATACGGCGGGCGCCGGTCCGGCCAGATCCCACCCCATTCGGTGCTGGTGTTCCGCATCCAGCTTCTGGACATGGCCGCCGCGCCCGGAGGCGGCGGGTCCGGTCGAGGCTGACGCCGGAACTCAGGGATCGTCAGTTCAGGCTGAAAATCCCAGCGCCCCGCGCCATGCCTCGATGCGCGCCAGCTTGTCGCTGAACGGCGTCCAGTCATCACGCTCGGCGATGGCCGCCCAGATGGCCTCCACCTCGTCGATCAGCATTTCCTCCGGCTCGTCGGCCCGGAACACCGGATGCTCCAGCCGCTCGGGCCGGTCCGGCTCATGCTCGAACAGGGCGAAGCGGAAGGCGTCGAAGGCCTCGCCCTGATACAGCGCCCGGCGCGGCCCGCGCAGGGCGCGCTCGGACGAGGCGAAGCCGGCGAACCAGTCGAAGAACAGCGGCTCCCACCGCAGCGCCTCGCCGCCTTCGCGCAGCAGGGCCAGGGTCGTGTCCACCAGCCGCTGGTCCGCCGCCTCGCCGAGGCTCTTCACGCCCAGCCGCATCAGGAAGGCCGCGCGCAGGTGCCGGATGTAGGCCGGGCCAAAACCGTTCAGCGCATCGGTCAGGGGCTCGGCGTCTCCCACCATGCGCAGGGCGCCGCCCAGCTGGGTCAGGTTCCAGAACACCGCCTCGGGCTGGCGCGCGAAGGCGTACAGCCCCGTCTGGTCGAAATAGGCCGCAGTGAAGCCGGGCTCGTAGTGGGGCAGGAACCGCCACGGGCCGTAGTCGAAGCTCTCGCCCGTCACGTTCAGATTGTCGGTGTTCAGCACCCCGTGCACGAAGCCGGCGGCGATCCAGCGGGCGGTCAGCCTGGCCGACGCCTCCACCACGGCGGCCAGCAGGCCCGCCGCGTCGCCCTCGGCTACGTGCGGATGATAGTGCGCCCGCACGTGCTCGATCAGGGTCTCGATCTGGTCGCGCCGCTCCAGATACGCCGCCCGCTGGAACGTGCCGAAGCGCACATGGCTGTGGCCCAGTCGCACCAGAACCGCCGATCGGGTGGGAGAGGGCTCGTCCTGGCGCTCCAGTGCTTCGCCGGTCTCGATCAGGCTGAACGGGCGGCTCGTCGGGACGCCCAGCGCCTCGAGCATCAGCGGGGCCAGCACCTCGCGCACCCCGCCCTTGAGGGTCAGCCGCCCGTCGGCGCCCCGGGACCAGGCGTCCGGCCCGACCCCTTGGTGGCCAGATCCAGCAGGCGGCCGGTCCCCGTCTCCAGCATCTGGGCCGCCAGAAAGCCGCGTCCGTCGCCCAGATCCGGGTTGTAGGAGCGGAATTGGTGCCCGTGATAGCGCATGGCCACCGGCCCGGGCTGGCCGGGCAAGGGCGTGAACCGGCCGAAGGCGTCGGTCCATTCGGCGTCCGTCAGCCCTTCCAGCCCCACCGTCATCGCCGCGCGATTGTTACGGAACCGCGTTATGTGCTGAGGAAAGGCAGCTGGTTTCACGGCGTCGCCGAACTCGTCTCCCAGTTGAAAGAACGCGGGTCGGGGGCGGCAGGCATCTAGAACAGGCATGGGGGCTAGGTGCGCGCACAGGGGTTGCGGCGCAAGCCTCCGTCACGAGCAACCATTGGGGGATGGGGTCATGGCGCGGCGGATCACGCTGGAGTTTCTGAAAACCGAGACCACCTCGGGCTCGGTGCTGGGGCTGGCGGCGCTGGCGGCCCTGATCGTGGCCAACTCGCCCTGGGCAGGGGAGTATTTCGCGGCGCTGAAATCCTATCTGCCGGTCAGCATCGGCGATTTCACCGTGCGCCTGACGATCGCCGACTGGATCAAGGAAGGGCTGATGGCCCTGTTCTTCCTGATCGTGGGTCTGGAGATCAAGCACGAGATCCTGAAGGGAGAGCTGTCCGACGCGCGCAAGCTGGCCGCGCCCGTGTTGGCGGCGGCGGGCGGCATGATCGCCCCGGCGGTGGTCTATCTGAAGATCGCCGAGTGGACGGGCGGCCCCACCTCAGGCTGGGCGATTCCGGTGGCCACGGACATCGCCTTCGCCGTGGCCATCTTCGCCCTGGTGGCGCGGGGCCTGCCGGCGTCGCTGCGCATCTTCCTGTTGACCCTGGCCATCGTCGACGACCTGGGCGCCATCCTGATTATCGGGGCCTTCTTCAGCGAGGGCGTGCAGTCGGTCCCCCTGGCCTGGGCCCTGGGCGGGCTGATCGGGCTGGGCGCCCTGGCCCGACAGGGGCGGCTGGGCGTCCCCCTCTGGACCCTGGGTTTTCTGTGGGTCTGGTACTTCTCCGTGCAGGCCCAGCTCAGCACCTCGCTTGCGGGGGTCGCCTTCGCCTGCATCGTGCCGATCAATGCGCGGGTGGAGGGTCGGCGAAGCCGCTGAAAAGCGCCATGGAGGTGCTGCACCCGTGGGTCGCCTTCGGGGTGCTGCCGCTGTTCGCCTTCGCCAAGGCCGGCTTCTCGTTCGCGGGGCTGTCCATCGACCGGCTGATGTCGCCGGTGGCCCTGGGGATCGCGGCGGGGCTCTTCTTCGGCAAGCAGGCCGGGGTGATGATCGCCACGGTCTTCACCGTCATGACCCGACTCGGCAAGCGGCCGTCCAACGCCACCTGGGCCGAAATCTACGGCGTTTCCCTGCTTTGCGGGGTCGGCTTCACCATGAGTCTGTTCATCGGCGTCCTGGCCTTTCCAGGTGCAGTGGATTCACCGGTCCAGTCCGAGGTCAAGCTGGGGGTTTTGACGGGCTCGCTGGCGTCCGCGGCGCTCGGATCGGTCATTCTGGCGCGCTGTTCGGCCTATCGGCGGAGGCGCGAACAGGAGGGCCGGGCACGGTCGGAAGCAGCGAAAAGTCCGGAAACCCTTGCCAATATTGACCTTGCGTAACGATTTTCTGTCACTTTCGCGTCACACCGGCAGGTTTCAGGGCGGAATTGCGACCGGACTTATTGTCGCGATTCAGACCTTGGACTAGTCGTTGACTGACGAACCCCGTTTTCCACGAAGAAGCGGGGTCGCAGGGACCAGGAAACGCCGCGGCGTCCACACCGGACGCCGGGCCTCAAGAGCCGGGGGTTGCTCCATGCGCTTCAATAAACTTCTCACTACGTCCGCTTCAGCCATCGTCCTGACGGCCGTCGCCGCCACCGGCGCCGCCGCCCAGGAGGTGACGTCGGTCGACGAGATCATCGTCACCGCCCAGAAGCGGGAACAGAGCCTGCAGGACGTGCCGATCGTGGTGACGTCCCTTTCGCAGCAGGTGCTGGAGGACGCGGGCGTCCGCGACATCAAGGACATGCAGATCCTGACGCCGGGTCTGACCGTCACCTCGACCACGTCCGAGACCATCACCACCGCCCGTATCCGCGGCGTGGGCACCGTGGGCGACAACCCCGGCCTGGAAAGTTCGGTCGGCGTGGTCATCGACGGCGTCTACCGCCCCCGCAACGGCGTGGGCTTCGGCGATCTGGGCGAAATGTCCCGCATCGAGGTCCTGAAGGGCCCGCAGGCACCCTGTTCGGCAAGAACACCTCGGCCGGCGTCATCAACATCATCACCGAGGCGCCGTCGTTCCAGCCCGGCTTCGAAGGTGAACTGACGGGCGGTGACTTCGGCGCGTGGGGCATCTCCGGCTCCGCCACCGGGCCGCTCAGCGAGAACATCGCCGGACGGCTGTACGTGGCCGCCCGCCAGCGCGACGGCTTCTATGACGTGGACACCGGCGACGGCCCGCGCACCATGACCGAAGACCAGACTCAGGACTTCTGGACGGCGCGCGGCCAACTGCTGATCCTGCCCAGCGACCTGGCCTCGATCCGCCTGATCGCAGACTATTCGAAGCGGGAAGAATTCTGCTGCGTCGCCTCGCAGATTCGCGTCGGGCCGACCTTCGGCTTCATCAATGCCCTGTCCAATGGCCAGGGCCAGGCCGCTCCGGTGACGGGCGGCAGCTTCGGCCCCGCGCCCGGCTATGATTTCGTGCCCTATTCGCGGACGGCCTATTCCAACCGCGACACCGGTCAGGAAATCGAGGATTACGGCTTCTCGGCCGAGGTCAACGCCGACATCGAGTCCTGGAACGCCACCGTGACCTCCGTGACCGCGTGGCGGTCGTGGGAATCCGTCAATGGCATGGACGTCGACTTCACCGGCGCGGACCTGATCTACCGGAACCAGGACGGCAATTTCGGTTTCGGCATCGACACCCTCAGCCAGGAACTGCGTCTGGCGGGGTCGACCTCCAACTTCGACTGGCTGATCGGCGGCTTCTACGCCCGTGAAAACCTGTCGCGCGATGACAGCTACTTCCTGGGCGCGGACTACAATCCGTACCTGTCGTTCCTGTTCACGGCCACGGTGCCGGCCGCCCTGGGCGGCCCCAACCCGGGCCGTATCCAGTGCTTCACCGATCCCACCGGCTTCAACCCGCTGTGCGCCGCCGGCCTGGCGCCGCCCAACCCGCTGGCGCCGACCCAGATTGTCGGCCAAGGCGTGGACGACCACTATTCTCAGGTCTCCGAAACCTTCGCCATCTTCACCAACAACACCTGGCGGGTGACGGACGCTCTCGAACTGACCCTGGGTCTGCGCTGGACCAACGACGAGAAGGACCTTCAGGTCCAGCAGGACAACATCAACGGCAACGGCGCGGCCTGCCTGGGCGCCCTGGCCAATCAGGGCACCGCCTCGCCGACCCCGACGTCGGCTCTCGGCGCGCTCTGCCTGCCCTGGTCCAACCCGTTCTACGACAACCGCGCGGTGACCGAGAACTTCAGCGAGGACGCCTTCAGCGGCACGTTCAAGGCCGCCTACCGCCTGAACGACAGCTTCATGATCTACGGCTCGTATGCGCGCGGCTACAAGGGCGCGGGCTACAACCTGGATCGCGTGCAGACCGGCGTCATACCGGACGCCTCGCTCTACTTCCCGGCCGAGACCGTGGACAGCTGGGAGCTGGGCTTCAAGTCGACCCTGTTCAACCGCTCGCTGCTGTTCAACGCCACCCTGTTTGACCAGACCTTCGAAGACTTCCAGCTCAACACCTTCCTGGGCACCGCCTTCGTGGTTGAGTCCATTCCGGAGCTGAACTCCACCGGCGTCGACATGGACATGCTGTGGTTCACCCCGGTGGAAGGCCTGACCCTGAACGGCGGCCTGACCTATTCAGACACCACCTACGGGAACTTCACGGCCGCCGATCTGATCAATCCCGCGCGCTTCGGACCGCTGAGCCTGCTGCCGGGCGCCCAGATGTCCTTCGCCCCGGAATGGTCGGTGACGGGCGGCATGAGCTACGAACGCTCGCTGGGGAACGGCCTGATGGGCCGCTTCAACCTGTCGGCCAAGTACAGCTCGGAATACAACACCGGTTCGGACCTTCTGCCCGCCAAGATGCAGGACGCCTTCACCCTGGTGAACGGCCGTATCGGCTTCGGCGCCGAGGACCGCAGCTGGATGTTGGAAGTCTGGGGTCAGAACCTGACCGACGAGGAGTACTATCAGGTGGTGTTCAATGCGCCGCTTCAAGGGACCGCCTTCAACAGCATCCCCTACAATCCGGCCACCGACACCCAGACCTACAACGCCTTCCTGGGCGCGCCCAGGACGTGGGGCGTGACGCTCCGGGTCCGCTACTGATCCCACCCCCGTCTAACGGGGCCAGGCCGGCCGGGAGAGCGATCTCCCGGCCGGTTTTCTTTTGGCGGCAGGTCGGCCGACACAAAAAAGGGGACGGCGTCGGCCGTCCCCTTTGACTTTCCAGGACCCCTGCTGGATCAGCGCAGCGTGGCGCTGTCCAGGTTCAGCTGGTCCAGCGGAATGACCTCCACGTCCGGATAGGCGGCGCGCAGATCGTCGATGAACAGCGAGGCGTCGCCGACGATGACCAGGCTGATCCCGTCCACCGCCAGCACCCGGCCCGCGGCCGCCTGGACTTCTTCAGGCGTGACCGCGTTCACCCGGCCCGCATAGGCCGCCAGATCGCTCATGGGCAGGTCATAGAGGGCCAGGTTGGCGACCCAGCTCCCCAGTCCGTCCACGGTCTCAAGCGAACGGCCGAAGCCGCCCACAATGGTGGCCTGACGCGGGCCCAGTTCAGCTTCCGACGCCGGCTCGGCCGACAGCCGGGCCAGTTCGGCAAGGATCAGCCCGGCGACCTCAACCGCGTTCTCGTTGGGGGTCTGGGTCGAGGCGGTGAACACACCCTGATCCGCGCGCGCGCCCAGCGAGGCCCCGGCGCCGTAGGACAGCCCACGCTTGATGCGGATCTCCTGGTTCAGGCGCGACGAGTAACCGCCGCCCAGAAGGTTCGTGCCAACAAGCAGGGGGTAATAGTCGGCGTCGTCCCGCGCCACGCTGCGGCGCGCCGCCACCACCGCCGCCTGTCCAGCGCCGGGCTGGTCGATCACCACGACGCGCGGGGCGAGCGCGGCGCCGGCCGAGTCGTCGACGGTCGCTGTAGGGGCTGACGGCTCGGCCCAGTCGCCGAAGGCCTGCTCGGCCAGGGCCCAGGCGGCCTCGGGCGTGATGTCGCCAGAGAACACCAGGGTCGCGGTGGAGGGGCGCCAGTTGGCCGTGTGGAAAGCAGCCAGATCATCGCGTGTGATCGCGGGCACGGTAGTCAGGGTGCCCGATCCCGGCGCCCCATAGGGGGCCGCGCCGTAGATCACCCGACCGACCGATTGGGAGGCGATGGAGCCCGGCTCGCTCAAGGCCACCCGCAGGCCGTCCATGGCTTGGCTCTGCTGGCGTTCCAGCTCCTCGGCGGCGAAGGCCGGATCCCGCACCAACTCGGCCATCAGAGTCAGGGTCTGGCCGAACACGTCGGCCGGAGCGTTGGCGTAGACATTGGTGAAGTCCACGCCCGCGCCCGCGCCAATGGACGCGCCCAGCTGTTCGATCTGGGTGGCGATCTCCGGCGGCGACAGACGCGATGTGCCCTGGTTGATCATGGAGGCGGTCAGGCCCGCCAGACCCGCGCGGCCCTGCGGGTCATCGGCGGTCCCGGCGTCAAAGCTGAGGCGGGCGGAGATCAGCGGCAGACCGCCCGTGGGCGCCACCAGAACGCGCACGCCATTGGCCAGGGTGCGCTCGCTGATCTGCGGGGTGACGGGCTCAAGCGGTGCGCCCGGTTCGGGAATGGGCACGCGCTCGGCTTCGGGCGCCAGGGTGACCAGCTCCCCCGCCGGGGCCAGATCATCCAGGGTCACGGGCGCCGTCACGTTCAGCACCTGCTCGCTGGGCGGATTGGCGTCATCCGCGTTCAGATAGCGAACGGTGATGGTGCGCTCCGGCGTCAGATAGCGGCGCGCCACGCGCTGGATGTCGGCGGCGGTGACGGCCTGGATGGCGGCGATCTCGTTGTCAGCCGTGGCCGGGTCGCCGGTCATGATCAGCGCCCAACCCAGGGCCGAAGCGCGCTGGTCGGTGGTTTCCCGCTCGCGCAGGGCGCCGGCGATCAGCTCATTCTTGGCTTCGGTCAGTTCGGCGTCGGTGACCCGCTCGTTGCGGAACCGGGCGATCTCCGCCTGAATCGAGGCAATACCCTGCTCCGGCGTGGCTTCTCCGGCCATCAGGGAATAGGCCGCCAGATAGCCCGCCTGTTGCGCGAAGTCGGGCATCGATGAGGCCTGGGCGGCGATCTGCTGATCGTAAACCAGCGAGCGGTACATGCGCGAGGACTCGCCGGTGGACAGGATGCCGTCCAGCACCGTCAGGGCCGCCCGGTCCGGATGGTCGTAGGCGACCGTCGGCCACGACAGCACCACCGCCGGCAACGGCACGTTGGGGGCGTAGAAAGTCGCCTCACGCGGGCCGGTGATGTCGGGCTCGGCCACGTCGTTGGCGGGCATGGGCCGGTCGGGGCGCTCAAGCGGGGCGAAATA
This sequence comes from Brevundimonas abyssalis TAR-001, assembly GCF_000466985.1. GTDB lineage: Bacteria > Pseudomonadota > Alphaproteobacteria > Caulobacterales > Caulobacteraceae > Brevundimonas > Brevundimonas abyssalis. Next base: position 8,789 of record NZ_BATC01000029.1, read on the forward strand.
CTGGTCGATCCAGCCGTCCAGCTGGGCCTGATCGAAATTGCCCGCCACGATCAGGATGGCGTTGTCGGGCCGGTAGTAGGTCTCATGGAAGCGCAGCACGTCGTCCAGGGTCGCTGCGTCCAGGTCCTCGATGGAGCCGATGCCGGGGCGGCGATACGGATGCTCCTGATAAATCATCTGGGGCATGAACAGGCCGAACAGACGGCCGTAGGGCGACGCCAGGATGCGCTGGCGGTACTCGTTCTTGACCACGTCCCGCTCGGAGATGAACGTGTCCTCGTCCACCACCAGCGAGCCGAGGCGCTCGGCCTCGGCGAACAGGATGCGCTCCAGATGATTGGCGGGCACCACCTCGTGATAGGCGGTCACATCATCGGCGGTGAAGGCGTTATTATAGCCGCCCACGTCTTCGGTCAGCCGGTCCAGGGTCTCTTCCGGCATGTTGCGGGTGGCCTTGAACAGCAGGTGCTCGAACAGGTGCGCGAAGCCCGAACGCCCCTGCGGATCGTCCTTGGAGCCGACCCGGTACCAGACCTGCACCGCCACATTGGAGGTGTTGCGGTCCAAGGCCGTGTAGACCTCCATGCCGTTGTCCAGCACCCGGCGCTCGAAGCCCAGCGGCGGCACCTCGACCCCGGCCGGGGCCTGGACCTGGGCGGACGCGGCTCGGGCGGACGCGGGGGCCGTCTCGAAGGCGACGGCAGGCAGCGCCGCACCCATCATAAGCGCCGTAGCGGCGGCGGTGACGATCAGATGACGCTTGAACATGCGGATTTCCTTCAGCCCCTTTGTGGAGAGCCTCACCTTAGGCTCGCACCGCGGCGACCGCACCTTACCGACCTGTAATCATCCGGCCGGCGCGGCCTCATCCTGGAGCGGCGCGTGGTGGCGACGCTGGAAGCGTTCGATCAGGTTGGCCGCCAGCCACAAGGCCATGGCCCAGGCGGCGCCAAGACTCCAGCCGGCGAAGACGTCCGTGGCCCAGTGGGCGCCCAGATAGACGCGGCTGAGCCCCACCAGCATGGCCACGATCACGGCCATGGTCATGACCCACGCCTTCAGACTCCGGCTGGGCAGCACGCGCGCCAGCATCACCCCCACGGTCAGGTAGAACACCGTCGACAACAGGGCGTGACCGGACGGGAAGCTGGCGTTGAGGGTGTCCACCGCCTGGTACTCCGCCGGGGGCCGTTCGCGCTCGAATATCCCCTTGAACCCTTCGCTCAAGGCCACGCCCCCGGCCAGGCCCACGACCAGCATCAGGGCCGACAGGCGCTTTCGCTGGATCACCAGGAAGCCCACCACCGCCAGGGCGAACAGGCCCAGCACCGATATGCCGCCCAGGGAGGTGACGTCGGCCATGGCCTCCTCCAGCCACCATGGCCCCCAGGCGTGGCCGGGGTCGTCATGGGGGCGTAGGGCGTTCAGAACCATGCCGTCAAAGGCGCGCCCGTCCGTCTCGGTCATGTCGTCGGCGATCTCGATGAAGGTCAGCACCCCGACCGCCCCGACGAACAGGGCGGTCAGCAGCGCGAGTTCGCTGCGCGCCAAGGTTAAAAGGCGACGGGCCAGACGGCCCATTTCGGGTCTGTCGAGGGAGAACAGCGTGCGTACCATCACCCTCGAACGGTCAAGCTGACAGCCGCGTTCCGCCGACGTCGGACTCACGGCTTCGTGAAATGTTTCTGCGATCACTTTTTTCGAACTGTCACATCGCGTTTCCGGGGAATTTCCACAGGCTGCGAGGACCGCTCCACCGATTCGACAGACAAAGCCCCGGTCAAGTGCTTTACGGGGCGTTAGGGATGTGCGCCCATACATCTAGGCGAGCGGGGTGCTTCGAACACCAGATTTAGTGTCTGGAGGCGGAGCAAGGTTCCATAACCGATTAGTTCAGGGCTTAGACGAATATGGCTGGTGGTGAAGCGTTGAAGGCGGATTTCGAACCCAAGGCGAAGGTGGCCGATGTGATCAGCCTGGGCGCTGACCGGCCGGCGCTGAGCGTGGTTCAGGGCATCCAGCTCGACCGCTCGCGCGACGCGCTGCTGACCGACTTCGGCAAGAAGACGCTGGAAGACCGCTACCTGCTGCCGGGCGAGTCCTATCAGGACATGTTCGCCCGCGTCGCCACCGCCTATGCCGACGACGCCGGGCACGCCCAGCGCGTCTACGATTACATGTCGAAGCTGTGGTTCATGCCGGCCACGCCGGTGCTGTCCAACGGCGGCGCCGACCGCGGCCTGCCCATCAGCTGCTTCCTGAACGCCGTGGGCGACAGCCTGGACGGCATCCAGTCGGTCTGGAACGAGAACGTGCACTGGCGTCCAACGGCGGCGGCATCGGCACCTACTGGGGCGGCGTCCGCTCCATCGGCGAGAAGGTCAAGGGCCAGGGCCAGACCTCGGGCATCATCCCCTTCATCCGCGTGATGGATTCCCTGACGCTGGCCATCAGCCAGGGCAGCCTGCGCCGCGGCTCGGCGGCGGTCTATCTGGACGTGCACCATCCGGAGATCGAGGAGTTCCTCGAGATCCGCAAACCCTCAGGCGACTTCAACCGCAAGTCCCTGAACCTGCACCACGGCATCAACATCACCGACGCCTTCATGGAGGCGGTGCGCGACGGCAAGACTTTCGACCTGCTCTCGCCCAAGAACGGCGAGGTGATGAAGACGGTGGACGCCCGCAACCTGTGGCAGAAGATCCTCGAGATCCGCCTGCAGACAGGCGAGCCCTACCTGATCTTCTCCGACGCCGTGAACAAGGCCATGCCCCGGCACCAGCAGGAGCTGGGCCTGAAGGTGAAGCAGTCCAACCTGTGCAGCGAGATCATGCTGCACACGGGCGCCGACCATCTGGGCATCGACCGCACCGCCGTGTGCTGCCTGTCCTCGGTCAACGCCGAGACCTTCCTGGAATGGCGCGAGGAGCCCCAGTTCATCGAGGACCTGATGCGGTTCCTGGACAATGTGCTGGAGGACTTTATCCGCCGCGCCCCGCCGGAAATGAAGGCGGCGGTCTATTCGGCCAGGCGCGAGCGCTCGGTGGGTCTGGGCCTGATGGGCTTCCACTCGTTCCTGCAGGCCCAGGGCGTGGCCTTTGAATCCGCCATGGCCAAGTCGTGGAACATGCGCCTGTTCAAGCACCTGCGCCGCGAGGCCGACAAGGCCAGCCGCCTGCTGGCCGAGGAAAAGGGCCCCTGCGAGGACGCGGCCGAGCGCGGCGTCATGGAGCGGTTCAGCCACAAGCTGGCCATCGCCCCCACCGCCTCCATCTCGATCATCTGCGGCGGCACCTCGGCGGGCATCGAGCCGATACCGGCCAACATCTACACCCACAAGACCCTGTCGGGCTCCTTCGCGGTCAAGAACCCCTATCTGGAAGAGGTTCTTGAGGCCAAGGGGCTGAACACCGACGTGGTGTGGAACTCCATCCTCGAGCAGGAAGGCTCGGTCCAGCATCTGGACGAACTGACCGAGGACGAGAAGGCCATCTTCAAGACCGCCTTCGAGCTGGACCAGCGCTGGGTGGTGGAACTGGCCGCCGATCGCACCCCGGAGATCTGCCAGGCCCAGTCGGTCAACCTGTTCATCCCCGGCGACGTGGATAAGTGGGATCTGCACATGCTGCACTGGCGCGCCTGGGAACAGGGCATGAAGTCCCTGTACTACCTGCGCTCCAAGTCGGTTCAGCGCGCGGCCTTCGCGGGCTCTGCGGACAAGGCCGAGGTGGAGGTCGATCCCAACCAGCCCGACCTGTTCGCCGCCGCGCGCACCGACTACGATGAGTGCCTGGCCTGCCAGTAGGGGACGTAATCACCCTGTCTTGATCCCGGCCTATCCTCCCCGAGGGTCGGGATCGGAACGCCAGCGCTTTCAGGACGTTGCTCCCTGAGGAACGTAACGGGCGAATTGGGATGACAGGGACGGCCATCGCCGTCAGTCTGCATCATCGTTGGCGGTAGGGAGGCCGTTGATGAAACCTGGAGGCGGCATTCTCTGTGGACTTGGCGCGGCGGTGATGACCGCCGCTACGCCTGCGGTTTGCCAGACATGGGCTGGGCAGGCCCACAGTGTCCCCGACGCCTGGAGCGTCGACTCCTTCCAGACTGATTTCACCGAAACCGCCGAATTCACAACCTCGGACAGCGGCCTGGGCGGCGACTTCCGTCTGCCGGAGCGGAACTTCACGCCGGGCCGTGGCGAGGTCGTCACCGAAGCCTGGCGGGATACGCCGGCCGGCGCCGTGGAGCGCCTGCGGCTCAGCCGCTCGGGCGACTGGCTGCGCGCCGACGGCGCCGCCCTGGCCTTCAATCCGCGCGACGGCGCGGTCCTGGAGGACGAGGCCTATCGCCTCAGCTACACGCGCGGCTGGCCGACGCGCAGCTATGACGCCGAGACCGGTCTTCAGGTCGAGGTGATCCCCCACGCCGGGTTCGGGGTCGGCAGCGAAGGCGGCACGGCCGAGGCGGGGGCCACCATCCGCGTCGGTTCGGGTCTGGATCGACTGGTGCCCGAAGGCGACGCCGCCTTCGACGAGGATCAGGCCCGCTGGTACCTTTTCGCGGCCGGATCGCGCCGGGCGGTGGGCTACAATTTCGCCCGCACCCGGGACGGGGATTTCGTCCGTTCCGGCATGAGCCACGATTCCGGGGCTTTCATCGGCGATGCCCAGGTGGGCGTGGCCTGGCGGCGCGGCGACATGCAGACCTCGTTCGGCTACGTCTATCGCAAGCACAAGGTGCGCGAACTGGCCGGTCGGGACTTCGACCGCGAGCGCAGCGAAGGCGTTCTGGCCTTCCAGCTGTCCATCCGCCCCGACTGGTAGGCCTCAGCGCGCGCCCACCGCGTCCTGAACCGAACGAAACCCGTCGGCCTGCAGCCGGTCCGCCAGATCGCGGCGGATGCGCATCACCAGGCCCGGCCCTTCATAGATCAGCGCCGAATAGATCTGCACCGCCGCAGCGCCTGCCCGGATTCGCGCATAGGCGTCAGCGCCCGAGGCGATACCGCCGACCCCGATCAGGGCCAAACGACCTTGGGACGCCCCGTGGGCCCAGCGCAGCGCCGTCAGGGCCTTGTCCTTCAGCGGCGCCCCCGACAGGCCCCCGCTCTCACCGGCGTGCGCCGAGCGCAGGCTGTCGGGCCGGTCCAGGGTGGTGTTGGACACAATCAGCCCATCCAGGTCATGGGCGACGCAGGCATCGACGATCATGGCCACCTCGGCCTCGGTCAGGTCCGGCGCGATCTTCAGGAACAGCGGCTCGGGGCCGCGCGCCTCGGCCAACCGGCCAAGCAGGTCGTCCAGCGCCGCCCGCCCCTGCAGATTGCGCAGGCCAGGCGTATTGGGCGAGGACACATTGACGGTGAAATAGTCCGCCAGCCCTCGCAGCCGGACCAGTCCCGCCACATAGTCCGCAGCCTTGTCCTCGGTATCCTTGTTGGCGCCCAGATTGGCCCCGATCACCGCCTCGCGGGGGCGACGTTCCAGCCTGTGGGCGAAGGCGTCCAGTCCCGCATTGTTGAAGCCCATGCGGTTGATCACCGCCCGGTCCTCGCTGAGGCGGAACAGGCGCGGCTTCGGATTGCCCGGCTGGGCCAGCGGCGTCACCGAGCCGCACTCCACAAAACCGAAACCCGCCCGCGCCAGGCCGTTCAGCGCCTCGCCGTTCTTGTCGAACCCGGCGGCCAGCCCCACCGGATTGGGCAAGTCCAGCCCCGCCACGCGCGTGGCCAGCACAGCGTCGTGCGGATCACTGCGTCCGCCCAGCCCCGCCTTCAGCGCCGACAGCGCCAGCCCATGCGCCAGCTCCGGGTCCAGCTGCCGCAGCACCGCAGCGCCGAAATCATTCACCAGACTCATGGGTCGATCCTCAATCGGCCGTCCGCGTCGACCGACGCCGGTCGCGCGGCCATGACCCATTCCGTGCGCAGGTCGCCGTAGATGTGCGGAAACAGGGCGCCGCCCCGCGAGGGCTCCCAGCGGATCAGGGCCTTCAGCGGCGGATGGTCGGCGTCCAGCGTCAGGATCATCAGGTCGTCCCGCCCCGCATAATGCTTACGCGCCGTCTCGTGCAGCTGCGCATCGGTGGACAGGTGGATGAAGCCGTCGGCCCGGTCCACATCCGACCCCTCGTACAGACCCGCCGCCTCGGCGACCGCCCATTCGGAAACCGTCAGGATCTTGTAAGCCGGCGTCACGACCGCTTCGCCTCATCCGGCAGCAGAATGCCGTCATAGGTGCAGCGTCCCGCCGCATCCACCTGGAACACGGCGGCGGTCGCAGGCGCGAATCCGGTGCGGACCCGGTCCAGAATCTGGTCCGAAGCGCCGCCGTCGCTGAGGAGTTCGAAGGCCAGCTGATGGATGCCCGGATTGTGGGCGATCAGGATCAGGGTTTCGCATCGGTTCTCCGCGCTCTCGACCTGACCGCGCAGGACCCGGGCGTCGGCGTTGTAAAGGGCGGGATCGACCTCCAGCCAGGACGGCTCAGGGTCCAGAGTGAGTCCTTCGGCCACGCCGGTCCAGGTCTCGCGCGTACGTCGGGCCGCCGAAACCATGGCCAGATCCGGCCGGACGCCGCGCGCCTTCAGGGCCTGGCCGATTCGGACGGCCTCGGCGCGGCCTGCCGCGCTGAGCGCGCGTTCCCGGTCGCCGCCGGCGGGGGCTGCGCCCACGGCCTGGGCATGACGCATGAGAATGAGCTGACGCATGGGGCCGATTTAGGCGGGTTCGCCGCCGCCGTCCAACCGCCGCGCGCCGCGCGCGGCCGGACGAGACGCCAGAACGCCTTTCGCCAGGGCCGCCTCGACCGGAACGGCCGCACCGCCGCTCACTTTCCGGGGCGCATAGGTGCGGCGGGAGGCCTCCACCAGGATCAGGCCGCAAGCGGCCGGGAGCAGCATCCTTCCCGCCTGTTCAAATCCTTCCGCCATGCCCAGCAGCAGCTTCCAGGGCGGCACATAAAGGGTCTGGGACCAGGCCAGGGGCTCCAGCTGCACCTCTCGCAGGAGGTGCTCCACCTGTCCCCGGCTGAAAGGCCGGCCATGGCCGAAGGGCGTCGATTCCGAACGGGCCCACAGGCCGCCCCGGGACGCCACGGCCAGGATGATGCGTCCGGCCGGCGCCATGACCCGCACAGCTTCCGCCATGAGCGCCTGGGCGTGATCGGCTTCTTCGAGGGCGTGCATCATCAGAACCCGGTCGAAGGTTCCCGAAGCGAACGGCAGGCCCTGGTCCTCGACCAGCAGGGTCCGGTTGCGCCCAACCGAGGGCCAGCGCTCGGCCCCCTGCCCGCCCGGCATGGCCGCCACAACCCGGCGCGCGCCCACGAAGGCGCCCAACCAGGGCGTGCAATAGCCGATGCCCAGCACATCGCAGTTCGCCGCCTCCCCCCAGGCGTCCTCCAGACGGCGCGCCACGAGGCGGCGGGCCAGGACTCCCGCGGGCTCGCCATAGAAGGCTTTCAGATCATCGACGCTGCGGCGCATGGCGGTACTATAGGCTTCAACGCCTGGTGGCTGCTAGAGTCGCTCAATGCCCCTGGAAATCCGTCAGTTCCCCTGCCTGTCCGACAACTACGGCTATCTGGTCCGCGACCGCGCCTCGGGGTGCGTCGCCGCCGTGGACGCGCCGGACGGCGCGGCCGTCCTGGCCGAACTGGCCGCCTCCGGCTGGCGACGGCTTGACCTGATCCTGAACACCCACTGGCACCCCGATCACACCCAGGGCGTCGAAGCCGTAAAAGGCCAGACAGGGTGCAAGGTGGTCGGACCGGAGGAGTCCTCGCGTCTCATCACCCTGGACCGGGTTCTGGCGGACGAAGACGAGGTGAATCTGGGCGAGACCGCGCTCCGCGTCATGCATACGCCCGGCCACACCCTGGGGCACATCGCCTTCATCGATCATCGGGCGGCGAAGCCTTCGTCGGCGACACCCTTTTCGCCCTGGGCTGCGGACGGCTGTTCGAGGGAACCCCAGAGCAGATGTGGGACAGCCTGACCCGACTGGCCGGCCTGCCGGACGACACCCGAGTCTGGTGCGCTCACGAATACACCGCCGCCAACGCTCGTTTCGCGCTGAGCCTGGGCACGCCCGATCCTGAACTGGAGGGCTATGCGCGGGACGTCTTCGCACTGCGCGAGGCCGGGCAGTCGACCGTGCCGACGATTATGGGCCGGGAGAAGCGCCTGAACCCGTTCCTGTGCGCGACGGACGTAGCCGCCTTCGCCGCGCTCAGGGCGGCCAAGGACGCGTTCAGGGGCTAGCTGCCGGCCAGGGTCCGCACCACCCGGGCGGATGACGGACGTCCCGCCGGTCCTTCGCGCGGATCGAGGGTGATGGTCAGGACGCCGCGAGAGAATTCCGTGTTGTTGCGCGCACCCTCGATGATGACGATGCGGCGCACCTGTTGGGCCTGATCGCGCAGATTGGAGGTGCGCGCCATGCGGGTCAGGGCCTCGACGGCGGCGGCGGCGGCTTCGGCCACCAGGGTTTCCGAGCCGGGTGAAATCTCTTCGGCCTCGAATACGACCAGATGCCCCACGGCACGGCTCGCCACGTCGCTCTGGCGGACCATGAAATTGACCAGCTGGATGGGCGACAGGGTGGGGCGGCGAAGCCCCGGACCAGGGCCGGCCTGGGAGGCGGGCTCGCCGCCCGGCGCGCGCGGCGTATAGAGGGTCAGTCCCCCCGAAGGCGTGGAGCGCAGGATCACGTCGCCCTGATCATTGCGGTATAGAATGTCGCCACGCGGGGCGGGCGTAGCCCGCAGAACCCAGACCTCCGGGCTGTCGTCGAAGCGCAACAGGGGCCTGGCCCCGGAATGATCCAGGATGAAAGCCTCGCCGCCTTCCGTGACGTAGCGGCCGGGCGACGCAAGGGCGCGGACGGGGCGCTCACGCAGACCCTGGCTCTGCTCCGCCTGAGCGTTCCCGCGCGGCTGGGTCCACGCGTCGGCGGCGTCAGCAAAGCCCAACACAGCCACGCTTACAACGGCGCACGCCAAGGCGAGCGTCGTCGGTGACAGCGCAGCGCTGATCCGGGGTTCCGCGAACATTCTCAATCAGATGACTCGCCGCGAAGGCGGATTTTGGGCGCGGGCGTGTCAGCCCACCAGATACTGACCGCCGTTCAGGGAAAGGGTGCAGCCTGTGACATATCCGGCACGTTCCCCAGACAGCCAGGACACCATGTCGGCGATTTCCTCGCCTTTTCCGAGTCTTCCGACCGGAATCTGGGCCACGATGCTCTCCAGAACCTTGGGGTCCATGGCGCCCACCATCTCGGTGTCGATATAGCCGGGCGCGATGCAGTTCACGGTCACGCCCTTCCTCGCATTCTCCAGCGCCAGGGCCTTGGTGAAGCCGATCATGCCCGCCTTGGCGGCGGAATAGTTGGTCTGGCCGATCTGGCCCTTCTGGCCGTTGATCGAGGAGATGTTGACGATGCGGCCAAAGCCCCGGTCACGCATGCCGCCGATCACCTGGCGGGTCATGTTGAACACGCTGTCCATGTTGACCCGGATCACATCGTACCACTGGTCCGGGCTCATCTTGTGAAAGAAGCCGTCGCGGGTGATGCCGGCATTGTTGATCAGGATGTCGATGGGGCCCAGCTCGGCCTCGACCTCCTTGACCGCCCGTTCGCAATCCTCGAACGAGCCGACGTTGCCCTTGACCACCATGACGCCCAGTTCGGCGGCCGTGGCTTCGGCCGCGGCCGTGTTTCCGGAATAACCGGCCGCGACCTTGATCCCGTCCTCGTTCAGGCGCTGAACGATCGCCTTGCCGATCCCCCGGGTGCCCCCGGTGACCATCGCCACTCGCGTCATGTGCGTTTCCTTATGTCCCTCGGCAGCCCTGAAGCCGGGCTGCTCATGATTGTTCTAACCCGCCGAACAGGGCTGGTGAAGGCGCTCAGTCCGCACGGCGTAGTCGGACCAGACGACCGTTCTGGTCATCGGTGACCACATAGACCGCACCGTCCGATCCCACGGCAACGTCGCGAATGCGCGCATTCAGCCCGGTCAGCAGGCGTTCCTCGCCAACAACCCGCTCGCCCTCCAGAACCAGCCGCGCAAGATGCTGTCCCGCCAGGCCCGAAACCAGCAGGTTGCCGTTCCAATCGGGGAACATGTCGCCGCTATAGAACACCGCTCCACCCGGCGCGATGACTGGATCCCAGTAGTAGATCGGCTGAACCGTGTCCGGGGCTGTGGTGCTCCCCTCGCCGATGGCGCCGCCGCGATATTCGATGCCGTAGGCCGCGATGGGCCAGCCATAGTTCTCGCCGGCGCGGGCGATGTTGATCTCGTCGCCGCCGCGCGCGCCATGCTCGATGCCCCACAGCTCGCCCGTCCCGGGATGCAGCGCCGCGCCCTGGACGTTGCGGTGCCCCCATGACCAGATCTCCGGCAGGGCGCCCTCCTGGCCCACGAACGGGTTGTCGGCCGGAACCGAGCCGTCGGCGTTGATGCGCACGATCTTGCCGAAGTGCGAGCCCAGATCCTGCGCCTGGGGCCGGGTCTCGATATCCGACCGCTCGCCCAAGGTCACGTACAGTCGTCCCTGACGGTCGAACACGATGCGCGAGCCGTAGTGCATGAAATTGTCGTAGGTGGGCATGGCGCTGAAGATCGTCTCCACGTTCTCCAGCCGGGTCCCGTCCTCACTCAGACGTCCCCGGGCCACGGCGGTGCCGTTGCCGCCCCGGCGCGGCTCGGAGAAGCTCAGATAGACCAGCCGGTCGCTGGCGAAGTCAGGGCTCAGCTCCACATCCAGCAGGCCCGCCTGACGATCCGACACCACAGTCGGCACGCCGGTGATGGGCTCGCCGATCTCGCCGTCGGCGCTGACCAGCCGCAGACGGCCGGGCTTCTCTGTCACCAGGAAACCGCCTTCCGGCAACGGAACCAGACCCCAGGGGCTTTCCAGACCCTCCGCCACCGTCTCGCTGGTCATCGAAACAGTGGTCTGCACCCCCGGCGCGCGGGTCTGGCCTTCAAAGGCCGGCTGCTGGGTCGGGGCGTTCGCCGCGTTGGTCTCCACCGGCTCACCCGTCTGCATCGTGGAGGCGGTTTCGCCGTTTCCTCCGCACGCGGCGACCAGGGCGAAGATGGAGACGGCGGCGGTCAGGGCGGACAAGCGCATGGTCAAACTCCAGAAAGGATGTCTTCAGGCAACGCGATGAAAGCGTCACCGTTCCGGTGACAGAAACCGCGCATGGCCGATTGATGCAAGGGCAAGGTCCCTCAGCCCGTCGGATAAAACCGGCAGGTCTTCGCGAAACCGTCTTCAGGTGGAAAGCTGGGCGGCGCCCCGCTCGGAGAGGAGGGTCGGCCCGCTCCGGACGTGAACGATGGAGACGGTCGTGCCGCCCTTGCCGGTTTCGACCTTCACCGCCGCGTCCAGCTGGTGGGCCAGCGCCTCTATGATGCTGGTGCCCAGACCCGGCTTGGTGTGGGCCGGGGTGTCCGCCATGCCTACCCCGTCGTCGCACACCGAAAGGGTCCAGCCGTGCGGATCGCCGCCATAGGTCACCAGGATTCGCCCGCCCCGCCCGCCGGGATAGGCGTGCTTGAGCGCATTGATGACCAGTTCGGTGACGATCAGCCCCAGGCTGACCGAAATATCCCCGCTGGTGGCGCTGTCATCGCCGACAACCTCCAGGGTGAGGCGCTCGGGATCAGGAATCATGGATGCGGAGATGCTGCGGCACAACTGCGTCAGATAGGGCCGCAGCTCCACGTCCCCCAACCGCGAGGCGGCCAGTTGCTGTTGCAGGGTGGCGATGGACATCACCCGGCTGTGGGCATCGCGCAGATGCACCCGGGTCTCCTCTGACTGCACCTTGCGGGCGTTCTGCATCAGAACGCTGGCGATGATCTGCAGGCTGTTGGCGACGCGGTGCTGGACCTCTTGCAGCAGGATGGCCTTCTCCCGCAGCAGATTGTCCTTGAGCTTGTCCGCCGCGCGGGCATCGGTGACGTCGGTCACCCCCACCAGCAGGCGGACGTTGTCCTCATCGGTCACAAGACGCCGGGCGCTGATGACCACACAGCGCATGCCGCGTGTCGGGATATCCAGGTTCATCTCGTAGGCGTCCACCGCCACATCGCTACGCGCCGTCGCCGTCAGCAGGATCTGAAGCTGGGGCGATCTCCATTCTCCGGCGCCCAGGCTGGGCATGAGCCCGCCTGCGACCCTGTCTGGAGACAGACCGAAGGCGTCACAGAACGAGGTGCTGGCTGCGACGACCATCAGATCGGCGTCCAGCATGATCACCGGCGTCGGCGAAGATCTGATGACGGCCAGCCCCAGGCTGAGCGGGCCTCCGGAATGTTGGGACGTGCGGGCAGCCATGGCTGTCCCTTTCCCCGCGTTCGGAAGCTCGCAAAACGAAAGCCTTCCCCGGGCGGGTTCGGCGCAAGGCGTCGGCTCCATTGTCTCGTATCTCATGGAGCCTAGCACGGATCCGCTGCCGGAAGGGATTAATCGGGCGACGGGCCGGGCGGATGACGCCCTCGCATGGTCGCCACCGCCCACGCGCACAGCTCACGCAGCACCTCCATGTCCACGTCCTCAAGCCGGCTGATGTAGAGGCAGGAGACGCTGGTCTTCACCTTGCCGATCCGCGCCATGAGATCGGGTCGCTCCGTGAAGCCCGGCATGATGTAGACGCTCAGGTTCGCCTTGCGCGGCGACAGGCCGATGATGGGCCAGTCGGCGGGCTTCTTCGTCGAGTTCACATAGGTGTAGCGGCCGAAGCCGATGATGGACGGGCCCCACATCACCGGCTGCTCTCCCGTGATCTCGGCCATCATGGCTGAAACCATGCGCGCGTCCTCTCGGCGGCGGGGCTGTTCGACCGCATCGATGAAGTCCTCAACCGAGGCGTCGGTGGGTTGGGTCTTCAGGTCCGACATGCCCGCATTCTACGCTTCCGGCCCCTTGCGCGCCATCACTTCTCCGCGCCTCCATCAGGCTCACGGGCTCAACGGGCGCATTGGCGCCCTGCCGGGATTGCCATATGAGTCACCGTCCAGGGCGAGAAGGGTCGTCACGGTCGCGCCGCAGTGGCGCGATGATCCAGCAATGAGGCCCGAGAGCGGCTAGCCGACGTGTTCAACCTGCTTCCCACATCCGCTGGTGCTGAACCGCTGAGGCAGGCCGTACTGGCTTGCCGCACGCATCTCATCGGGGCGGCGGTGTTCAGCGCCCTGGTGAACCTGCTCTATCTCACCCCCACCCTGTACATGCTTCAGGTCTATGATCGGGTGGTGCCGACCGGAGGGTTGACGACCCTCGTGCTGATCAGCGCCGTCGCCCTGTTCGCCCTGGCGGCCCTGGCGGCCCTGGACTGGCTGAGGGTGCGCATTCTGCTGCGGACCGGGCTGAAACTGGACCAGGCGCTGACCAGCCGTATCCTGGCGCGGACCGTGGACCTGCGGGGCGCGGCGCCCAATGTCCACGTGCTGCGCGAGTTCGACCATGTGCGGACGGCCCTGAGCGGTCAGGGGACCCTGGCGGTTCTGGACGCGCCCTGGACGCCGATCTTCCTGATGTGCTGTTTCCTGCTGCACTGGTCCATCGGCTTTCTGACCCTGTTCGGGGGGCTGGTTCTGTTCCTCCTCGCCTGGCTGAACGAGCGCGACACGCGCGAGCGCATTCGCCATGCTGCGGATTCCGCCAGCGCCGCCTATGCCGCACAGGAAAGCCTGGCCGCCCAGGCCGAGGTGGTGCGGGCCCTCGGCATGCGCGCCAACAGCATCGCGCGCCAGGCCGACGAACGGCGCCGGGCCGTTCAGCAGCAGGCGGACGCCAACATGGCGGGGGGGCGCTATACCGGGGCGATCAAATTCGTGCGGCTGACCCTGCAGTCTGCGGCGCTGGGCCTGGCGGGGTTCCTGGTGATCCGCGGACAGATGACGCCCGGCGCCATCATCGCCTCATCGGTGCTTCTCAGCCGGGCCGTGGCGCCCATCGAGCAACTGGTCGGGGCCTGGCCCGGTCTGGTGAAGGCCCATGCAGGGTGGCGGCGCCTGATCGAATTGTTTGACGCCACCGCAGATGTGGACCGCCCCCGGACCGCCCTGCCCGCCCCCAAGGGACAGCTGGCCGTCGAAAGCGTGTCGGTTCGCCTGACCGAGGCGGGCCAGTTGCAGTTGAAAGGCGCGAATCTGACCCTCGAACCCGGCCAGACCCTCGGTGTCATCGGGTCCAGCGGGTCGGGCAAGACCACCCTGGCGCGGGTCATCGCCGGAGCGCTGATCCCGACAACGGGAGCCGTACGCCTGGACGGCGCGGAATACAGTGCATGGGACAGCGACGCCCTGGCGCGCCACATCGGCTATCTGCCCCAGACGCCCAGCCTGTTCGCCGGCAGCGTGCGGGACAACATCTCGCGGTTCGCCGCCGCCACAGGCGCGCCGCCGGACGAGATCGATCGCGCGGTGGTCGAGGCGGCCCAGGCCGCCGGCGCCCACGACATGATCCAGCGGCTGTCCAAAGGCTATGACACCGAACTGGGCGCGTTCGGCGCCGGGCTGTCCGCAGGCCAGGCCCAGCGGGTGGCCCTGGCCCGCGCGCTCTACGGAGATCCGGTGCTGCTGGTGCTGGACGAGCCGAACTCGAACCTGGACCAGGACGGGGAATCCGCCCTGATGAACGCCATTCTGGCGGCGGCCAGACGGGGCGCGGCGGTGGTGATCGTCGCCCACCGCGCCGGCGTGCTGTCTCGGGTCGACAATCTGCTGGTGCTCAAGGACGGCGCGATCCAGACACAGGGGCCGCGTGAAGAGGTGCTCGCCCGCCTGAGAAGCGCCCGCGCCCCGACGCAGGGCGCGGCCAGCCGATGACGAAAGCCGCTTCATCCGCCGCCCAGACGACGCCGCAGTTGAGCCCTTCGCCCCGGTTCGAACTGTGGCTGGGCGGGACCATCATCCTCCTGTTCTTCGGGCTCTTTCTGGGCTGGGCGGCGTTCGCCCCGCTGGACGCCGGCGCCTATGCCCCGGGTCAGGTGGCGGTGTCAGGCAACCGGCAGGCGGTGCAGCACCCGGACGGCGGCGTGGTCGGCGCCCTCCACGTGGCCGAGGCGGACCAGGTGGAGCGCGGGCAGGTGCTGCTGGAGATCAATGCCGGCAGCCTGCGCTCGGTTGAGCGCGGCGTGGCGGGGCAGGTCTACGCCCTGCTGGCCCAGCGGGCGCGCATGGTCGCTGAACGGGACCGGCTGTCTGCCATTCCGACGCCCGAAGCGTTCGCAACCCTGTCGGGCGATGACCGCGTCCTGGCGCAAGAAGCGCTGACGCTGCAACAGCGCCAGTTCACCGCTCGGGGCGCGGGCCGGTCCACCGAAAGCGGCGTGCTGCGTCAGCGCATCAGCCAGCTAGAGGACCGCATGGGCGGCCATCAGAGGCAGCTGGAGTCCAACCGCGAACAGCAGCGCCTGATCCTGGAGGAGCTGGAGGGCATGCGCTCGCTGGCGGCGCAGGGCTATGCGCCGCTGAACCGGGTCAGGGCCCTGGAACGCACCGCTGCCTCGCTGGAAGGGGAGGAAGGCGCCCTGATCGCGCAGATCGCCGCCGCCCGCGAGCAGATCGGCGAGACGCGCCTGCAGATGCTGGGCGTGAACACGCGTCTGGACGAGGACGTGGCCGACCAGCTGCGCCAGGTGGAGGTCCAGCTGAACGAGCTTCAGCCGCGCCTTTCGGAGCTGCGCGCCCAGATCGCCCGCACCCAGGTGCGCAGCCCCGCGACGGGCCAGGTCGTGGGTCTGAGCGTCTTCACCCCCGGCGGGGTGGTGCAACCGGGTCAGGTGTTGATGGAGATCGTACCGGCGGACGCGTCACAGGTGCTGGTTGCCCAGGTGGACCCCGCCGACATCGACAGCATTCGCGTCGGGCTCGAGACAGAGGTTCGTTTCCCCGGCCTGCGCGAGGAAGTCCCCCCCATCGTGCGCGGACGGGTCACCAGCGTGTCCGCCGACAGCTTCACCGACGAACAGTCCGGCCAGAGCCATTTCCGGGTCGAGGTGGTCGTGCCGCCCGAACAACTGGCCACGCTGGGCCCGGCCGCCCGGGGCATCCGTCCCGGCATGCCGGTGGAGGTGGTCATCCTCCTGAGGAAGCGGACCGCCCTGTCCTATCTGGTGGAGCCCCTGACCCGGAACCTGTGGCGGTCCGGCAGCCAGCAATGAGCTAGGCCGCGTCCTTGGGCGTGAGGACATCGCCGACCGTGGGGCGGTCCTCGCTGAGCACCAGCGCCAGGTCGCGCGGACGCACAACCTCGCCGCAGCAGCCGCAGGCGATGCGGGGCTCCAGAGAGTGGCCGCAGGTCTTGTGGATCATGTCGACGCCGGAATCGCTGTCGCCATACAGGTGCTTGTTGCCCCAGGCGTGCAGGGTGACCAGCACGCCGTACAGTTCCTTGCCCCGGGCGGTGAGCAGGTACTCGTTGCGCGGCGGGCGCTCCGAATACAGGTGCGGCTCCAGCACCCCGTGAGCCACGAGCGTCTTGAGCCGCGCGGCCAGCACGTTGCGGGCCACGCCCAGACGCTCCTGCCACTGCTCGAAGCGGGTCACGCCCTGAAAGGCGTCGCGGATCACCAGCAGCGTCCACGGATCGCCGATCACCTCGAGGGTGGCGGCGATGGAGCAGCTCTGGCGGGAGTAGTCGGCTGTGCGTCCCATCATCACAAGGTGACGTTGCGGCAGGCTTTTGACAAGTGGGTTGCGATTCAACACCCATTAAATCAGTCTCGTTTGGCAACGGACATCGCAGCGTATGACGCGCCGCGGCGTTCCTGCGTCCCTCGACTTGCGGGCGGAGGCCTTCCGCCGGTCTCCGCCCGCCTTTCTGATATGTCGCTGCCCATGACCGATTCCGCCGACCATCCGCTGACCCGTGCCCTGGCCCTGACGCCCGCGGGCGAGGCCCTGACCGCCGAACTGTCGGGGGAGTTCTCCAACGGGCCCGTCGGGGCGCCGCCGGAGGCGGGCTTTCCGTTCGGCGGGCTGCTGGCGGCCCTGTGCGCGGGCGCCATGCGGCAGGGGCTGGGGATCACCGGGCCGCTGCGGACCCTGAGCGTGCAGTATCTGGCGGCGGCGAAATATGGTCAGGCGCTGACGTTTCGACCCCGCCTGCTGCGCGGCGGGCGCAATGTGGCCTATTCGGCGCTGGAGGCTGGACAGGGCGAGCGCCTGACCCATCACGCCACGGCCACCTGGGGGCGGGACGCCGAAGACGCTGTCGCCCTCACGCCCATGCAGGCGCCGCCCCCGCCGCTGGACAGCCTGGACCCGACGCGCACTCTGGTAGGGCCCCTGCGGCCGCGCTTCACTCAGCACGTGGAGTTCCGCTTCGACGGCGGGCCGAACATCCTGGGCGGCAACGAGGGCCGCGCCGTGGTGGAGCGGGTGTGGATGCGCACCAATGACGGGGCGCCGCTGGACGAGCTGCGCCTGTGCTACCTGCTGGACGCGCTGTATCCGCCGTCGTGGACCGCAATGAAGGCGCCGCCGATGATGACCACGGTGGACCTGCGCTACGACATCCTGGCCACGCCCACGCCCGAAACGGCCCCTGATGGCTGGGCCTTCTTCGAGTTCCGCATGCTGGATCTGGGTCTGGGCTGGACCGTGGACGACGCCACATGCTGGGGCGTCGACGGCACGCCGCTGGCCCTGTCGCGGCAGCGGCGCAAGCTGCTGTGAACCGGGCGCCCGCCTTTCGCCGACGCCGCCACGTGAATATATGAGCCGCAACAAGCCGTAACCGCTCAGGAGCCCGCCATGTCCGATCCCGTCGTCATCTGTTCGTTCGCCCGCACCCCCATGGGAGGCTTCCAGGGCGTGTTTACGGGCGTGAAGGCCACCGAGCTGGGCGCGACCGCCGTGAAGGCGGCGGTGGCGCGCGCCGGGGTCGAGGCGGCGCGGGTCGAGCAGATCGTGATGGGCTGCGTCCTGCCCGCCGGTCTGGGCCAGGCCCCGGCGCGTCAGGCGGCCATCGGCGCAGGGCTGGGCCGCCATGTGGAGGCCACCACCGTCAACAAGATGTGTGGCTCGGGCCTGCAGGCGGCCATGATGGCGCACGACGCGCTGAAGGCCGGAAGCGCCGGGATCATCGTGGCGGGCGGCATGGAGAGCATGACCGGCGCCCCCTACGTCATGGCCAAGCACCGGGGCGGGGCGCGCATCGGCCACGATGTGATCTCCGACACCATGTATCTGGACGGGCTGGAGGACGCCTACACCCCCGGCAAGCTGATGGGCGCCTTCGCCGAGGACGCGGCCCGGCAGTACCAGTTCACCCGCGAGGACCAGGACGCCTACGCCATCGAGAGCCTGAGCCGCGCCAACGCCGCCATCGCCTCGGGCGCCTTCGAGGCCGAGATCACCGCGGTGGAGGTGACCAGCCGCAAGGGGACCGAGACGGTCTCGGTGGACGAACAGCCCGGCAAGGCGCGGCCCGACAAGATCCCGACCCTGAAGCCCGCCTTTGCGAAGGACGGCACCATCACGGCGGCCAACGCCAGCTCGATCTCGGACGGCGCGGCGGCGCTGGTGATGACCCGCGAGAGCGTGGCGCGGGCGCTGAACCTGCCCATCGTGGCCCGGGTCGCCGCCCACGCGGCCCACGCCCACGAGCCGGGCCTGTTCACCACCGCCCCGGTCCCGGCCATGAAGAAGGCGCTGGAGCGGGCCGGCTGGAGCGCGTCGGACGTGGACCTGTGGGAGGTCAACGAGGCCTTCGCCGTGGTGGCCATGATCGCCATGCGCGAACTGGACATCGACCACGCGAAGCTCAACGTGAACGGCGGCGCCTGCGCCCTGGGCCACCCCATCGGCGCGTCGGCGCCCGGGTTCTGTCCACCCTGCTGTCGGCGCTGCAGCGCGCGGCGGCGGCAAGGGCATGGCGTCCCTGTGTATCGGCGGCGGCGAGGCCGTGGCCATGGCGGTGGAAGTGGCCTGACCGGCTAGTCCTCCTCGTCCTGCGCCAGATCGGCGGGGTCGAAATCATAGTCCAGCAGATCGCCGGGTCTGCACCCCAGCGCCGCGCACAGCCGCGCCAGGGTGCGGAAGCGGATGCCCTTGACCTTGCCCGAGCGGAACAGGGACAGCTGGGTTTCCGAAATCCCCACCTCGGCGGCCAGGTCGCGGGCCTTGATCCCCTTGCGGACGATCAGGCTGTCGAGGGTCACGCGCACCGGCATCAGATCATCGCGTCCAGCTCGGCCTGGACCCGCCCGGCGTGGTCGATCACCCGCCCCAGCAGAAACAGGGCGCCCCCGATCATGCCCAGGGTCATGCCGGCCACATCGAAATAGGCCCAACCACCTGTCCCGCCCTCGATCAGACGTATCAGGTTGGTGACGCCGAATACGCTCAGGAGACCGCCGAAGCCGAGGGCCAGACCAACACGCCGCAAGGCGTCGGACAGGGTGGGCTGGATCAGGCGACCCTTCGCAAGCTGCCCCATGGCGGCGCCGATGGACCAGATGGCGAACAGGTAGAAGGCCGTCGGCGAGACCCAGATCACCTCCGGCAGCCACCGGGCCAGATGCCCGGTCTCGCCCCGCAGGGCGAGGATCAGCGGAAAGACGAGATGCACGAGCAGCAACAGCCCGCCCACGCTGACCACCATGAACACGGCCAGCCAGCGGAACTGGGCGCATCGGCGCCGGTAGGCGGCGGGGTCAGTGGCGTTCATGGGTCATCCCGGCTGAATTTTCTTTAATCTTGACTTAAAAACTCTTCGTCCGCAACTTTAGCTTAGACTTAAAGGAAAAGGCGGATGACCCTGGCGATCGAGACCTGCGGACTGACCCGCCGCTTCGGCGGCCGGACGGCGGTTCAGGACCTGGCCATGCAGGTTCCGGCCCAGGCCGTCTATGGCTTTCTGGGCCCCAACGGCGCGGGAAAGACCACCACGCTGAAGATGCTGCTGGGTCTGATCCGACCCAGCGAGGGTCGGGCGCTGATCGAGGGGATCGATGTGGCGGCGGACCGGATGGGCGCGGCCCGCAAGGTGGGCGCCCTGCTGGAGGCGCACGGTCTTCACGCCAATCTGACCGGGCGCGAGAACCTGGAGATCACCCGCCGCCTGCTGGCCCTGCCGCGTGGGGAGACCGACCGGGTGCTGGAGGTGGTGGAGATGCGGCCGGACGCGCACCGCCGGGTGTCGGACTATTCCCTGGGCATGCGCCAGCGGCTGGGCATCGCGCGGGCGCTGCTGGGGGCGCCGCCGGTGCTGATCCTGGACGAGCCCACCAACGGACTGGACCCGGACGGCATCGCCGACATGCGCGGCTTTCTGGCGGGGCTGCCCGCACGGACGGGCGCGACGGTGCTGCTCTCCAGCCACCTGCTGAACGAGGTGGAGCAGACGGCCTCCCATGTGGGCGTGATCTTCGCCGGGCGGCTGGCGGTTCAGGGCCCGCTGGCGGACCTGACCGCGCGGGCCGCGCCGGGGCTGGACGTGGAGGTGGATCAGCCGGACCGGGCGCGGCCGCTGATCCTGGCCCGGGGATTTGATCTGGCGGAGGGCGACGGCCTGTCGGTCCGGCTGAGACCCGGCGATGACGTGCGCGCCGCGGCGGCGGGGCTGAATCGCGCGCTGGTGGAGGCGGGCATCGCGGTCTTCGCCCTGACGCCCCGCCGCCGCAGTCTGGAGACGCTTTATCGCCATGTGGCGGACCAGAACCGCCTGCCGACCGCCCACAAGGAGGCCGCCTGAATGCTGACCGCCCTGTCCGTGGAGCTGCTGAAGCTCAACCGCTCCCTGGCCGCGCTGCTGGCCGTGGCGGCGCCGGGACTGATCGCCCTGTTCATCTTCTTCAACCTGCTGCGCATGGACCAGGCCCAGGACTGGTTCATGGTGATGATGCAGGCCGCCGCCATCTGGGCCTATTTCATGCTGCCCATGGGCGTCACGGCCCTGACCGCCCTGGTCGCCCAGATGGAGCACGGCCCCCGCAGCTGGGAGCACCTGTTCGCCCTGCCGGTCCGCCGCTGGCGGCTGCTGGCGGCCAAGGCCGGCGCGGTGTTCCTGGTGGTCGCGGCCATGGAAGCGGCGGTTCTGATGCTGGCCGCCGGCGCGGGCGCCCTGGCGGGGCTGATCAAGCCCGGGATCGCGCCGACCGGCGTCATCGACTGGTCGGCCATGGTCTGGCTGCACGCCCGCATCTTCGCGGCGGGGGCCCTGCTGACCGCCATTCAGCTGTGGGCGGCGCTGCGGTTCAGGAGCTTCGTGCCGGGGCTGGTGCTGGGCATCGGCGGCACCTTCTTCGCGGTGGTCGCCACCTCCGCGAAGAACGGGGTGTTCATGCCCTGGCAGATGCCGGTCAATGTACTGGCGACCGACCCGGCGCGGGCCGACCTGGCGCTGATGCTGGGGCTGGGGGGCGGGGTTCTGGTCCTGGGCCTGATGCTGGCGCACCTGTCTCGTCGCGAGGTGGTTTAGTCTGGCCACCGGTGTCATGGGCGTTATGGTGGCGGCATGACCGCCGCCGAGATCGTCGCCCTGCTGAATCTTGAGCCCCATCCGGAGGGCGGCTGGTTCCGTGAGACGTTCCGGGACGCGGCCGAGGTCGCGCCGGGACGGGCGGCGTCCACGGCCATCCACTATCTGCTGGCGGCCGGGCAGCGCTCGCACTGGCACCGGGTGACCGACGCCGCGGAAGTGTGGAGCTTCAACGCCGGCGGGCCGCTGGAGCTGGGGATCGCCATGACGGGCGACGCGGCGCCGGTCCGTCATGTGCTGGGCCCGGACCTGGCGGCAGGCGAACGGCCCCATGTGGTCGTGCCCCCGAACGCCTGGCAGGCCGCACGGCCGCTGGGCGACTGGACCCTGGTCACCTGCACCGTGGCGCCCGCCTTCATCTTCGACCGTTTTGAAATGGCGCCGCCCGGGTGGACGCCGGGCACTGGAGATCCCGCATGACCCTTCACCGTCGCAGCCTGCTGACCGCCGCCGGACTGGGCCTGACCGCATCGCCGGTTCTGGCCCAGGCGCCCTGGAGCGAGGCGGTGCGGGCCGCCGCCGTGACGCCGCAGCGGGCGCCCGCCGATCCCGCCGAGACGGTGCGGCTGTGGCCGGACGGGGCGCCGGGGGGCGAGAACGTCACCGTGGTGGCCGAGGTGAACGAGCGGTCCGAGGATCCCGCCTATCACGACCGTTTCGCCGTCTACACCACCGACCCGATCATGACCGTGTTCCGGCCCGAGCGGCCCAACGGCGCGGCCCTGCTGCTGATCCCCGGCGGCGGCTATCGCTGGGCGGTGGTGGATAAGGAGGGCTACGACTGCGCACGGGTGTTCGCGGCGGCGGGGGTGACCTGTTTCGTGCTGCGGTATCGCCTGCCCGGGGACAACTGGGCGGCGGGGCCGAACGCGCCGCTGCAGGACGCCCAGCGGGCCATGCGGCTGATCCGCGCCAACGCGGCGCAGTACGGCGTCGATCCGGACCGCATCGGGGCGCTGGGCGCCTCGGCGGGCGGGCATCTGGGCGGCACGCTGGCGGCGCGGCACGGGGATGCGGTCTATGAGGCCGTGGACGCGGCGGATGCGGTGTCGGCACGACCCGACCTGTCGATCCTGATGTATCCGGTGGTGACCCTGACCGACCCGCACACCCACGCCGGGTCGCGCAGCCATCTGCTTGGCGAGAACCCGAGCCCGGACCAGATCCGCGACTGGTCGCTGGAGACCATGCCCCGCCGCGACACCCCGCCCACCTTCATCGTCCACGCCATGGACGACGGGGCGGTGCCGCCCGAGAACGCCATGATGCTGACCACGGCGTTGAGGGCCGCGAACGTGCCGGTGGAGACCCATCTGTTCGAGGAGGGCGGCCACGGCTTCGGCATCCGCCTTATCGAAGGCCGCCCCGCCGCCGTCTGGCCGGAACTGGCCCTGGCCTGGGGCGCGCGGCGCGGCTGGCTGGGCTGACGCCTGATCGGTCCAGGCGCCTCAGCCTGACATCATGCCGGCTCGGTGCGGTTCGCAAGACGGGCATGCTGCCGGGCCCACCAGTCGGCGTTGCTGCGCCGGAGAACGGCCAGCAGCCGACGTTTCTCAATCCGCTCGGCTTCGGCCTCCGCCTCTTCCAGGGCGCGGTCCAGCGGATCGATCGGCTCGGGTCGGGGCGGTCGGGGTCTGGCCATGGCTGTCTCCTGATCATCGGGCGCGCCAAGGCGCCGTCGGTGCGGG
>NZ_BATC01000028.1 GCF_000466985.1 Brevundimonas abyssalis TAR-001
GAAAAATCGGGGTCTGAATCGTATCAATCGTATGAAATCGCCCTCCCGTGTTCTGGTCGACGCCGCATTATAAGGCATGCAAAACCAGCGGGATTAATTAGCGGCGCTTTTTCGCATCGGGCCCCTGAAACCTGATCGCGCCCGGGGCGTGGACCTGTAAGCCGCGCTAAAATAGTTCAGTGATTTCAATATTCCGTCACCCTCGGGCTTGTCCCGAGGGCCTATGGTGAAAACAGTCTCGACAGGTCGCCGGGTCGCCCCGGACAGTCAAGGCAGCTCAAAATTACGCTTGAGGCCACAATGGGTCCTCGGGACAAGCCCGAGGATGACGGATTTATAGGGACAGACCCCAGGGCGTGGACCCATGAAATCGGCGATGCGGGGTTCGCTCGCAGCCAGAAAGCCAACGTCGCAAATCGACCCGTTGCGGACATTGATCGGACATCGCATTGTCCAGCCTATGGCACTGGATGATCTCGAAGGCGTCGTCGTTGCAAGCGGCACTTGGCTCTATGACGGAGACATCTCCAAGCGCACCCTGGTCACGGCGCGAAACTACGATGTGAGATGGGCAACCTATCACGCCGACGGTCTGCTCAACGAAGGTGAACTTCCAGCAGAACCGGGGCCAGATGGCCTCTATTACTACGTCTCAGGGACCGGACCATTTCCGACTGTCGCCGACGCCAAGGCTTGGACCGAGCAGGCGTGGGGTCCGGTTGTCTGGGACGAATAGATATGAGTTCCGATCTTTACACGGCTTTCGCTGCCTTACCGGCTGACAGTCAGGCGAGGGTTTTGGCGCGGTTGATCCACATGGAAACGATCCATGTCAGGTCAGCCCACCTTGATGATCCAACCGACACCAAGAACCTGTATGCTTCGAGCGAGTTCACCCATCGCCTGTCAGGCTTCATCCTCGCCGTTTTGAACACCGACAGCCCAGCGGAACGCGAGGCGGGAATGATCGCCACGATCCTTCGTTCGGTCGAGCCGCGAGGACAGTTCTATGTTGATAGGCTTGGTGAATGGATCGCTGCGGAAGCCGATCGCAAGGTCCGCTAATCACCCGTTGCGGCCGTTCGGAACGTCTGCTGTTCGGCAGGCCCTAGAGATAAGCGCCCACCTGCCAAGGGACGAACTCGTTGTCGCCGACGCCCAGGGCCTCGGACTTGCTGGGTTCGCCCGAGGCGACGGCCAGGATGCGGGCGAAGATGAGATCGCCCACCTCGGCCAGGGACGCGCCGGTCAGGACCGGCGAGGCGTCGATGTCCATGTCCTCGTCCATCCACGACGCCAGCTTTGCGTTGGAGGCGACCTTGATGGACGGGGCGGGCTTGGCGCCGAACACCGAGCCGCGCCCGGTGGTGAAGACGATCAGATTGGCGCCTGAGGCGATCTGGCCGGTGGCCGAGCAGGGATCGTAGCCGGGGCTGTCCATGAAGCTGAGGCCCTTCACCGTCAGGGGCTCGGCATAGCCGATGACGTCGTTCAGGGGCGTTGAGCCGGACTTGGCCACGGCGCCCAGCGACTTCTCCAGAATGGTGGTCAGGCCGCCCTTGAGGTTGCCGGGGGAGGGATTGTTGTTCAGCTCCATCTGGTGCCGCTCGGCGTAGTCGCGCCACCAGTCCAGCCGGGCGTTCAGACGGTCGGCCACGCCCTGTGACGCGGCCCGGCGCAGCAGCAGATGCTCGGCGCCCCAGATCTCCGGCGTTTCCGACAGCATGGCCGAGCCGCCCTGGGCCACGAGACGGTCCACCGCCGCGCCCAACGCCGGGTTGGCGGTGACGCCGGACCAGCCGTCCGAGCCGCCGCATTGCAGGCCCACGGTCAGGTGCTCGGCGGAGACAGTCTGGCGCGTGGCTTTGGCGGCCTCGGCGATCATCTCGCGGACGATGGCCTGGCCCTGTTCGATGGCGCGGGATGTGCCGCCGGCTTCCTGAATGGTCATGGCGCGCAGGGCAGGCCCGGCCTGAAGCCCCTCGCGGGCCATGAAGTCGGGGATCTGATTGGCCTCACAGCCGAGGCCCACCACCAGAATGCCCGCAAAATTGGGGTGGCGCGCATAGCCCGCCAGGGTGCGCTGGAGCAGGGTCACGTCGGGGCTCATGGACGCGCCGCCGCAGCCGCCCTGATGGGTGAAGGCCACAACGCCGTCGACGCCGGGATGATCCTCGGGACGGAAGCTGTCGGCGATACGCCGGGCGACGGTGGCCGAGCAGTTCACGCTGGTCAGCACGCCGATGTAGTTGCGCGTGCCGACCCGGCCGTCGGCGCGGACATAGCCCTCGAAGGTGGCGCCGGGCTGGACCGCGACGGGGCGGGCGTCGACGCCGATCTCGGCGTCGCGGCTGTCGTCGGCCATGGCCAGGTTGTGGGTGTGGACATGGGCGCCGGCGGGGATGGCGGCGCGGGCGCGGCCGATGACCTGTCCGTATTTGCGCACGATGGCGCCCCCGGCGATGGCGTGGCGGGCGACCTTGTGGCCCGCAGCGACGTCATCGCGCACCGGGACGGCCAGCCCGTCGGGGGTCGCACCCGCCGCCAGATCCTCGAGCGCCACGGCCACGTCGTCGGCGGGGTTGAGGATCAGGACGCGGGTCATGACTTGGGCAGGCTTTCCACGAAGGCGTCGACAGCGCCCTCGGCGCCGCGCTCGACGAGGCTGAGATGGGCGTTGGCGACAGCCTGGCGAACCGGGCGTCGGCGGCGAGGGCGGGCGGAAAAACGGCGGACAGGTCCAGCAGGGCGGCGACCTTGGCGGCGGGTCCGGCCGCGCCCTGGACGCGGCGGGCGGTCTCGGCGGCGAGGGGGTCGTCCACGGTGAAGGCGTTTCCGGCGTCGTCCACGCCGTCCTGCCAGCGCATCCAGCCCGCCACGGCCAGGGCCAGGGCGTCGATGGGCTGATCCTTTTCAAGCCGCGCGCGCAGGCGGCCAGCAGGCGCTGGGGCAGTTTCTGGCTGCCGTCCATGGCGATCTGGACCGTGCGGTGCTGCAGCGCGCTGTTGGCGAAGCGGCGCATCAGCTCGCCGCGATAGGCGGCCACATCCAGACCCGGCGGCGGGGACAGGGTGCTTTCGGCCTCATCCCACAGGGCCTCGACGAAGCGCGCGTAGGCGGGGATGGCGACCACCTGATCGACGTACTGGAGGCCCGCCAGACCGCCCAGATAGGCGATGGCCGAATGGGCGCCGTTGAGAAGGCGCAGCTTGGCGTCCTCCCACGGGGCCACATCGGCGGTGACCTGAACCCCGAGAGATTCAAAGTCGGGGCGGGGTCCGGCGAAGCGGTCCTCGATCACCCACTGGGTGAAGGGCTCGGTCTTGACCATGCCCTGATCGGCAGCGCCCAGCAGGGCCTCATTGGCGGCTACGTCGTCGGGCGTGGTGGCGGGGACGATGCGGTCCACCATGGTCTGGGGAAAGGCGCCGTGGGCCTCGATCCAGTTTTTCAGGCCGGGGTCGATACGCCCGGCCATGTCCAGCACCGCCTGGCGGATGCGGGCGCCGTTGTGGGGGACGTTGTCGCAGGAGACCACGGTGAAGGGGGGCAGGCCCGCGGCCCTGCGCGCGGCCAGGGCGGCGGTGACGAAGCCCGGCGCGGTGCGCGGCGCTGACAGGTTGGACAGGTCCGCCGCCACATCGGCATCGTCGATCATCAGGGCGCCGGAGGCGGGGTCGAGCCGGTAGCCTTTCTCCGTCACGGTCAGGGTGACCATGTGAACGTCCGGGTGGGTCATGGCGGCGACGAGGACGGCCGGGTCCTCGGGGGCCACCAGCACCTGTCCGATCGCGCCGATGATGCGCACGTCGCGCCGGTCGCCGTCGCGCACAACGACGCTGTAGAGGCCGTCCTGGGGGTTGAGCTGATCGCGCACGCCGGGCGAGCGCAGGGAGGCGCCCAGCACGCCCCAGCGCGGGTCGCCCGCCGCCAGGGCGTCGTCGAAGACCACCGCCTGATGGGCCCGGTGAAAGGCGCCGACGCCCAGGTGCACCACCCCGGTCTTCACCGCCGCGCGGTCATAGGCCGGCTGTGCAACGGCGGGAGGCAGGGCGCCGAGGACGGACGCGGACAGTCGTGGGCTCATCGCATCAGGTTGGGCAGGGTCATGGAGAAGGCCGGCACATAGGTGATCAGCATCAGGGAGACGATCAGGGCCAGATAGAACGGCCACATGGTCTTGACCGCATCCTCGACCCGGATCTTGCCCACGGCGCAGCCCACGAACAGGACCGAGCCCACCGGCGGGGTGACCAGGCCGATGCCCAGGTTCAGCATCAGCACCATGCCGAACTGGATCGGATCCATGCCCGCCTCCATGGCCACCGGCAGGAAGATGGGCGAGGTGATGACGATCAGGGGCGCCATGTCCATGAAGGTGCCCAGCAACAGCAGGATGACGTTGATCATCAGCAGCATGATGATCGGATTGTCCGACACCATGCGCATCAGGTCCGCCAGCTGTTCGGGCGCCTGGTTGAGGGCCAGCAGCCAGCCGAAGGCCGCCGCCGAGCCGATGATCAGCATGACCATGGCCGTGGTCTTGACCGCATTCATGGCGGCGGTGACGAAGCCCTTGAAGGTCAGGGTCCGGTAGACCAGGAAGCCCACCACCATGGTGTAGATCACCGCCACGGCCGAGCTTTCGGTGGCGGTGAAGATGCCGCCCAGGATGCCGCCGAAGATGATCACGGCGGTCAGCAGGCCGGGGATGGCGCCGACGAAGGCCCGGGCGAAGGCGCCCCAGCCCGGGAACTCGCCGCGGGGATAGCCGCGCTTGAGCGCCACCAGCCAGGCGACGATCATCAGGATCAGGCCGGTGACGAGGCCGGGGATCACGCCCGCCATGAACAGGTCGGCCACGGAGATGGAGACCCCGGCGGCGGCCGCATAGATGATCATGTTGTGCGACGGCGGGATCAGCAGGCCGGTCACCGCGGAGGTGGTGGTGATGTTGACCGCGTAGTCGGCGTCATAGCCGCGCTTCTTCATCATGGGGATGAGGGTCGAGCCCAGGGCCGAGGCGCTGGCGATGGCCGAGCCGGACACGCCGCCGAACATCATGGAGGCGCCCACATTGACCGGGCCCAGCCCGCCGCGGATGCGCCCGACGGCGGCGTTGGCCACGCGAACCAGCCGCTCGGCGATGCCCGCCTGCTGCATCAGGTCGCCGGCGAAGATGAAGAAGGGAATGGCCATCAGGGCGAAAACGTTCACCCCGGCGGCGATGCGCTGGAACGCCACCAGGGGCGCGATGTCCATGTAGATGAAGGTCACCAGCGAGGCGATGCCGAGGGCGAAGGCCACCGGCACGCCCAGCACCAGCAGCACCAGCAGGGTCAGGAGGAGAAGCGTCAGCTCCATAGCGGTTCAACCTTTCCGCCGCGGGCCTCGGCGATCAGATGTTCGATCGAAAAGAAGACGATGAGCCAGCCGGCGATGGGCAGGGGCAGGTAGTTGAAGCCCCGCGATATCCCCAGGGTGGCGATCTCGATGTCCCAGGTGCGGATGACCAGCTCGCCGCCCCACACGCCCATGGCCGCGCCGAACGCGCCGACCACGAGCAGGGAGAAGGCGCGCGCCACCCGCGCCATGGCGGGGGGCATGGCGTTTGTGGCGGCGGTCATGCCGATGTGGAACTGCTCGCGCACCCCCACGGCGGCGGCGAGCAGGATGAACCAGACCATCAGGGCGAGAGAGGCCGCTTCGGCCCAGGCGGGCGAGTCGCTGAGCACATAGCGGGCGAACACCTGCCAGCCGATGACGGCGGTCATGACCACCAGGCCGGTGGCGGCGAAGACCAGAGTCACGCGGCTTATCCAGCGCGATACGGCGGCGAGGAGGGACAGCATCGGCTACTCCATGGCCTGGATGTCGCGGACCAGCCGCTGTTGCAGGTCGCTGACGATGAACCGCTCCCAGACCGGCGCCATCAGGGCGCGGAACGGCTCCACGTCCACGTCCTCGATCAGCTCGCAGCCGGCGTCGATGACGTTCTGGCGCGCCGAGGCCTCGCGCGCATCCCAGATCTCGCGCATGTAGGGCACGCTCTCGTTGGCGCATTCCATGACCAGATCGCGGTCGGCGGGGGTCAGGCGGTCCCAGGTGCGCCGGGACATGACGAAGGCCTCCGGCGCCATGACGTGGCCGGTGGCGGTGTAGTACCGCGCCACCTCGTGGTGCCGGGTGTCGTCATAGGAGGGCATGTTGTTCTCGGCGCCGTCTACCACGCCCTGCACCAGCGCCTGATAGACCTCGCCGAAGGGGATGGGCGTGGGGTTGGCGCCCAGGGCGCTGACCATGGCCACATAGAGGTCCGACGGCTGCACCCGGATCTTCATGCCGCGCAGATCCTCCGGCGTCCGCACCGGGCGGACCCGGTTGTAGAAGGAGCGCTGGCCGGAGTCGTAGAAGCACAGGCCGATCAGGCCGTGGGGCCGCAGGGTCTCGAGGATGGCGCGGCCCGGTTCGCCGTCCAGCGACCGGCGCATGTGGTCCGTGGTGCTGAACAGGAAGGGCAGGGCGGGCACGAAGGTGGTGGGCTCGATCACGTTCAGGGGCGCCAGATTGACCCGGTTCACGTCCAGGCCGCCGAACATGGTGATCTCGAGGGTGTCGCCCTCGCCGCCCAGCTGGCCGCCGGGATAGTTGCGCAGGCGCAGGCGGCCGTCGGTGCGTTGGGACAGCAGCTCGCCGAAATAGTCGACGGCCTGGACCGTGGGATAGCCGGCCGCGTGGGTGTCGGCGCCGCGCAGGGGGCGTTCGCCGATCTCCTGGCTGCAGGCCGCGGCCCCCAGAAGCAGGGGCGCGGCGAGGGCGGCGCGTCGTGTGGGGTTGATGGTCAAAGCTTGTACGCCTGTTTCACGAGGTCATAGGTGAGGGCGCGGGCCACCAGGTGGGCCTCGTCCTCCTCCAGCCGGTGCTCGACCACCAGCCGGGCCAGGAAGCCGCAGTCCATGCGCCGGGCCACGTCGTGGCGGGCCGGGATCGACAGGAAGGCGCGGGTGTCGTCGTTGAAGCCGACGGTGTTGTAGAAGCCCGCCGTCTCGGTGGTCTGCTCGCGGAAGCGGCGCATGCCCTCGGGGCTGTCGTGGAACCACCAGGCGGGCCCCAGCTTCAGCGCCGGATAGTGGCCCGCCAGCGGGGCCAGCTCGCGGGCGTAGACGCTCTCGTCGAGGGTGAAGACGATCATGGAGAATTTGGGGTCGGAGCCGAAGCGGTCCAGCAGCGGCTTGAGCGCGCGCACATAGTCGGTGCGGGTGGGGATGTCGGCGCCCTTGTCGCGGCCGAAGCGCTTGAAGGCCCAGCCGTTGTGGTTGCGGAACGAGCCGGGGTGCAGCTGCATGACCAGACCGTCCTCGACGCTCATGCGGGCCATCTCGGTCAGCATCTGGCCGCGGAACAGCTCGGCGTCGGCGGGCTCGAACCGGCCCGACACGATCTTTTCGAACAGGGCCTTCGCCTCGGCCGGGGCCAGGTCGGCGGTGAAGGCGGTGGGGTGGCCGTGATCGGTGGAGGTGGCGCCCATGGCGGCGAAGAATTCGCGCCGGTTCTGCAGGGCCGCCAGATAGCCCTCCCAGGTCAGGGCGTCCTCGCCGGTGATCGCGCCCAGCTCGACCAGATTGTCCCGGAAGCCCTCGTAGTCGGGGTCCAGCACCGGGTCGGGGCGGTAGGCGGTGAGCACGCGGCCCTTCCAGCCGGACTCGCGGATGGTCTTGTGGTGCTCCAGAGCGTCCAGCGGGCTTTCGGTGGTGGTGATGACCTCGATGTTGAAGCGCTCGAACAGGGCGCGGGGGCGGAAGTCGTCCTGCCCCAGCTTGTCGTCCATGACATCGTAATAGTGGTCGGCGGTGTCGGGGGTGAGGCGCTCGGTCAGGCCGAAGACCTCGGAATAGACCCAGTCGTGCCAGAGGCGCGAGGGGGTGCCCCGGAACAGGGGGTAGTGCTCGGCGAAGCGGCGCCAGATGGCGCGGGGATCGGTCTCGACCGGCCCGCCGTCGGCGCGCGGCACGCCCAGGCTCTCCATGGACACGCCCTGGCTGAACAGCATGCGGAAGACGTAGTGGTCGGGCGTGATCAGCAGCTCGGCGGGGTTGGCGAAGGACTCATTGCCGGCGAACCACGAGGGATCGGTGTGGCCGTGCGGGCTGATGATCGGCAGATCCTTGACCTCCGCATAGAGGCGGCGGGCCACGGTGCGGGTGTCCGCATCGGCGGGGAACAGGCGGTCCGGGTGCAGGCTGAGCTTGGCGGTCATCACGACAATCTGAACAGGGCAGGACAGGGCGCAAGGGCGCGGGCGACGCGGATGTTAGCGCGACCATAGGGCCCGGGCAGGCGAACGCGAAGGCCGCCCGTATGTGCTCCAAGGATCGGAAAAGTCGCCAACCCGTGTCTCATCCCTTGAAATGGAAGGCCTTGGAGATGCGGCCTTCTCTGGTTCTCCGACCATAGTTTCTGCAATCGGGGAAAATGTCCACCGGTTACCGCAGGGATTGCCACCGGTGTCATATCGCGACAGTATCGTTCCCGAGCGACCGGGGCGGGGGCATCCGTTCACGAGCGCCGATGATGAGCCGGGCGTCAGACCTGGCCAGTCAATGGGACGGAGACACCATGCGCCACATCAAGACCTCGTGCAGCCTGTTCGCCATCGCCGCCGCCCTGGCGGCCGCACCCGCCGCGGCCCAGGACGGGCTGCTGTTCCATGTATCCGCCGATGACGGCCTGACCGCCGACGTTGCGCAGGGACAGGCGGAGCCGAATTTCGCCAGCCACGTCTCGATCCGGCCCGACGGGCGATTCGGCGGCTACATCGAGGCGCAGGGCGCCCAGACCCTGACCTGGGAGGCGCCCGGCAACATCCAGGCCCAGCGCGGCACCCTGTCCTTCTTCTGGCGCGCCCGCGAGCCGGTCAGCCGCAACGAGTTTCCGGTCTTTCGGGTCAGCTATTCGGACCACAGCAGCTGGGACATGGTCTGGCTGCGCATCGACTGGAACGGGGCGGGCTTCGACGCCTTCGTCACCGACACCAACCTGTCCCGGTCCAGCGTCTCCTGGCGCGGCCTGGAGACGCTGGATCCCGATCGCTGGGTCCATATCGCCTTCGCCTGGGACGAAACCACGGGCGTACAGCTTTACGTCGACGGCCAACTGGTCGGCGAGCAGGCCGGGGCCATGACCCTCGACGCAGGGCTGGACCAGATGGGGCCGCACAGCCGCATCATCAGCCCCTATCAGGTGCAGAGCCGCTACAACTTCATGCGCGGCGGCGACCTGGACGAACTGAAGGTCCATGACCGCGCCCTGTCGGCGCCGCAGATCGCGGCCCTGGCCCGCGGCGGCGAGGTCGAGGTTCCGGCCCCGTCGATCACCGCCGACCGCTGGGGCGCCTGGCGCCACCGCCTGGGTTTCGACGGCGAGGCGCCGCCCGCCATCGCGCCCTACACCGCTATCCGCAAGGTGGAGTTCGACAGCACCTATGACCTGCAGCAGCGGTTCCTGAAGGGATCGGACGGGGTGCGGGAATCCACCTGGCCGGGCGTCTACTACCGCTCGCGCCTGCCGGGCCGTCACGACTATTTCGAGATCCCGGACTGGAACGTCTATGTGGAGGGTGGCCGCGCGATCACCTTCAACCTGCCCGACGAACCCTGGAACCGGCTGGAGTTCACCGGCGCGGCCGACGGGACGCTGACGTGGGTCGACGGCGACGCCGAGGCCCCGCTGGCGACGCGACCGGAAGGGCACGAGCGGACCACCTATTCCGTGGAGACGCGCACGGGTGGCTCGGTGCGGTTCGACAACCGCCTGCCGGAAACGCCGATCCAGGAATTCGCCGCCTACAACATCACTTCGGCGCGCGCACCGGATGGGACGTCCGAGCTCAACTATGTGATCGACAGCCGCGTGGCGCCTGACTATCCGGCGCTGGACGTCCTGCTGAGCCATGTGGCCGGGCGCCATCCGGCCGAGGAGCGGGCCACGGTGGTGGCGCTGCCCGCCACAACCATCGAGATGAGCCGGCCCGCGCGCGGCGATAGCGGCGCGCAGCCGGGGCGTCTGCCTCTGGTCCACGTGATAATCCCGTTCGATTTCCGGGATTCGCGGCCGGGCGAACCGGCGCACCGGGGCACCCATGGCTGGATCAACTATGACGGCGGTCTGGACGGCATCCAGCTGGACCTGCCGCCTCTGGATGTGACGCCCACCCACGGCGGCCTCTATCCGCTGAACATCCGGGTCAAGGACCCGCTGTGGCCCGAACGGGACCTGCTGGACGTCAACGTCTCGATCGAGCCGAACCGGCCCTACAGCCTGTGGCTGGACACCCGCGACCGCATCCTGCCCAACGACGGCAGCCTCTATTTCACCGTGGCCGGCGCGGGCGAAGGCCTGACGGCGGACAGCCTGAACGGCGCGCGTGTGCGGCTGGTGTTCAAGAGCCGTGAGGACGCCGCCGTCGAGCATGTGGCGGACCGTTTCGAGCAGGTGAGAGACAACCTCTCGTTCCTGGTCGAGGAGCGGCCCCAGAACCGGCGTCTGCGGCTGCATGACCGCTACATGCGCGATCTGGAGGACATCCTGCGGGTCGATCCCGATCACGAGCAGGCGCGTTTCCACTGGGCCGAGACCAATCCCGGCCAGCCCTGGCCCGCCTTCGAACAGACCGAGGCCCCCGAGGGCACGCCCGTCTGGGCGTTCCGCCAGATGGAGCACATGCGGTTGCTGCGTCACTTCATGGAGTGGTGGATCGACAACCGTCAGTCGGAGTACGGCGACTTCGGCGGCGGTCTGTCGGACGACACCGACATGACCAACCAGTGGCCCGGCGCGGCCCTGATGGGCCTGATGCCGGACAAGGTCACGGGTTCGCTGAACCGGATGACCGACGCCATCTATCGTCTGGGCATGGTCACCGACGGCCTGCCGACGATCCGCACGGACGAACTTCACGTCTATGAGGAAGGGCAGAACTCCGACGCCCAGTCCCTGTATCTGAACTGGGGCGACCCCACGGTGGTCGACCGGCTGATGACCACGGCGCGCAACTATTCGCGCATCATCGAGCCGAATGCGGCGGGCCACACCCACTTCGTCAGCAACTATTTCAGCGCCACCGATGTGGTGCGTGAGGGCATCTGGGAGTGGTCCAAGCCGCACTCGTATCTGATCCTGCACGCCGCGCTGCTGCTGGGCGAGTACAACGGCGATCCCACCATGCGGTCGCTGGTGACCGCCATGTCGGACCACTACCTGGCCCACGGGACCCAGGACGCGGAGGGGAACTGGAGCTTCCCCGCCGAGATCAACTGGCGCAGCGATGAGGCGCGGGGCAGCCTGGAGGCGGGCGACATCGCGCCGTACCAGATGTTCTGGGCCGCCTGGCGCTGGACCGGCGATGACAAGTATCTGGCGCCGCTGGAGGCGCGGGTGCGCGAGCGAGGGCCCGGCCAGCTGGCCATGCTGAACGCCAACACCCTGGACGCGCTGGACCGCCGGGAGGACTGGGGCCAGGCCCTGGTCGAACAGGCCAACGCGCGCGGCGCCTCGGGCTACTCGCTGTACGCCGCCTGGGAGATGACCGGTGATCGCTCGTATCTGGAGCGGCTGTATGGCGACGAGGTCCAGCGCGCGAGCCAGCGCATGTTCATGATGACCGAGGGTCACTGGTGGAGCGACCGGGTCGAGGTCTACAGCGAGTTCCTGCAACGGGCGCGACTGGGCGGCATGGCCCTGCGCCGCAACCAGATCTTCCCTGGCCACACGGTCAGCTGGCGCTTCGGCCGGGACGGCGACGCCGAGAACATCGCCATCCTGATGCCGGGCGCCACGCCGGAGCGTTTCACCGTCATGGCCTTCAACGGTTCGGACCGCGAGATCAGCGCCGAGATGACGGGCTGGAACGTCACGCCCGGCCGGTGGACGGTGCGGTCCGGAACGGATCGGAACGGCGATGACGCCATCGACGGCCGGGCCCAGGCGCGGGAGGTATCGCTGGAGCGCAGCCGCTCCACGTCCCTGACCTTCGCGCCCGGCGTGATCACCATCCATGAGTTCTCGCTGGCCGAGGCCTCTGGCGCGGTGGTGCATGATCGCCCCGACCTGGCGATCGGTCCGCGCACCACGCGGATCGAGAACGGCGTCCTGCATGTGCAGGTGTTCAACCAGGGCATCCGCGCGGCGCCCGCCGCCACGGTGATCCTCGAGGACGCCGCGGGCCGCGAGATCGCGCGGGGCCGCAGCGCGGCCCTGGCCGCCGCTGACGACCTGACGCCGAAATCCGTCGAGGTGGTTCTGGACCTGCCCTCGGGGTTCGTCGCCGAGGGCCATCGGGTGCGGCTGGTTGCCGACGGTGATGTCGCTGAAGTCACCCTGCTCAACAACGAGGTTCGCCTCTGATCATCCGGCCCGCCCTGTGGACGCAGGGCGGGCCGCACTGTTTCATGGACGGCCTGTCCGTCCCGAATGCTGGAGTTCCCCATGTCCATATCCCGTCGGGCCCTGATGTCCGCCTTCGCCGCCACCACCGCCGTGGCGGGTTTCGCGGGCAAGGCCGCGTTCGCGCAGGCTTCGGCCGATCCGGCGGTGCTGGAGGCCATGAGGCGGGCCACGCGGTTCATGGTGGAGGAGGCGGCGGTGAACGGCGGCTATGTGTGGTCGTACCTGCCGGACTTCTCGCGCCGCTGGGGCGAGCTGGAAGCGTCGCCGACCATGATCTGGATCCAGCCGCCGGGCACCGCGACCATGGGGCACCTGTTCCTGGACGCCTATCACGCCACCGGCGACGAGTTCTATTACGAGGCCGCCCAAAGCGCGACGGGCGCGGTCATCGCGGCGCAGGTTTCCGCCGGGGGCTGGAACTATGTGCACGACACGGCGGGCGAGGCGGCGGAGCAGCAGTGGTACGACACCGTGGCGGCCAACGCCTGGCGGCTGGAGGAATTCCGCAAGCGCTACGGCAACGGCACGTTCGACGACGCGGGCACCTCGGAGTCGGCGCAGCTGCTGCTGCGGATGTATCTGGAGAAGCGCGACGAGACCTATCGGGGGCCGCTCTACAAGGCCATCGACTTCATCCTGGACGCCCAGTACCCGAACGGCGGCTGGCCCCAGCGCTTCCCGCTGCCGGAGGACGAGGACGACTACACCCGCTACATCACCTTCAACGATGACGTGGCCGGGGAGAACCTGGAGTTCCTGATCTTCGCCTATCAGGCGCTGGGCGAGCAGCGTCTGCTGGATCCGATCCGCCGGGGCATGGACATCTTCCTCGAGACCCAGCAGCCCATGCCGCAGCCGGGCTGGGGTCTGCAGCATTATGTGCACGACCTGACGCCGGCGCCCGCCCGCAGCATCGAGCCGCGCGCCTTCGCCACCCACACCACGGCGGCCAATATCCGCGCCCTGATCGGCTTCTATCGCCTGACCGGCGACCGCAAATATCTGGCGCGCATTCCCGAGGCCATCGACTGGCTGGAGTCCGTCGCCGCGCCGGCCGACATCCGCCCGCCGGGCCGCACCCACCCGACCTTCATCCAGATCGGCAACGGGCGCCCGCTCTACATCCACCGCCGGGGATCGAACATCACCAACGGCAGCTACTACGCCGACGAGAACCCCAACGACACGGTGATCCACTACGGCTCGTTCCGGGCCGTGGACACCGACGCCCTGCGGGCCGAGTACGAGGCCGCCGCCGCCCTGTCGCCCGAGCAGGCGAGCGCAGGGTCGCCGCTGCTGGCGGCGTCGGGGTCGCGGGAGCTGCCGCGATACTTCACCCTCAAGGACGTGGACGTGTCGGACCTGAACACGCCGGGCTTCGATCCCAATCCGCCGTCGGCGGAGCGCGTGGCGGAACTGATCGGAACGCTCAATGAGCGCGGCTACTGGTCGACCCCGCTGACCACCACCAGCAACCCCTACATCGGGCAAAGCCCCGCCGCGGTGACGCCGGGCGAGTATCGCCTGACGCGTGTGGGCGACCAGTGGGACACCTCGCCCTATGTCACCGACTTCCCGGTCGAGGGCGTGTCCACCAGCGTCTACATCCGCAACATGGGCCAGTTCATCCAGGCGCTCGGCGCGCGCTGACCGGCGCGATGCAGCGGTGAAAAGAAGAAGGGCGGCGTCGCATGCGACGCCGCCCTTTTCCTTGCCGGAGAGCCGGGCCTGACGGAGGTCAGTCCCGGTCTTCCTTGACGTTGTCCACGTGGCCGGCGAGGCCTTCCACGGGGCTGGACAGGGCCGGGTCCTCGGTGATGTCGATCCCCTTTGCCAGCTTGGAGTTCCAGAAGCCGTAGACGGCGTAGATCACCGCCCCGACCAGCGCATAGACCCCCAGGATGGTGAGGGGCAGCGGGTTGTCGTTCATGGCGTGCTGGATCATCGGGGTGAAGTTCAGCCCCGCCAGTCCCAGACAGGCCAGGATGCCCAGGGTGGCCGTGACCACGCCGCCGGGAACCCGGAACGGGCGCTCCAGCTCCGGGTGACGGATGCGCAGCATGATCACCGAGAAGCAGACGATGGAGAAGGCCAGGGCGGTGCCCAGGGACACCAGATCGCCGAGGATGCCGATGGGCAGGAAGGCCGCTGCGACGGCGATGGCGACGCCCAGCAGGATGGTGCCGATCCACGGGGTGCGGAACTTCTGGTGCACCAGGGCGAAGGCGCGGGGCAGCAGGCCGTCGCGGGCCATGGTGTAGAACACCCGGGTCTGGCCGAAGCACAGCACCAGCATGACCGAGGACAGGCCGGTGATCGCGCCGATCTTGATGAGGAAGCTCATCAGGTTCAGCTCGCCGCCGGGCGCCACGGCCAGCGGGACGTTGGCCCAGTCCAGCGCCATGCGGTCGATGGCGACGGCGATGGGGGCGGGGCTGGCCAGCTCCAGGAAGGGGACCACGCCGGTCATCACCAGCGCCACGATCATGTAGATGATGGTGCAGACGATCAGGGCGCCGAGGATGCCGATGGGCACGTCCCGGGACGGGTTGCGGGCCTCGGCCGCGGCGGTGGAGACCGCCTCGAAGCCCACATAGGCGAAGAAGATGATGGCCGCGCCGCGGAAGATGCCGCCGACGCCGAACTGGTCCCAGGTGCCGCCCTCGGGGGTCGGCGGGATGAAGGGCTGCCAGTTGGCCGGATTGATATAGGCCAGGCCCACGGCCACGAAGGTCAGCAGCACCAGCAGCTTGATGATGACGATGACGTTGTTGACGTTGGCGGACTCGCTGACGCCCATGACCAGCAGCAGGCAGACCATGCCGATGCCGATGGCGGCCACCAGGTTGAAGGTGCCGGTGGGCTGGAACAGGATCTGACCCGTCTCCTGGGTCACGGCCTGGACCAGCGGGGTGGCGAACTGCGGCGCCGCCTCGCCCCCGACCATGATGGTGGGGAACAGCACCCCGAAGTCGGCGAGGATGGAGACCACATAGCCCGACCAGCCGACCGCCACGGTGGAGGCGGCCACGCCGTACTCCAGCACCAGCAGCCAGCCCATGATCCAGGCGAAGACCTCGCCCAGGGTGCCGTAGGCATAGGTGTAGGCGGAGCCGGACACCGGCATGGTCGAGGCCAGCTCGGCGTAGCACAGGCCGGCGAGGGCGCAGGCGATGCCCGCCAGCACGAAGGAGAAGATGATGGCCGGGCCGGCATGGGCGGACGCCACCTGGCCGGTCAGCACGAAGATGCCCGCGCCGATGATGCAGCCGATGCCGAGACTGACCAGATTGATGGGACCCAGAGTCCGTTTCAGCTCGCTCTTGGCGGCTTCCTTCTGAATCTGGGCGATGGATTTCTTCAGGAACAGGCGGTTGCCGGTCCTGGGCGAGGCGTCTGCACTCATGCAGGGTGATGCTCCACGCGGGCGATCCCGATTGACGCCGTTCGCGCTGGACGGGGACGCTATGCCTGGTCCCGTGTTCACGCAATCGTCATTTACGAACGCCGTTCCTTTTCTCTCGAGAGGCGATCGCCCGCCCGGAAAGCCTTGATTCACCGGGGCCGCTCCGTAAGGTCCGGGCAACAACAGGGCGCGCTCGTGGGGATGCGACGCCGTAGGGAAACGGGAATCAAGATGATCGCAACGACGCCGCCGGGCCAGGCCCGCTGGTCCTCGCGCGCCGCCTTCGTGCTGGCCGCCACCGGGTCCGCCGTGGGGCTGGGCAACCTCTGGCGCTTTCCGACCGAGGCCGGGATGAACGGGGGCGGGGCCTTCGTCTTCTTCTACATCCTGTTCGTGGCCCTGATCGCCGCGCCGCTGCTGCTGTCCGAAACCCTGATCGGCCGCCATGGCCAGCGGTCGACCATCGGCAGCGCCGCCTATCTGGCGCGCCAGTCCGGGGCCAGCCCGGCGTGGAGCGCCCTGGCGGTGGTGGGCCTGATCGCCAACACCCTGATCCTGACCTTCTACGGCGTGGTCGCGGGCTGGGTGATCTATTTCGTCGGCAGCACGGGCATGGACCTGTTCGGCACGATCGCGGCGGGCCAGCCCCTGGCGGGCGCCTACGCCGACAGCACGGTGGAAGGCATCAGCCTGCTGATGCCCAACCTGTTCGCCAATCCGGGCCTGCTGGTGGCCATGCAGGCGGTGTTCGTGGTCCTGACCGTGTGGATCGTCGCGCGGGGCGTGAAGGGCGGCATCGAGGCGGCGGCCGTGTGGCTGATGCCCGCCTTCTTCATCCTGCTGATCGCCATCACCATCTATGCGGCCATCACCGGCGACTTCGGCGCGGCCCTGACCTTCCTGTTCACCCCGGACTTCGAGCGGGCGCTGCAACCGGGCGTGCTGAGTTCGGCGCTGGGGCAGGCGTTCTTCTCGCTGAGCCTGGGCGGCGGCGCCATGATCGCCTACGGCGCCTATGCGTCGCGCGACACCAACATGGGATCGACCAGCGGCGTCATCGCCTTCGCCGACACCTCGGTGGCCATCATCGCGGGTCTGGCCATCTTCCCGATCGTGTTCAGCGTGGGCCTGCAGCCGGACGCCGGCCCGACCCTGATGTTCCAGACCCTGCCCGCCGCGTTCCATTCGATGCCGGGCGGGGCCATCGTGGGCTTCCTGTTCTTCGTGCTGGCCTTCTTCGCGGCCCTGACCTCCTCGGTGTCGCTGCTGGAGATTTCGGTGGCCTGGGTCACCGAGAAATTCCGCATGACGCGGGTCAATGCGGCGGTGATGATGGGGGTGATCGTGTTCGCGGTGGGCCTGCTGTCGGCCCTGTCGTTCAATATCCTGGCGGACCAGCGGCCCATTCCGTTCGTGCCGGGCTTCGAGAACGCAGGCTGGTTCGACGCCATCGACGGCATCACCTCGCGGCTGCTCCTGCCCCTGTCGGGTCTGATCACGGCGATCTTCATCGGCTGGGTCGCGGACCGCAAGCTGGTCAACGCCGAGACGGGCCTGTCCGGGCCGGTGCTGGTCGCATGGCGGTTCCTGATCGCCTGGGTCTGTCCGCTGGCGGTGGCCGCCATTCTGGTGATCGGCCTGTTCCCGTCCCTGCTGGGCTGAGGCCAGTGACGGGCCGTCTGTCGCGCGGGGCGTTCCCTGTGTAGAGACGGCCCATGCTGCCCATCCATGAGGTTCTCGAGCCGCTGAAGGCGGCGCTGGCCGCGCGCAATGCGGTGGTCCTGTCGGCGCCGCCGGGCGCGGGCAAGACCACGGTGGTTCCGCTGGCGCTGCTGGATCAGCCATGGCTGGACGGGCGCAAGGTGCTGGTGCTGGAGCCCCGGCGGCTGGCGGCGCGGGCGGCGGCCGAGCGCATGGCGCAGACGCTGGGGGAACCGGCGGGCCAGACCGTGGGCTACCGGACCCGGGCGCAGACGAAGGTCAGCGCCGCCACCCGCATCGAGGTCATCACCGAGGGCGTGTTCACGCGCATGATCCTGTCCGACCCCGGGCTGGAGGGGATCGGGGCGGTGCTGTTCGACGAATTCCACGAACGCAGTCTGGACGCCGATCTGGGGCTGGCGCTGGCGCGGGAGGCGCAGGGGCTGCTGCGCGACGACCTGCGGCTGCTGGTGATGTCGGCGACGCTGGATCAGGTGGGGATCGCGGCGCTGCTGGACGACGCGCCGGTGATTGAATCGCAGGGGCGCATGTTCCCTGTGGAGACCCGCTATCCGGGCCGCAATCCGGCCGAGCGCATCGAGGATGCGGTCGCGCGCGCGGTGCGGCTGGCCCTGAGCGAGGAGACGGGCTCCATGCTGGTGTTCCTGCCGGGGCAGGGGGAGATCCGGCGGGTTCATGAGCGGCTGGCGCCGCTGGAGAATGACCGGCTGATCCTGGCGCCGTTGTACGGGGCGCTGGACCGGCGGGA
This sequence comes from Brevundimonas abyssalis TAR-001, assembly GCF_000466985.1. Taxonomy (GTDB): domain Bacteria; phylum Pseudomonadota; class Alphaproteobacteria; order Caulobacterales; family Caulobacteraceae; genus Brevundimonas; species Brevundimonas abyssalis. Next base: position 18,321 of record NZ_BATC01000028.1, read on the forward strand.
TCAGGACCGGGCCATCGAGCCGGCGCCGGAGGGCGTGCGCAAGATCGTGCTGGCCACCGCCATCGCCGAGACCAGCCTGACCATTCAGGGGGTGCGGGTGGTGATCGACGCGGGGCTGTCGCGGGTTCCGCGTTTCGACCCGGCCAGCGGCCTGTCGCGGCTGGCCACCGTGCCGGTGAGCCGCTCCTCGGCGGACCAGCGGCGGGGACGGGCGGGCCGGACCGAGCCGGGGGTCTGCTACCGTCTGTGGGACGCCGAACAGACCCGGGGCCTGGCGCCCCACCAGCGGCCCGAAATTCTCGAGGCGGACCTGACCGGCTTCGCGCTGGATCTGGCGCGGTGGGGGGCGCGGTCGTTGGAGGATCTGGCCCTGCTGGACCCGCCGCCGGCGGGGGCGTTCGCCGAGGCGCGGGCGGTGCTGACCCGGCTGGGGGCGCTGGACGAGGTAGGCGGCCTGACCCCGCACGGGGAGCGGATCGCCGCCATTCCGCTGTCGCCGCGACTGGCGCACATGGCGGCGTTCGGGGCCGATGAAGGCGACGCCCTGACCGCCGCGCGGGTCGCGGCCCTGCTCAGCGAGGCGGGGCTGGGCGGGGACGATGCGGATCTGGGCGAGCGGCTGCGGCGGCTGGAGCGGGACGGGTCGTCGCGGGCGAAGGATGCGCGGGCGCTGGCGGACCGCTGGGCGAAGGCGGCGGGCGGCGGCCGACGGGGCGGGGAGGTTTCGCCGGGGCGCCTGCTGGCCGAGGCCTTTCCCGACCGCATCGCCAAGGCGCGGGGCAAGCCGGGGGAGTATCAGCTGGCGTCCGGGCGCGGGGCGTTCGTGGAGCCCACCGATGCGCTGGCGCGGCACACATGGCTGGCGGTGGGGGAGCTGGGCGGGGGGCGCGATGCGAGGGACCGCATCCGGCTGGCGGCGCCGCTGGACGGGGAGACCATCGCCGAGGATTTCGCGCGGCTGTTGAGCGTCGAGGACCGGCTGATCGCCGCCCCGTCGGGCCGCCGGGAGGTGCGCCGGGTGACGCGGCTGGGCGCCCTGACGGTGGCCGAGGCCAATCTGGGCGCGCCGGACCGGGCCACCCTGACGGCGGCGTTGATGGGCGAGGTGGCGCGGAGCGGGCTGGACAGCCTGCCGTGGGGCGAGGCGGCGCGGTCGCTGCGGTCGCGGCTGGCGTTCCTGCGGGCGCGGGACGACAGCTGGCCGGACGTGTCGGATGACGCCCTGTGGGCGGCGCGGGAGGCGTGGCTGGCGCCGTTGCTGGATCAGGTCTCGTCGCTGAAGGGGGTGCAGGCGGGGGCGCTGCATGACGCCCTGCGCGGGCTGATCCCGTGGGACCTGCACCGGCGGATCGAGGCCGAGGCGCCGGAGCGGTTCACCACCCGCTGGGGACCGGGGCGGCCATCGACTACGCCGCCGAGGGCGGGCCGCGGGTCGAGGTGCGGGTGCAGGAGCTGTTCGGCATGAAGACCCATCCGGTGGTGGGGGGCGACCGCACGCCGCTGACGCTGGCCCTGCTGTCGCCGGCGCGGCGGCCGATCCAGGTGACGAAGGATCTGCCGGGGTTCTGGGCCGGGTCGTGGGCGGACGTGCGGGCCGACATGCGCGGGCGCTATCCGAAGCATCCCTGGCCCGAGGACCCGGCCAACGCGGACCCGACGAACCGGGTCAAGCCGCGGGGGACGTGAGGCTCAGGGCTTTTCGGCCTTGTCGATCGCCTCGTCGAAGGCGCGAGTGGCGGAGTCGAACTTGTCGCGGCAGCCGGGATTGCAGAAACCGACCACGTGGCCGCGATACAGGGTCAGGCTGTCGGCGCTGACCGGCTTGCCGGACCATGGGCAGTTTTCGTTGACGGCGTCCTCGATCTTCAGGGCCATCACGCGGCCGCCTGTCGGGGCTCGCAGCGCACCTCGCTCTTCACCGAGTGAGCGATGAAGCAGCGGTCGTGGGCGTCGTGGTGCAGGGCGTCCAGCTGCTCGGTCGTGGGGGCGTCGCCGCCGAAGCGTACGGCGGGCCGCAGGGTGACGACGGTGACGGACACCTTGCCCTGGTCATTCTTCCCGATCTGGCCCTCGGGCTGGTCCTCGTAGCGGTCGACCTTGAACCCGGCCTTGGCGGCCAGGGCCAGGAACCACAGCATGTGGCAGCTGGAGATGGAGGCGATGAAGGCCTCCTCGGGGTCCACGGCCGCTTCCAGCGACAGGGGTGGCGGCACCACAGAGGGGGAGGAGGAGGCGACCACCTCGACCCCGCCGTCGAACAGCCAGCGGTGGGCGCGGCTGTAGCGGTTGTCGGTGAAGGGCTCGTTCTGGTTCTCCCAGAGCACGGTCAGGGTGTGTGTGGACATCAGCTTCCCTCGGTGACGGCGTAGACCATGATCCCTGTGGCGATGGCCAGGTTCAGGCTGTCGGCGCGGCCGCGCATGGGGATCTTCACATTGACGTCGCAGGCGGCGGCGAGGCGGTCGGTGAGGCCCGCCTGTTCGTTGCCCATCAGGATCAGGGCGGGATGCTCGACCGGCGCGGCGCGGTAGTCGTGGGTGGCGTCCAGCCGGGTGCCGATGACGCTGCCCGGCCAGGTTTCGCGCCATGTCAGGAAAGCGTCGGTGGTGGTCTTCGTGACGCTGACGGCGAAGACCGAGCCCATGGTGGCGCGCACGGCCTCCACCGAATAGGGGTCGCAGCAGTCGTCGATCAGGATGACGCCGCCGGCGCCCGCGGCGTCGCAGGTGCGGATGATGGTGCCCAGATTGCCGGGGTCGCGCACCTGCTCCAGCGCCACCCAGGCGGGGGATGAGCGGGGATTGATCTTGTCCAGCGGGGTGAAGACCTGCTGGAAAACCCCCAGAACGGTCTGGGGGTTCTCCTTGCGGGAGACCTTCTCGAGGATGGCGCGGTTGACGGTGATGATCTCGCCGCCGTTCGCCGTGGTGGCCTTGACGGCGCGGTCCAGCAGGGGGTGGGGGCGGGCGTCCTGACCCACCAGCAGGGTGCGGGGCGCCGGTCCAGATCCAGCGCCTCGCCGATGAACTTCAGCCCCTCGGCCAGGAACAGGCCGGACTCGTCGCGGCCCTTGCGGGCGTGCAGGGCGCGGATGGCCTTGACCGTGGGATTGGTCAGGGAGGTGATGACCCGTTCGTTCAAGAGGCGCTCCACCGGGAGAAGAAGCTGAGGCCGATCTCTGCGCCGCGGTCGCTCTCTTCCACCAGGGCCAGCTCGCCCCAGTCGATGACGCCGCCGCGCCCGGCCGTGGCCTCGGCCGTCAGGTGGGCCAGCGACAGGCCCGAGATGCGCGCGGCGTAGGCGTTCAGCAGCAGGAACGAGGCGTCGTCGTCCAGCAGGGCGGCGCAGTCGTGCACCAGCTGCGGCAGGTCCTCGAACAGCCGCCAGACCTCGCCGGTGGGGCCGCGTCCGTATTTGGGCGGGTCGAGGATGATCCCGTGATATTTCGAGCCGCGCCGCACCTCGCGCGCCACATATTTGCGGGCGTCCTCGACGATCCAGCGGATGGGGCGGTCCTCCAGGCCGGACAGGGCGGCGTTCTCGCGGGCCCAGTTCACGGACTTCTTGGAGGCGTCCACATGGGTGACCTCGGCGCCCGCCGCCGAACAGGCGAGGCTGGCCACGCCGGTGTAGCCGAAGAGGTTGAGCACTCTTGGTTTCTGAAGAGAGCGAAGTCGCCCGTCCAGCCACTCCCAGTTGGCGGCCTGCTCGGGGAAGAAGGCCAGGTGGCGGAAGGGGGTGAAGCGGCTGTTGAAGCGCACGTCGTTCCACGCCAGCGGAAACAGGTCGATGGCCTTGCCGCGAAAGCTCCAGCGGCCGTCCTCGTCGTCGCCCTCGGGATCGAACACGGCGTCGGCCTTGTCCCACAGCTCGGGCCGGGCGGGCTTCCAGAAGCACTGGGGCTCGGGGCGCACCACGGTGAAGCGGCCGTAGCGCTCCAGCTTCCGGCCGTCGCCGCTGTCGATCAGGGCGTAGTCGGACCAGCCCGTGGTGCGCAGGGTTTCGGGGGTCGAAGCAATAAGGGGGGCCATGGGTCGGGATTAGGCCGTCAGGCGGCCTGTCGTCCAGTCCGGTGATCGATCGCGGGCTCATCCGGGGCGTGGGGGGTCTTGTCCCAGGCGAAGGGCTGGCGGATCAGCCGCCAGAAGGCGTGGACGAAGGCCAAGCTGAGCATGGACCAATACAGGGGCGCCGTCAGCATGTCGCGCAGGCCGTACGGAACGCCCGCCCGGCGGCAGCCGATCCAGGCCGAAAACCAGCTGGATGATGCGCCGGTGACCAGCACCAGCACCGCCAGCGGCGGCGTGGCGGGCGCGAGGCCGTAGATGAGGGCGCTGAGGGTCAGGCCCAGCAGCAGGGCCAAGGCGGCTGCGTGCAGGGCGGCGGCGACCAGCGCCAGGCCGAGTGTCAGGTGCAGGCTGAGCAGTCCCCTCCACCCCAGAGACAGGGGCCGGCGCATGTGCACCAGCCAGGTCTGCATGAACCCCTTCAGCCAGCGGGTGCGCTGGGGCAGCCAGGCGTGCAGGTCGCCCGGCGGCGTCTCCCAGGTCGGGGATGACATCACGCCCAGCCGCCAGCCACGCCGCCACAAGCGATAACCGAGGTCGGCGTCCTCGGTGACGTTCCAGGGATCCCAGCCGCCGACCTGGCGGAGGATGTCCACCCGGAAATGGTTGCTGGTGCCGCCGAGCGGAAAGGGCAGGCCCAGCCGCGTCAGGGCGGGCAGGATGACCTCGAACAGGGCGGCGTATTCGGCGGCGAATTGACGGTCCAGGAACGGGCGGCGACGGGCAGGATCGGCGGCGGGACGGATGCGCAGGGGGGCCTGGAGGCAGGCCAGGCGGGGCGGACCCGAGGCGAATCGCGCCGCCGCCTCGCGCAACTGGCCGGGATCGGGCTCGTCCTCGGCGTCGTAGACGGTGACCAGACCTTCGACGACGCGGCTGAGGGCGATGTTCAGGGCGCGGGGCTTGGTCATGGGCTCGCCCGGCGGGGCCACGAGCACCGACAGCCAATCCGGGCGCGGGCAGGCTTGGGCGGCGGCGATGGTCTCCCCGTCGTCCGCCTCGATGACCAGAAAGCCGCGCAGCCGGTCCGCCGGGTAGTCGAGCCGCGAGAGCCGGGCCACAATCTGGGGAATCATGGCCGCCTCATGCCGGAGGGCGGCGATGACGGCGTAGGGCGGCAGGTCCGCGGCCGGAGGGGCGGCGGGCGGAGCGCGTCCGCTGATCGCCACGGCGGCGGCCCGCCACAGGCCGGCCGCCAGAAACAGCAGCCACAACACATGGATGATGGTCCGGGCGAGGGCGTCGGGCGCGGTCATGGCGGCGACCGTCAGCCCGGTCAGGCCCAGGAGGAGGGCGATCCATTGCCCGGCGTCCAGCCCGCGCCGTCGGGCGCTCAGCGAGGGCGGCGGCCCCGTTACCGGCGGTCGATCGGTTCCGTCGTGCAAGGTTCGGCCCCCTAGCGTCTCCCGACCGACAGAAAGGCCCGGTTGGCGCGATGCGTCAAATGCCGCTATTCAGACGCCCTCCGTTTTCGCGTGAGGCTGATTTGGCAGAGTCGTTTACCGCCGCCGCGCCGCGCGCCGGACGCAAGCCCAAGGGCGAAGGGCACGAGCGCCGCGCCGAAATCCTCGAGGCCGCCGAGCGCATCTTCGTGGAGTGCGGCTATGACGGCGCCACCATCCGCAAGATCGCGGACGAGGTGGGGCTGTCGTCGACCGCGCTCTACATGCATTTCCGCGACAAGAGCGAAATCCTGGCCGAGATCTGCCGCGGCGCCTTCGCCCTGCTGACGGAAGCCACGGCGCGCATCGAGTCCGACCCGGCGCCGGTGGAGGTCCGGCTTCGCCGCATGTTGGAGGCCTATGCCCGGTTCGGGCTGGAGAATCCCAACGCCTATCGCCTGATCTACATGACGCGGCCCGAGGAGGCGCGCGGCGGCGCCGAGGGCGTTGCCCGCGAACTGGGCGCCGGACTTTATGGCTCCTTTGTCGGCGTCATCGAGGAGATCGGCGGCTCCATCCGTCTGAGGCACGATCCCGCGACCACGGCGCAGCTGCTGTGGGCCGGCGTCCATGGGGTGGTCTCCCTGATCATCACCAAGCCCTATCTCGACTGGCAGGCGCCGGAGGATCTGGTGGGGGCGATGCTGGACGCCCTGTTCGAGAGCGTGCTGAAGCGATGATCCGGCGCGGGGGGGCGGCGCTGGTGCTGGGGTTGGCGCTCTTCTGTGCGGACGCTGTGCGGGCCGAGGGCCTGCGAATCCTGTCGCTGGACCAGTGTGCGGATCAGTTCGCCCTGGCCCTGGGCGGGCCGGAAGACCGGCTGTTCCTGTCGCCCCGCGCCGATGATCCGGACTCCCATCTGCGGGCGCAGGCCTGGGGGCATGCGCGGGTCCGGCCGACGCTGGAGGCGGCGCTGATCGCGCGGCCGGATGTGGTGCTGCGCTACTGGGGCGGGGAGCCGCGCCTGCTGACGGCGCTGGAGCGTCGCGGCGTCACCGTCGTGGGCATCGAGGACGCGACGGATTTCGACGGCGTGCGCGCCAATGTGCGGCGCGTGGCGGACGCGCTGGGTCGGCAGGATGCAGGGCGCGGCCTGATCGCGGACATGGATGAACGGCTGGCGAGCGCCGCCGGAGCAGGGGCCTCGGGCTCGGCGCTCTACATGACCGCGGGCGGCTTCACGGCGGGAGAAAATACTCTGGTGGGGGCGATCATGCGGGCGGCGGGGCTGCGGTCCCTGTCGCCAAGCCCGTGGTTCGCGCCGGTTAGCGTGGAGCGGCTGCTGCTGGAGCCCCCGGCGCGGTTCGTCCTGGCCTTTTATGAGCAGGTGCGGGCCGACTGGCGCGGGCCGGGGCGGCATCCGGCCCTTCGGCGGCTGATCGACGATCGCGCCGTGACCCGCCTGTCCGGGTCGGCCATGGCCTGTCCGGCCTGGTTCGCCGCCGAGGCGGCCGAGGCGCTGGCGGTTGAGGCGGCGCGGCCATGACCCGGCTGACGGTTTTTCTGATCCTGGCCATCCTGGCGGCGTCCGGCCTGGCCCTGACCTTTGGGGAGGCGCCCCTGAGCGCGGCCCAGTATCGCCTGGCCTTCGCGGACCCGGCGTCGCTGGAGGGACAGGTGCTGTGGCAGGTGCGGGCGCCGCGCATCGCCTGCGCCTTGATGGTGGGCGCGGCGCTCGGTCTTTCGGGCGCGGTGCTGCAGGGACTGTTGCGCAACCCGCTGGCGGACCCGGGTGTGCTGGGCGTGTCGGCCGCCGCGGCGCTGGGCGCGGCCTTCGCCATCGTCATGGGCGGGGCGGCCCTGCCGGGCGTCGTCGAGGTGTCGGCTCTGGCGGGCGCCGGGATCGCGGGCGCGGCCCTGGTGATCTTCGCCGCGCGGGTCCGGGCGCCGGAGGCCCTGATCCTGTTCGGCGTGGCCCTGTCCAGTTTCGCGGGTGCGGCCACGGCCTGATCTTCAACCTGTCGCCCTCGCCCATCGCCTCGGCCGAGGTGATGAGCTGGCTGCTGGGGTCGGTGCAGAACCGCAGCTGGTTCGACGTGGCCTGGGTCACGCCGATGGTGCTGATCTCCGGCGTGCTGGCGGCTTTCGCGGCCTCCGGCCTGCGGATGCTGGCCCTGGGCGAGGAGACGGCGGCGACGTCGGGCCTGTCCATGGGCCGGCTCAGGACCGCCGCCCTGATCGCCGCGGCTCTGGCGGCAGGCGCCGCCACGGCTGTGGCCGGGGTGATCGGCTTCGTGGGTCTGGCGGCGCCGCATCTGGTGCGCCGGGCGGTGCGGGGTGATCCCGGCCGGGTTCTGCTGCCCGCCGCCCTGACGGGGGGGCTGATCCTGGTGGCGGCGGATCTGGCGGCGCGGCTGACGCCGACGGATCAGGAGCTGAAGCTGGGGGTGTTCACGGCCCTGGTCGGGGCGCCGCTGTTCGCCCTGATCGCCTGGCGCGCGGCGCGGGAGTGGCGGCTGTGAGCGCCCTGTCCCTGCATGGCGCCACCGCCCTGCTGGACGGGCGCGAGGTGCTGTCGGATGTGGATCTGTCGATCCTGCCCGGCGAGGTGGTCGCCCTGACCGGTCCCAACGGCGCGGGCAAGACCAGCGTCATCCGCGCCCTGACCGGCGCCTTGCCCCTGTCGAAGGGCGAGGCGCGACTGGAGGGACGGGCCCTGACGGCCTTCGGGCCGCGCGACCGGGCGGCGCGACTGGCCTGGCTGCCGCAGGACCGGCGCATCGCCTGGAACATGCCCGCCGTCGAGGTGGCCGCCCTGGGCGCGCCGTTCCTGTCCGGTCATGCGGCGCGGGACCGGGCCCTGGAGGCGCTGATCGAGATCGACGCGGGCCGTCTGGCCGCCCGGGGCGTGGCCGAGATGTCGGGCGGGGAGCGGGCGCGGGTGCTGTTCGCGCGGTTTCTGGCCACCGAGGCGCCGATCCTGCTGGCCGACGAGCCGGCGGCCGGACTGGACCCGGACGCCCAGCTGCTGGTGATGGACGTGCTGCGCCGCCGGGCCGAGGCGGGGGCCGCGGTGCTGGTCAGCCTGCACGACCTGTCCCTGGCCGCGCGCCACGCCGACCGGGTGGTGGTGATGGATCGCGGCCGGGTGGCGGCGGACGGGCCGCCGCGCGAGGCCCTGGCGCCCGAGGTCATGCAGACGGTGTTCGGCGTCGGTGCCCGCTGGCTGGAGACGCCGCAGGGGCCGGTGCTGAACAGCTGGCGGCTCTGAGCGCCAGAGGCTAAAGCGATCCCATGACCACGAACACTTCCGGCCTCACCCAGCTCGGCGGCGATGTGCGGGGCTTCGACAGCCCCGAGCAGGCCGTTCTGGAGCGCGTGCCCAATCCGCACGCCGACACCCTGTATCTGGCGCGCTTCACCGCGCCGGAGTTCACCAGCCTGTGCCCGGTGACGGCCCAGCCGGACTTCGCCCATCTGGTGATCGACTATGCGCCAGGGGACTGGCTGGTCGAATCCAAGAGTTTGAAGATGTACCTGACGAGCTTCCGCAACCACGGAGCGTTCCATGAGGACTGCACTGTGGCCATCGGCAAGCGGCTGGCGGACCTGCTGGCGCCCAAATGGCTGCGTATCGGCGGCTACTGGTATCCGCGCGGGGGCATCCCCATCGACGTGTTCTGGCAGACCGGCACGGCGCCGGAAGGACTGTGGCTGCCGGACCAGGGCGTGCCGACCTATCGCGGGCGGGGCTGAACAGCCCAGCCGGATGCGCCTGATGACGCGGATGTAATCGGTTCCGGTCCGGTTTCGATGGTCGGGCGGTGCGCGGCGGGATAAGCTGGACGGGAAAAAGGGAGGCTGCCCATGGGTTTGTCCGTATTTGCGATCGTTCTGGTGGTGATGGCCATCGCCCTGGCGTTCAGCGTCATCAAGATCGTGCCGCAGGGGCGCGAGTTCACCGTGGAGCGGTTCGGGAAGTACACCCGCACCCTGAGCCCCGGCATCAGCTTCCTGACGCCCTTCGTGGAAGGCATCGGGCGGCGCATGAACATGATGGAGCAGGTCCTGGACGTGCCCCAGCAGGAGGTCATCACCAAGGACAACGCCATGGTGAAGGTGGACGCCATCGTCTTCATCCAGGTGATGAGCGCCTCGGCTGCGGCCTACCGGGTCGATGACCTCAACTACGCCATCACCCAGCTGTGTTCGACCAATCTGCGGACGGTGGTGGGCTCCATGGAGCTGGACGAGGTGCTGTTCCAGCGCGACAGCATCAACTCGCGGCTGCTGACTGTGATCGACGCGGCCACCGAGCCGTGGGGCGTCAAGGTCAACCGGATCGAGATCAAGGACCTGACCCCGCCGGTGGACATCACCAACGCCATGGCCCGCCAGATGAAGGCCGAGCGCGAGCGGCGCGCCATCATCACCGAGGCGGACGGCGAGAAACAGGCCGCCATCGCCCGGGCCGAGGGCGCCAAACAGGCCGCCATTCTGGAGGCCGAGGGCCGCAAGGAGGCCGCCTTCCGCGACGCCGAGGCCCGCGAGCGGGAAGCCGAGGCCGAGGCCCGCGCCACCGCCATGGTGTCCCAGGCCATCGCTGCCGGCGACGTCAACGCCATCAACTACTTCGTGGCCCAGAAATACGTTGAGGCGTTCGCCGAGCTGGCCCGCAGCCCGAACCAGAAGACCGTCATCGTGCCCGCCGAAATGGGTGGACTGGTCGGCACCATCGCCGGCCTGGGCGAACTGGTCGGCCTGGCCAAGGAGCAGCAGCAGGATCGCCGCGACGACCGTCAGGCGGCCCGTCCGGCGCAGCGTGCGACCACCACGAACTCGCCCCCGCCGCCCCAGACCGCCCCGCGCCGCCCGCGCGGATCGGTCCCCGGCACGGAGTAGGTCATGGACTGGCTGATCGACCTCTATTCGGCCCAGCCGTTCTGGATCTGGCTGGCCATCGGGGTGGCGCTGCTGGCCGTGGAGGTCACCATGACCACCGAATGGCTGCTGTGGCCCGCCGCCGCCGCCGGGCTGGTGGCGGTGCTGACCGCGCTGGGCCTGCCGCTGGGCGGGGCCGGGGAGCTGATCGTCTTCGCCCTGCTGACGGTGGTGTTCACGGTGTTGGCGCGGCGGTTCATCAAGCGGATCAATCCGGGCGACGCGGCCGACATCAACGACCGCGACAGCCGCCTGGTGGGCCAGCGCGCCCAGGTGGTCCAGGCCTTCGCCGAGGGCCGCGGCCGGGTGTTCATCTCGGGCTCGGAATGGGCGGCCGAGATCGACGGCGAGGCCCCCATGGTGGGGCAGGCCGTGGTGGTGGAGTCGGTCAGCGGGTCGCGCCTGAAGGTGCGCCCCGTCTAGGCTGGCCGCGCGCTAGCCCTTCAGCTCATCCACGCCCCGGTTGGCGAGGGCGTCGGCGCGCTCGTTCCATTGGTGGCCGGCGTGACCCTTGACCCAGCGCCAGCGCACATCGTGGCGGGCGCGGGCGGCGTCGAGGCGCTTCCACAGGTCCTCGTTCTTGACCGGCTTCTTGTCCGCCGTCTTCCAGCCGCGCGCCTTCCAGCCGTGAATCCACTGCTCGATGCCCTGCATGACGTATTTGCTGTCGGTGTGGAGCTCGACCTTGCAGGGGCGCGTCAGGGCCTCCAGCGCCTGAATGGCGGCCATCAGCTCCATGCGGTTGTTGGTGGTCAGCTTCTCGCCGCCCCACAGTTCCTTCTCGCGCTCGCCCCAGTGCATCACTGCGCCCCAGCCGCCGGGACCGGGGTTGCCGCGACAGGCGCCGTCGGTGTGGATGATGACGTGGGACAAGGGGCTGACTACGCCGGGTCGGCTTCCAGGCGCATGTCCAGATAGGCGCCGACGCGGCGTTCCACGGCGGGGAGGTGGTCCTGCCAGAAGTGGGTGGCGCCCTCTTCCAGCTCGTAGTCGATGGTGATGCCCTTCTGGGTGCGCAGCTTGTTGACCACGCGCTCCACCTCGACCGGCGGCACGATGGTGTCGGCGGTGCCGTGCAGGAACAGGCCCGAGGCCGGGCAGGGGGCCAGGAAGCTGAAGTCGTAGATGTTGGTGGGCGGCGACACCGAGATGAAGCCGTCAGTCTCGGGGCGACGCATCAGCAGCTGCATGCCGATGTAGGCGCCGAACTGATAGCCGGCGACCCAGGTCTGGCTGGCGGCGGGGTTCTCGGTCTGGAGCCAGTCCAGGGCGGTGGCCGCGTCGGCCAGCTCGCCGATGCCGGAGTCGAACTCGCCCTGGGACTTGCCTACGCCGCGCGAATTGTACCGCAGGGTGGCGAAGCCGCGTTTCTGGAACAGCTGGTACAGATGCACCGCCACCGGATTGTTCATGTGTCCGCCCGCCTTGGGGTGCGGATGCAGGATCAGGGCGATGGGCGCGTTCTCGCGCTTTCCGGGGGCGTAGCGGGCCTCGATGCGACCGGAGGCGCCGCTCAGGATGACTTCAGGCATGAATCTGGTGGAATCCCGTCTTCAACTGTCGTTTCGCAGCTGCGTAATACTTGACCATGGGGGTGGGACTTTATATCTCCAACCCACGCGCCATGGCCCATGAAGCCGCGGGTTCTAGCACAGGAGCCCCGAAAAGCGCGCGATTTCTTGAGGTGCGCGATGCGACTTTCGACAAAGGGACGATACGCCGTGATGGCCATGGCCGATCTGGCCCGCCACGGGCGAGAGCGCGCCGTGTCCCTGGCGGAGATCGCCGCGCGGCAGGAAATCTCCCTCAGCTATCTTGAACAACTGTTCGCGCGCCTGCGCCGGGCCGGGCTGGTCAAGAGCGTGCGCGGGCCGGGCGGGGGGTACCGTCTGTCGTCGGCGTCGTCCGAGATCATGGTGTCCGACATCGTTCTGGCGGTGGACGAGCCGATCCGGGCCACCCGCTGTGCGGTGCAGGGCTCGCCCAAGGGCTGCATGATCGGCGGCGAACGCTGCATCACCCATGACCTGTGGGCCGGACTGGGCGACGAGATCCACCGCTACCTGTCCAGCGTCAGCCTGGAAGACGTGGTGCTGAAGCGGACGCGTCGCCGGGCGCCATGGATGAGCGAGCGGGGGTGGCGGCGTGAGCATCTATCTGGACTACAATTCGACGGCGCTGGTGCGGCCGCAGGTGCAGGCCATCATGGCCGAGGTGCTGGCCGAGGGGGGCAACCCCAATGCGGTGCATGCGCTGGGTCGCCGCGCCCGCTCGCGCATCGAGACGGCGCGGGCCCAGGTGGCGGCGCTGGTGGGCGCCGATCCGACGGCGGTGGTGTTCTCCAGCGGCGGGACCGAGGCCAATGCGCAGGGGATCGCCAGCGCCATCGCGGCGGGCTGCGAACGGCTGATCGTGTCGGCGACGGAGCATCCGTGCGTGGCCGAGGCGGCGATGGCCAGCGGCATTCCGGTGGAGGTCCTGCCGGTGGACGGAAACGGCGTGGTCGATCTGGACTGGCTGGCCGGGGCGCTGCAGCGGCCGGGCCGGGCGGCGGTGGCCATCCATCATGCGAACAACGAGAGCGGCGTGATCCAGCCCATCGCCGAGGCCGCCGCGCTGGTGCGGGCGGCGGGCGGCTGGCTGCACGTGGACGCCATCCAGTCGGCGGGCAAGATCGCCGTGGACATGCGGGCGCTGGACGCGGACACCCTGACTGTCGGGGCACAAGCTGGGCGCGGCGCAGGGATCCGGCGCGCTGGTCGGGCGCGAGGGGCTGACCCTGGTGCGCATCCTGCACGGCGCCGGGCAGGAGCGGGGCCTGCGCGCGGGCACCGAGAACACGGCGGGCATCGCCGGGTTCGGCGTCGCGGCGGAGATCGCGGGTGGCGAGCTTGAGCAAGCGGCGCATCATGCAAGCTGGCGCGACGCGGCGGCCGAGCGGGTCAAGGCGGCGGGCGCGGTAGTGGTCGGCGAGGCGGTCGAACGGCTGCCCAACACCCTGTTCCTGGCGGTGGAAGGCTGGGACAGCCCGCAGCAGCTGATCGGGCTGGATCTGGCGGGGGTCATGGTCTCGGCCGGCAGCGCCTGTTCCTCGGGCAAGACCAAGCCGTCCAAGACGCTGGTCGCATGGGGCTGGACCGGCTGGCCACGGGCGCGGTGCGCGCCTCGGGCGGCTGGGGCACGCAGGAATCCGACTGGACGCGGTTCGCGGATGTTTGGACCGCCGCATTTGAAAAGCATGTCGCGCGCCTGAGTGTGCGCGCGAAGGAAGTCGCGTAAATGGCTGCAGTTAAAGAGACAATCGACACGGTCGCGGAGCTGGAGCGGTACAAGCACGGCTTCACCTCCGACATTGAGCAGGAGTTCGCGCCCAAGGGCCTGAACACCGACATCGTGCGCTTCATCTCCGAGAAGAAGGGCGAGCCGGAATGGATGCTGGAATGGCGTCTGGCCGCCTATGAGCGCTGGCTGGCCATGGAGGAGCCCACCTGGTCGGCGGTGCGCTATCAGCCCATCGACTATCAGGACCTGTACTATTACGCCGCGCCCAAGAAGAAGGACGGGCCCAAGTCGCTGGACGAGGTCGATCCGGAGCTGCTGGCGGTCTACGAGAAGCTGGGCATTCCGCTGAAGGAGCAGGCGGTTCTGGCGGGGGTCGAGGGCGCGCCGCGCTATGCGGTGGACGCGGTGTTCGACTCCGTCAGCGTGGTCACCACCTTCAAGGAAGAACTGAAGAAGGCCGGCGTGATCTTCATGCCGATCTCCGAGGCCCTGCGCGAACACCCCGAACTGGTGCGCCAGTATCTGGGCACGGTGGTGCCGGTGTCGGACAACTATTTCGCGGCCCTGAACAGCGCGGTCTTTTCGGACGGCTCGTTCGTCTATGTGCCGCCGGGGGTCCGCTGCCCCATGGAGCTGTCGACCTATTTCCGCATCAATGCGAGCCAGACCGGCCAGTTCGAGCGCACCCTGATCATCGCCGACAAGGGCAGCTATGTCTCGTATCTGGAGGCTGCACCGCCCCCATGCGCGACGAGAACCAGCTGCACGCCGCGGTGGTGGAGATCGTGGCGCTGGACGACGCCGAGGTGAAGTACTCGACGGTCCAGAACTGGTACCCCGGCGACGCCGAGGGCAAGGGCGGCATCTACAATTTCGTCACCAAGCGCGCCGACTGCCGGGGCGACCGATCCAAGGTCAGCTGGACCCAGGTGGAGACCGGCTCGGCCGTCACCTGGAAATATCCGTCCTGCATCCTGAAGGGCGAGGAGAGCTCGGGCGAGTTCTATTCCATCGCCATCACCAACGGCCATCAGCAGGCCGACACCGGCACCAAGATGATCCATCTGGGCAAGAACTCGAAGAGCCGGATCATCGCCAAGGCGGTGTCGGCGGGCAAGTCGGACTCCACCTATCGCGGGCTGGTGTCGGTGCATCCCAAGGCGACGGGCGTGCGCAACTTCACCCAGTGCGACAGCCTGCTGATCGGCAAGGACTGCGGCAGTCACACCGTGCCCTATATCGAGGCGAAGAACGGCTCGGCCCAGCTGGAGCACGAGGCCACCACCACGCGCCTGTCGGACGACCAGCTGTTCTATGCGCAGCAGCGCGGCCTGTCGGAGGAGGAGGCGGTGGCCCTGCTGGTCAACGGCTTCGTCCGCGACGTGCTGCAGGAACTGCCGATGGAGTTCGCGGTGGAGGCGCAGAAGCTGGTGGCGATCTCGCTGGAAGGGAGCGTGGGGTGATCCTTCAACCTTCGTCATCCTCGGGCTTGTCCCGAGGACCCATTTATCCGCATTCTCCACCGCATGGGACGCGAACGCCCTCTGATCGCCGCCTATATCGTGACGAACAAGCCGTTCGGAACGCTCTACACCGGCGTGACCAGCAACCTGTATCAGCGCGTGCACCAGCACCGGACGGGGGCCTTTGCGGGCTTCACGAAGGAGCACGGCCTGAAGCGTCTGGTCTGGTTCGAACCATTCGAGCTGATGACGTCCGCCATCCGGCGCGAAAAGGCGCTGAAGCGGTATCTGCGCGCGTGGAAGATCAATCTGATCGAGCGGGAGAATCCCGACTGGGACGACCTGTCGCTGGAGTGGGATCGCCCGCCGGTGTGGAAGCACGGACCGACGGACGAATAGGCGCAGCTCTCACTTCCACCCTTTGTCATCCTCGGGCTCGTCCCGAGGACCCGTGGTTCAGCGGCATGGATCGTTCGCGTGCGGGGCATCCGTCCGCGCGCGCTGCTCTGCGGTTTGAGAGTGCTGACAAGTGGGTCCTCGGGACAAGCCCGAGGATGACGGATTGTAATATGCAAGAAAAACAATGCTGAACATCAATAACCTCCACGTCTCCATCGACGACAAACCCATCCTCAAGGGCCTGACGCTCGACGTCCCGGCGGGGGAGGTGCATGCGGTCATGGGGCCGAACGGGGCGGG
>NZ_BATC01000027.1 GCF_000466985.1 Brevundimonas abyssalis TAR-001
ATGGGGTCCGCCCCCTCCACCACTTCGTGGTCCCCCTCCCCCATACGCTTCGCTTTGGGGGAGGATACGGCCTACAGCCCCGGATCGATCGCGCCGGCTTCCCGCATCCGGGTCTCGCGGGCCATGCGGGCGCGGCCGGTGAGTTCGTCGGCCATGTCCTTGATTCGGTCCGAGGCGGCGGTCTTGGCGACGCCGGGAACGAGGGCGTGGAGGAAGGCGAATCCCGCCGCGCCCAGCAGGCGGAAGCCGAAGGACGACGCCGCGCCCAGGTGCTCCAGATAGGATTCCTCCACCTCACGCGGGTGGTTCAGAAACAGTCGATGGAACGGTGTCGTCATGCTGCGGCGATCCTCACCCCTACCCGTGGAACCCGATCTATCCTAAAGCCACGGCCACGATCAGGAAACAGGCCGAGGCGTAATCGGCCCCAGAAGAAAAGACCACGACCATGTCCGACGCCAAGACCTTTCGCTGGGATGACCCGCTGGATCTGGAGGGCCGTCTGACCGATGACGAGCGGATGATCCGCGACGCCGCGCGGTCCTACGCCCGCGAGGCCCTGCTGCCCCGGGTGGTCGCGGCCTTCCGGGACGAGACATTCGACCGGGCCATCATGACCGAGATGGGCGAGATGGGCTTTCTGGGCGCCATGCTGCCGGAGCAGTACGGCGGCTCCGAAGCGTCCCATGTGGCCTATGGGCTGATCGCGCGCGAGATCGAGGCGGTGGATTCGGGCTATCGCTCGGCCATGAGCGTGCAGAGCTCGCTGGCCATGTATCCCATCTATGCGTTCGGCTCGGACGAGCAGAAAGCGAAATTCCTGCCCAAGATGGCGGCGGGCGAGCTGATCGGCTGTTTCGGCCTGACCGAGGCGGACGGCGGATCGGACCCGGCCTCCATGAAGACCAAGGCCGTGGCGGTGGATGGCGGCTACCGCCTGAACGGGGCCAAATACTGGATCACCAACAGCCCCATCAGCGATCTGGCGGTGGTCTGGGCCAAGCTGGATGACGTGATCCGGGGCTTCATCGTCGAGCGCGACTTCGACGGCTTCACCACCGACAAGATCGGCGACAAGCTGTCCCTGCGCGCCTCGGTCACCGGCGACATCGGGCTGAACGACGTGTTCGTGCCCGAGGCCAACATCCTGCCGGGCGTGAAGGGCCTGCGCGGGCCGTTCAGCTGCCTGAACAAGGCGCGCTACGGCATCGCCTGGGGCGCCATGGGGGCGGCGGAGTTCTGCTTCCACGCCAGCCGCGACTATGTGGGCGAGCGCATGCTGTTCGGGCGGCCCCTGTCGTCGCGGCAATTGGTGCAGAAGAAGCTGGCGGACATGCAGACCGAGATCTTCCTGGGGCTGGAGGGCGCGCTGGCGCTGGGCCGGCTGCTGGATCAGGGGGCGTGGGTTCCCGAGGCCATCTCGATGATGAAGCGCAACAACTGCGGCAAGGCCCTGGCCGTGGCCCGCGAGGCTCGCGACATGCACGGCGGCGCCGGCATCACCGGCGAGATGCACGTGATGCGCCACGCCATGAACCTCGAGACCGTCAACACCTATGAAGGCGCCCACGACGTCCACGCCCTGATCCTGGGCAGGGCCATCACCGGGCAGGCGGCATTCTAGGGCGCTAACATCCTTGGAGCGCTAACGCTCGCGTCGCGGACGCTCGCTGCTTGAGCGCATGGTGGTGCGCTAGCGCTCGCCGCGCGGCGGCACGCTGCTTGAGCGCGGGCGGGGGCGTTAGCGGTCGGGCTGCTCAGTCTGCGTGGCTTCGGGCTCGTCGCCTTCGGCCTGGGCGCCGCTGAGTTCGGGGGAGTAGAGGCCGGTGATGAAGCCGGCGGCGACGCCTTCGGGACGGAAGCGGGGGCCGAAGCGGGCGCAGGGATCCGGATCGGCGATGGCGCGGACCTCGCGCTCCGGCGGGGCGAAGGCGTCGCCCACGGCGTCGCCGAAGGGCTCGGCCAGCTGCACCGCATCGCCCACCCGCGACAGGGACGGATTGTCCGTGCCCACGGCCTGGGCGTCACGGGACCACAGGATCGCCGCCGCCTGGCCCTGATCATTGGCGGCCAGCAGCTCGGCCTCCGCCGCCAACCCGCCAAGGGTTCCGGGCACGCGCAGGCCGATGGGGCCGGGAATGAAGAAGCCCGAGGCGGCCGAGGCGGCCGAGGCGGCGCGACCGGTCGGCCCGATCCGCGACACCACCGCCCGCACCCGGCCCGCGTCCATGGCGGGTTCCGCCAGCACGGTGAAGCGCTCGCTGACCTCGTAGCAGATCTGCCGGTCCACCTCGCGCAGCACCAGGGTCCGCTCGTAGTCGGTCAGATCATGGCCCACGCCGGGGGCGAGGATCGCGGGCTCGATGAACAGGCGGTCGATCTGCGTTGCGAGGGCGTCGTCGCGCCGCTCCTGAATGGAGGCCCAGACCGTGCCCTCGCGCACGGCGAGGCCGTCATAGCTGCTGAGCAGGCCCGAGGGCTCCACCGCAGTCGTTCCGCAGGCCGCCAGGGCCAGGGCGCCGCAAGCCGCCGTCATTCCGTGAAATCGCATCCGTCTTCACCCGGTCAGAAACCATCAGCGGCGACCGTCGCCGCGAAGCCCTAGCTACGGTTCAGGCGCGAGGTGGTTGCATGGCGGTTCGCACACCGTTGTCATCCGGGCGCGTCGGTCTATCCTCGCAGCGAGGGCATGGAGGGGTCATGACGCAATCCGAGATCGCCGAGGCGGATCCGTTCGCGGGTCTGAGAGACATGTTTCAGGGCCGTCGCGTTCTGTTGCTGGAAGACGATCCGGCCCTGGCCGAACATGTGGCCGATCGGCTGCTGAAGGCGGGGTTCACGGCCGTGGACCGGGTCGAGGCGGGCGAGCAGGCCCTGTCGCTGGCCGAGGGCGGCGGATACGACGTCATCATTCTGGACCGCATGACCGCCGGCATGGACGGGCTGGAGACGCTGAAGCGCATCCGCGCGGGCGGCGGCCCCTCGGCTGAGGCCCCGGCCCTGATGCTGACGGCGCTGGGCGGCGAACACCAGAAGGTGGAGGGCCTGCTGTCCGGGGCGGACGATTACCTGGCCAAGCCCGTTGGCGACGAGGAGCTGGTGGCCCGCATCGCGGCCCAGCTGCGCCGCGCCGCACGGGCCGCTCCGGCCGCCAACGGCGCGGACATCATCAACGGCCCGTTCCGCCTGGCGCCCGGTGCGCGGACCCTGAGTTTCGCCCTGGGGGACATGGAGTCGCGGCAGATCGAGCTGTCGCCGCTGGAGTTCGGCATCGTCTGCGAGCTGATGACCGCGCGCGGTCAGCCCGTGACCAAGACCATGCTGTGGGACCGGTGCTGGGTGGAGTGGAAATTCCTGCCCGACAATTTCGTCAACATCATCGACGCCCGTATCTCGGCGCTGCGGCGACGGCTGAAGGAGGCGACCCCGGAGCTCAGCGACGGTCTGCACCCCCTGATCGTGTCGGCGCGCAGCCAGAGCCTGATCTTCCGCGACCTGAGCGGGGTCGGGTGAGGCGGCCTTGATCCCCTCCAGACTGTTCGCGGCCCTGAGCCGGGCGACGCTCAGGCCCACGGCCACCCAGCTGACGGCCGCCATGGGGGTCCTGGCGGCGCTGGCCCTGACCGGCTCGCTGGTCGTGACCGGGCTGGCGGTCCAGACCGACCAGCGGGAGAAGGCGGCCCTGATCGCCCTGCAGGACTTCGCCGCCATGGCCGCCAAGCTGGGGGCCGACGACAGCTTTTCGACCCAGACCCTGACCGACACGGACGCGGCCTGGCTGGCCGCCTGGCTGGAGGCGGTTCAGACGCGGCCGGGCGATGCACGGTCGCTGGAGGCGGTCTGCCGCACCGGCCGCGGCGGCGCGGGCGTACGCCTGATCGAGGCGCCGGGCGTCGCGCCGGCCGGCCTTGCGGCCCTGGCGGAGGCGGAGGCGGATCCCATCGAGCGCCTGGGCGACGGGGTCCATGTGCTGAGACTGGAGCGCGGCGCCCTGTGCCCGAATCGCGCGGTGGAGGTGGCCGCCGTGCGCCAGCCCTACGGCGCCCTGACCCTGACCGTGGGCCGGGTGGTGGAGCGCAGTGGCGCGCCGTGGGGCCGGGCGGTGCTGACCATCCTCGTGACCGGCGTTCTGATCCTGGTCTTCGGACTGGGGGCCGCGAGCCTGGCCCGGCGGCGCCTGGCCATCGACATCGAGCGGTTGAGCCAGACCCTGGACCGGGCGGCGGTGGGCGATTTCGCCGAGCGCGCGCCGGAGACGGCCGCCGCGCCGGAGCTGACCGGCCTGACGCGGCGGGTGAACCAGACGCTGGACCGGCTGGAGGAGTTGATGGGCTGGCTGCGGGACGCGTCGGACCAGCTGGCCCATGATTTCCGCACGCCCCTGGCCCGGGCGTCCTCGCGGCTGGACCGGCTGGCGGAGGCGACCGACGAGGCGGAGCGGGTGCGTCTGGCCGGTCAGGCGGGCGCGGACCTGGCCCAGCTGACCCGCGCCATGAACGAGGCCCTGGCGCTGCGGGACGGCGCGTCCTGGGTGTTCGAGACGGTGCGGCTGGACGACCTGGCCGCCCAGGTGATCGAACTGTACGAGGCCGTGGCGGCCGAGCGGGAGGTCAGCATCGTGGCCGATCTGGCCTTGGTGGAGATTCCGGGCGTGCGCACCCTGCTGCAGCGGGCGGCGACCAATCTTCTGGACAATGCGGTGAAATATTCGCCGCCGGGCGGCGTCGTGCGCGTCACCGTGGCCATGGACGGCGGGGAGGCCGTGCTGCGCGTGGCGGATCAGGGGCCCGGCTTCGCCGGGTCAGCGGCCCAGACGCCTGGCGAGGGGCCGGAAAGCCATGGCATGGGCCTGCCGTTCGTGCGCGCCGTGGCGCGCCGACACCGCGGCGACCTGATCATTGATGACGCATCAACAGGGGCTGTCGTCACGGCGCGTTTCCGGGTCTAGTCTATGATCCGAATTCAATGGGGGGCTTGCTGCGTGAATACGATCCAACTGCGCCGGACGGTGGCTGTGGCGGCCCTGACCATCAGCTTGACGACGGCGGGCGCCGCCTGGGCCCAGATACCCCCGCAAATGCCCTATGACGCCGAGCGGGGTGTGTTCACCTTCGCGGCTGGGATCGAGCCGAGTCTTCCAGCCGTTGTGGCCATCACCACCCTGGGCGCCGGGGGCGGACCCTCGCGCGGCGACGACGGGCCCAAGGAGATCTCGGGCGGATCGGGCGTCATCATCGACGCGGCGGGCGGGGTGATCATCACCAACCACCACGTGATCGAGAACGGCACGGCGTTCCGCGTCGATCTGCTGGACGGCCGCTCCTATCGCGCTGAACTGCTGGGTGCGGACCGGGCCACGGACATCGCCGTGCTGAGAATCGCGGCGCCGGACCTGACCCAGGTCCACGTGGCGCCCGCCGGAACCCTGCGCAGCGGCGACCTGGCCTTCGCGGTGGGCTATCCGCTGGGCCTGGATCAGACCCTGACCATGGGCGTTATCTCCGGCCTGGGGCGGTCGGGACTGGGCGATGCGGTCGAGGACTACATCCAGACGGACGCGGCGGTGAACTCGGGCAATTCGGGCGGTCCGCTGCTGGACAGCCGGGGCCGGCTGATCGGCATCAACACGGCGATCCTGTCAGGCGGCGGCACGAGCGGCGGCAATGACGGCATCGCCTTTGCCGTGCCCATCAACATCATGCGCTTCGTCACGGACCAGATCCTGGCCACCGGGGAGGTGGTGCGCGGCGAAACCGGGGCGACGGTGTCGTCCCTGACGCCCCGCCGGGCCGAGGACATGGGGCTGGAGATCGGCCGGGGCGCGGTGGTCGAGGACGTGGTCCCCGGCTCGCCCGCCGACCGGGCGGGCCTGCGCCGCGGCGACGTCATCACCGGGCTGGAGGACAGGGTCGTGTCAAACGGCGGCACGGTCCAGGCCATGACGGGCATTGCGCCGCCGGGAACCTCGCTGGAAGCGACCTATCTCAGGGACGGCCGGTCGGCGACGACGACGATGACGGTGCAGCGGCCCAACGGCCCTTCCATCGCCCTGGGCGCGACGGGCCTGTCGGCCCACGGCGCGCGCTTCGCCGACGGCGCGGCCGGGGTTGAGGTGCGCTCTGTGGAGGCCGGTTCGCCGGCGGCCCAGGCCGGGTTGACGGCCGGAGACGTGGTCACCCGGGCCGGGAACGCCACGGTGCGCCGGGCGGCCGATCTGGAGCGGGCCCTGTCGGGCGCGCGGCGCGAGATCACGGTGACGGTGACGCGAGGCGGGGAGACGGCGACGGCGATCCTGCCGGGCGCCTGACCTCGGGGGCCTGATCTCGGGGGGCTGACCCCAAACGCAAAACGCCCGCGCGACCGGGAGGGGGAGGTGTCGCACGAGCGTCTCGCTTGGAGGTTTGTCGGCCCGTCGAGGCCCCATGAAATCCAGGGGGGCTGGGGGGGCTGTTCAGGATCCGGGATCTCCGGCGACCCCGACCGGCCGACACTGCTTATCTGGGCGCCCAAACGGGCGTTGGAAGGACCGAAACAGGGCCTTTTCGTGTTCGCATCATTTTTCTTCAGGGGCCGGTCAAATCCCCGTTCCCGCCGCTGGCGTCACAGGCGGTTCGCGCTAAGCTGAACGCGATGAGCGCCGACGCCTCCGACAGTCCCGCAAACCACGGCCCGGCCGGCCCGGTGTTCTTCGATCGCCGCGAGCTGGACGCCATGCTCAGGGTCTATGGCCGCATGGTGGCGGCGGGCGAATGGCGGGATTACGCCATGGCCCCGGGCAAGGACGCGGCCGAGTTCGCGGTGTTCCGCCGCGCCGGGGACGCCCCCGCCTACCGCATCGAGAAACGCCCGGCCCTGGCCCGTCGCCAGGGCGCCTGGGCGGTGATGAACCAGAGCGGCATGATCCTGAAGCGCGGCCGCGACCTGGCCCAGGTGCTGCGCGTGTTCGACGCCCGTCGATTTCAGGTGGTGGAATAAGAAAAGGCCCCGGATCACTCCGGGGCCCATCTTGGTTGGCCTACCGCGCCTTGCGCTACTTGAGGCCGTTATGCGCCAAGGCGCTCAGATAGCGAGCGTCCGCGACGCGAGCGTTAGCGCACTAAAAATCCCCTATTCACGCCCGCCCATGAAGGCCAGCAGGAACTGGAACAGGTTCACGAAATTGATGAACAGGGCCAGGGCGCCGAAGCCGGTGGCCACGCCCATGGCGGCCTTGTCGCCGCCGAGCGCGTAGTAGGTCATCTTCAGGCGCTGGGTGTCATAGGCGATCAGGCCCGAGAAGATCAGCACGCCCAGGGCGTTGATGACGAAGTACATCAACGGATTGGCCAGGAACATGTTGACCACCATGGCGATGATCAGACCGATCACGCCCATGATCAGGAAGGTGCCCCAGCCGGACATGTCCTTCTTCGTGGTGTAGCCCCACAGGCTGAGCGCGCCGAAGGCGGCCGCCGTCACGAAGAAGGTCGAGGCGATGGACGTGCCTGTGTAGACCAGGAACACCACGCCCAGACCGGCGCCGATGGTGGCGACCACGGCCCAGTAGAGCAGGTTCACCGCGCCCGCCGTCGGATTCTTCATGAAGAACATGGAGCCGAACAGCATGGCCAGCGGCGCGAAGGCCACGATCATGCCCAGCGGGGTGTAGCCGACGCCGCCCTGGGCGGTTTCGGCGAACAGATACTGGCCCACCGCCGGCACATTGCCGGTGACGTAGGCAAGGGCGCCGGCCACAACCAGGCCAAGGGCCAGCTTGTTGTAGACGCCCAGCATGAAGGCGCGCAGGCCGGCGTCCACCGCCATGTCCGCGCGGGCCGGAGCCTGGGCCGGATAGCCTCGGTTGAAGTCGTTCATCGCGTCTCTCTATCTCCATATGGCCGGGTCTCGACCCGGCCTTCATCGCCAATATCGGAATCCCCACCCATCCTTGCAAGCAAAACCGGTTTGTCACGGTTCGCGGCGCCGCGTTAGTGATGCGACATGATCAGACTGTTCGCCGCCGTTCCGATCCCTTTCGACATTGCGGAAGGCCTGGCGCGGCGCCAGCGGGGCCTGCCCGGCGCACGCTGGCGGCCTGCCGAGGCGCTGCACATCACCCTGGCCTTCTACGGCGCCCTGGGCGAGCCGCGCGCCGACGACCTGGCCGCTGAACTGACAAGGCCCGGGTCGATCCGTTCGATCTGACACTCGAGGGCGTCGGGGCCTTCGGCGACGGCCACAGGACCCGCGCCCTGTGGGCCGGGGTGGCCGCTTCGGAGCCCCTGAACATCCTCGCCGGCCGGTGCCGCGTGGCGGGCCAGCGGGCGGGCGTGGTCATGGAATCCCGTGACTATCGGCCGCATGTCACCCTGGCCTATCTGAGAGGCGCCGAGGACGATCGTGTCGGGGCCTGGATGACCGGCCACAATCTGCTGCACTCGCCGCCCTTCCGGGTGGACCGGTTCGGCCTGTACACCAGCGTCCTGACAGACGCGGGATCCCATTACACCCTGGAGCGGGAGTATCTGTTTTGAGCAAGGTGACGATCGAGACCGAGCGGTTGATCCTGCGCCCCATCGAGATGGCGGATTTTCCCCGCTGGGCCGAGTTCATGGCTGACGAGGTCAGCGCGCAATTCCTGGGCGGGGCCCAGCCGCCCGCCGCCGCCTGGCGCGGCTTCATGGTCATGGCGGGGGCCTGGCATCTGACCGGCGCGTCCATGCTCTCGGTGATCGAGAAGTCGAGCGGCCTGTGGGTCGGGCGGCTGGGGCCGTGGGCGCCACTGGACTGGCCGGGGACGGAGGTGGGCTGGGGCCTGCACCGGGACGCCTGGGGCAAGGGCTATGCGGTGGAGGGGGCGGCGGCGGCCATGGACTACGCCTTTGACGTGCTGGGCTGGGACGACGTCATCCACTCCATCGCTCCGGACAACCGGCCGTCGCAGAAGGTGGCGGAACGGCTTGGCTCGACCAATCGCGGGCCGGGGCGTCTGCCGCCGCCGTTGCAAGGTCTGACCGTCGACATCTGGGGCCAGACCCGGGCGCAGTGGAAGGCGCGGCCGCGTGCCTGATTCACCGTATCGGCGGAATCGCGAAGCGATTCCACCTCAACCGATCAGGCTCTAGGTCGCGCCGGTGCGCTCGCGGAAGGTCTGTTTCATGGTGGCGACCCAACCGGTGAAGGTGTCTGTGCGCGCCGCCAGGGTGGCGAAGTCCGAGGCGCTCTGGTCCGATCCCGGCCCCGCCAGGGCGATGCGCAGGGCGCCGGACGAGCGAGCGCCTTCGATGAAGCCGGCATAGCGTTCCGACAGGCGGGCAAGGGGCGCGGGCTCGCGGGCCAGGCTGTAGCCCACGCCGGCGCGGATCAGCCGGGTCTCCTCGGCCGCAGTCAGTGGCGTTGAGGCGTCGCGCCACCGCTCGCCCAGCAGGGCCTCATAGGTCGCGGCGGCCGCGCCATAGTCCAGTCGCCGCCAGTGCAGGTCGGCGCGCACCTCGCGGGCGGGGACGCTCTGGTCCGATCCCAGAATCTCCAGCGCATGGTCATAGCGGCCCAGCTCCATCAGGGCGCGGGCCTCGACCGCCCGGCGCTCGGCGTTCAGGGCGTTCGGCAACAGGGTGGTGCGGGTCGCCCAGATGGCGCGCAGGGCCTGCTCCGGCTGACGGTTCATCAGATAGACGGCGGCCAGGTCGGTGGCGATCTGGGCCTGGGCCACGCCGTCCAGCCGGTTCTCGACCTGATGCTGCAGCAGTTCGGCGGCGGGCCCCAGCAGGTCCACGTCGATCAGACGGCGGGCCAGGCGGCGCACCATGTCGTCGCCGTCGGCGCCCACGGGCGTGAGCTCGCGGAAGTCGTAGAACAGGGCCAGGGCCTGGACGGGCTGCAGGCCGTCGGCGGCGCCCTCCAGGAACAGGCTGCGGAAGGCTTGGGCCAGGTCCTGCTGCAGTTCGGAGGACTGGGGCAGGGACGAGAACCGGGTTCCGGCCCCGCGCAGGGCGTCCAGCGCCTCGCGGTAGCGGCCCTGGGAGAGATAGATGCCGCCCAGCGAGCGGATCACCTCCAGCTCCACGGCGTCGCCGCGCCAGCGCCAGCGCAACGGCTCCAGCTCGGCCGCGGCCTGGGTGGGGGTCAGGTCGCCGCCTGCCATGCGCAGGCGGATCGCGCCCAGCCGCGCGGGGGTGGAGAGGCCGTCCAGCGGTGCGCGGGCCACGGCCTGGTAGACGGCCAGGGCGCGGTCGGTCTGGCCCTCCAGCTCGAACATCCGGGCCTGTATCAGGCGGGCTCCCAGTTGGTCGGCGGCGGGCGGGTTCTGGCTGAACACATAGGCCAGCAGGGAGCGGGCGGCGGTCAGGTCGCCGGTCTCCAGCGCCGCCAGGGCGTGGGCCGTGCCGAAGCGGGCGCGCCAGACGGGCGGGAACTGGTCGATGGCCCGCGCGCTTGCGCGAAGGACTGCCGCGCCGTGGCCCAGTCGGACTGCTGGACCGCGATGTAGCCGCGCCAGACGGCGGCGGACGGGTCATTGGCGAGCGCCGAGCCGGAGAAGTCGGCCAGGGCTTCGTTCTGGCGGCCGATGGCCGCGCGGGCGGCGCCGCGAAGGCCGCGCACCTCCGGCTCGCTGGCCATGGCGGGGGCGGCGACGACAAGGGCGTTGAGGGCGCCGATGGCCTCATGGTGCAGGCCCGTGCCGATCAGGAACCGGGTCAGGGCCAGCCGCGCTTCGACCGGGGCGCGGGGATTGTCCTCGGATTCGGCGGCTTCGCGGGCAGCCTCGGCCTGAAGCTGACGGCGACGGGCGCCGAACTCGGCCTCTCCCGTGTCGGCCCATGTGGCCAGGATGAGGGCGGCGTAGGGCGCGCGCCGCGGCGCGCCGGCCTGGGCGGCGGCGGCCTGAAGGCTGTCGGTGGGGCGCGACAGGCTGAGGCCCGAGGGACGCGTCATGCGCACCAGATCGCCCTGGACGGA
This sequence comes from Brevundimonas abyssalis TAR-001, assembly GCF_000466985.1. GTDB lineage: Bacteria > Pseudomonadota > Alphaproteobacteria > Caulobacterales > Caulobacteraceae > Brevundimonas > Brevundimonas abyssalis. The sequence goes on from NZ_BATC01000027.1 coordinate 10,939, forward strand.
CACCCTCAGGTCGTCCGTGGCGGTTTCGATTCCCAGGCCCTGGGCGGTGGGCAGCAGCGTCAGGTCGACCAGACGGCGGCGCGAGCCCATGCTCTTGGCCGGGGCCAGGGCCGTGACGGCGGCGAAGCGGTCGCCCACCAGCGGATCGGTCAGCCAGACGGCGCGCCCGGCGCCGGCCAATTCGGCCACCAGGGCGGTGGGGCCGCTGTCCTCGTCGCGGCTCAGCAGGATACCGCCGGGCCCGCCGGCGGGGCCGCCGAGGGACACGGTCCAGGCCGCGCCCTCGCCGTTGGCGCTGAGGGTCAGGTTTTCGGGCGCCGCGATGCGCACGGCCACATAGTCAGGCCCGGCCGCCCATCGGACGCCCGTGGCGGGACCCAGGTCGCGGCCGGCCTCATCATTCAGGTCCAGACGCGCGGCATGGTCGAAGACGATCCAGACGGCCTCGCCCCGGCGGAACACTGCGGCGCCCACGGGGGCGGCCCATTCGAAGCGCAGCTGAAGACGGTCGGGGCCGGCGGTGACGGCCACGGGCACCACGCCCGAAGCCGGGACGGCGGGTGAGGGGGCGGCCGCAGGACCCTGTCCGGGCGCGTAGAGATTGATGAAGACGGCGCCGTCGGCGCGGCCGGTGATCGCCTGGGCGCCCTCAAGCAGGTGGATGACCACCTCGGTTCCGCCCTGGACGCCGCGCGTCTCGACGCGCTCGACCCCGGGGGGCGGATCGACCCGCAGGCGCGCGATGTCCGGCGCGGCCGTGGAGCCCACGCGGATGATGATCTGACGGTTCTCGCGGCGGATGCGGGCGCGCGCGCCGATCACGCCGGCGAACTCCACGCGGGTGAAGGTGTCATTGGCCCCGATACGGACGGCCACGGGCTCGAGCGCGGCGTCCTGGGCGGCGCTGGGCGCCATGGGGGCGAGCGCCATCGTCCCCGCGGCCGTCAGGGCCACGGTGGTCTTCAGCAATCCCTTGCGCGCGGCCTTTCCCGACATGGGGGCAAGGTGGACGAAAAGCCCTTTAATCGCGGTTAACGGATGGTGACCGGAGAGGCCTGGATCAGGCCTTCTTCTCAGGGGTCAGGTCCGGCCAGTCGGCCATGGTGCCGGTGCTTTTCGGCGGGTTCTCCGAACCGGTGAACACGCCTTGAAGTTTCGCTCCCGGCTTCAGGAAAACGATCACGTCCTCGTACTCGTACAGCACCACGCGCTGGGTGCTGTTGGCCAGGCGCACGGCCATGGTGGAGATCGGGGTGTCCAGGTCGTCGGCCATGGATGTCGTCCTTGGTTTGAAAGGGGTCAGGATTCGCGGGCCAGGGCTTGATCGCGCAGGGCCTCGTTCATGGTCTCGCACGCCAGGCGCAGGCTGCGGCGATGTTTCATGAACCAGCTCTCGCCGCGCATGCCGCCATAGATCTCGCCGTTGGTGACGATGCAGCTGCCACGCGCGATCTCGTCGATCAGCACATAGCGGGTCGAGGTGAACTGCCAGCCGCGTTTTTCAGCCCAGACCAGCTTGGAATAGGGAACCCAGTCGCCCAGGCGGGCCTGAACCCGGCGCTCGCCCAGTCCTTCGATGCGCTCGACCAGGCTGAGCGGGGCGCCGAAGCCGAGCGCACCCTCGGCCTCAACAAAGACGGGGTTCCAGTGTGGCCAACGCCCCAGGTCCGACAGCACCTCCCAGAGGGCGTCGGAGGTGGCGGGCACGCCGATCTTGTTCTCGACACGAAAATCCATGGGCGGGCTTTTACAGCATCATGCGGCGTGAGGAAGGCGTCACGACAGGTTCTGCTTGCCCTCGGGACCGGGCTGGGAGGCCGGACCTTCGACGGGGCGGCGGCTGCGGCCGGACGGGGCGGCTTTCAGGGGCGTGCTGACGAAGCACAGGATCAGGGCGGCGGCCAGCAGCACCGAATTGCCGATGAACGGCCCCGGTTCGGCCAGTTCGTACAGGGCCACGCCAATGACGGGCGGGGCCAGAAAGCTGAGCCCGGCCAGCGACATGATGAGCCCGGCGATGGAACCCTGCTCGTGGGGCTCCACGGCCAGGGACGACCCGGCGGTGAAGCCCGGGCGGGCGAAGCCGGCGCCCATGGAGACCACCGCGTAGCCCACGACCACGCCGAAGAAGCCGGGTGCGGCTATGCTCATGAGATTACCGACCAGGGCCAGGGCCGCGCCCCAGCGCATCAGCTCGCGCGGCTGCATCTTGAGCATGGGGATCAGGCCCCACTGCACCATCAGGGTGGCGGCGGCGCCGGACAGCATGGCGACGCCGATGAAGGACTGGGCCTCGCGTCCCGGCAGGCCCATCTCGTCGATGACGTGAAAACCCAGCACGGCGATATTCACCGCCTGGGCCCCCGTGACCAGCAGGCCGTAGATCAGGAAGTCGCGCACGCGCAGGTCCTTCCAGAGCCCCTTGCCGGCCGGGTCGCCGGGCCTGACCGGGTGGCGGACCACGTCGCCGCTGGGCAGGCGCTTCCACAGCAGGATCAGCACCACCAGGCCCATGAAGGCGAAGGCGTACATGGGGCCGGCCAGACCCACGAAGGGCAGGACGAAGAAGGGCGCCAGGGCCGGCCCGATGACGGTGCCCAGCCCCTGGGCCGAGGCCAGCATGGACATGGCGCGGGTGCGCGCACGACGCGAGGTGCGGTCCGCCACATAGGCCTGGGCGGCGATGGGGGCGGCGGAGCCCAGCAGGCCGTACACCGCCCGCGCGATGGCCATCAGCACGAAGGCCACCGGCGCCGACAGCCAGTGCACCAGCCCCAGAGTGGCCGCGATCCCGAAGCCCAGCATGGAGATGATGAAGCCGGTCAGGCCGATCATCATCACCCGCTTGCGCCCCCACCGGTCCGACAGGCGCGCCCAATAGGGCGAGGCCACGGTCCACAGCAGGGCCGAGAGGGCGAAGGCGAAGGCCACCAGGGTGTCGGCCAGACCGAACTCGCGCCCGATGGCGGGCAGCACCGACTGCAGCGCCATGTTGCCGGCGCCCGCCGTCAGGGTGACCGCGAACAGCAGGCCGAAGGCTTCGGACTTGAGCTTCATGGGCGTCGCCCCTGCGGCCCTTGCGCCGTCCGCCCGCCCGCGCCCATGATCGCGGGGCTGAACAGGAGGGACGGGAATGCGCGGACGGTACGGATCATGGACGGTCGGAATGCTGGCGGGGGCGGCGCTGGGCGCCCTTTCACTTCCTGCCTACGCCCAGTCGCCCATCTCCGCCAGTGAGGTGCGCGAACAGGCCGAGGCGATCCAGCCGCAGGTGGTGGCATGGCGCCGCCATCTGCACGCCAATCCCGAACTGGGCTTCGCCGAACACGATACGGCGGCCTATGTGGCCGAACACCTGCGCGGCCTCGGGCTGGAGGTGCGCACGGGCGTGGCGGCCACCGGGGTCATAGCGATCCTGCGCGGCGGCGCCGGAGACGGGCCGGTGGTGGCGCTGCGGGCCGACATGGACGCCCTGCCGGTGCGCGAGGCCACAGGCCTGCCCTTCGCCTCGACCGCCACGGGCGAGTACCAGGGCGCGACGGTGCCGGTGGCCCACGCCTGCGGCCACGACGCACACATGGCCATGCTGATGGGCGCGGCCCAGATCCTGGCCGGGATGAAGGAGCAACTGGCCGGAACCATCGTCTTCGTGTTCCAGCCCGCCGAGGAAGGGGCGCCTCCGGGCGAGCCCATGGGCGGCGCGGCGCGCATCCTGGCCGAGGGCGGTCTGGATGATCCGCGGCCCCAGGCCATCTTCGGCCTGCATGTGACGCCGGGCGAGGCGGGGACCCTGCGCTATCGGCCCCGGGGCTTCATGGCCGCGTCGGACCGCGTGGACATCACCCTGACCGGGGTCCAGACCCACGGGGCCTGGCCGTGGCGCGGCGTGGACGTGATCGCCGCCTCGGCCGGGATCATCAACACCATCAACACCCTGACGGCGCGCACGGTGGACCCGACCACCACGCCGACCGTTTTCACCATCGCCACCATGAACGCGGGCGTGCGCTACAATATCATCCCCGACACCGCGGCCCTGAGTGGCACCCTGCGGACCTTCGACGTGGCCCAGCGCGACGATCTGGTGGCGCGGGCCACCGCGGCGGTGGAGCATGTGGCTCACGCCCACGGCGCCGAGGCGGAGATGACCGTGTTCCAGAACGCGGCCCTTGTGTTCAACGACCCGGATCTGTCCGCCTGGCTGGCGCCGGTGCTGGAGGAGGTGGTGGGCGCCGAAGACCTGAACGCCGCCACGCCGCCGACCACCATCGCCGAGGACTTCTCCTACTATCAGCAGCAGATTCCGGGGGTGTTCTATCATCTGGGCGCCACGCCCGAGGGCGTCGACCCGGACGACTCGCCGCCCAACCACTCGCCGCTGTTCGACGTCAACGAAGCGGTGCTGCCGATCGGGGTGACCACCCATGTGATGAGCGCGGTGCGGTTCCTCGAGCGGGCGGACCAGGCCGACCTTCCAATCCGGGCGTCGCCGTCATAACGTCCCCGTGATCTCCGGGGACAGAATCGCATGGCTTTTCCGCATCGCAGGGCCGTCATCGGCGCCGGGCTGGCCGCTTCGGCGCTGGGCCTGAGCGCGTGCGGGCGGTCCGAGGCCCCGGTGGACGAACAGGGACGCGTGCGCCTGCGCTTCGCCACCGACTGGCGGGCCCAGGCCGAGCATGGCGGATTCTATCAGGCGCTGGCGTCGGGGGCCTACGGGGCGCGCAATCTGAACGTCCAGATCATCCAGGGCGGGCCGGGCGTGAACGTGCCCCAGCTGCTGGCGTCCGGGGCGGTGGAGTTGGGCATGGGGTCCAACAGCTTCATCCCGCTGAATCTGGTGGCCGAGGGCGCGCCGGTGAAGGCGGTGGCGGCCTATTTCCAGAAGGACCCGCAGGTGCTGATCGCGCACCCCGACCCGGCGCTGGAAGGCATCGCGGATCTGGCCGGGCGGCCGTTCCTGCTGGCCACCGCGTCGCGGGATGCGTTCTGGGTGTGGCTGAGGGCCCGGTACGGCTTCACCGACGACCAGGTGCGCACCTACACCTTCAACCCGGCCCCGTTCCTGGCCGACGAGCGGGCGGTGCAGCAGGGTTATCTGACCAGTGAGCCTTACACGATTGAGCAGGTCGGCGGGTTCGAGCCGCGGGTGTTCCTGCTGGCGGACGAGGGCTATCCCTCCTACGCCTGCATGGTGCTGGCGCCCAACGCCTTCGCCCGGGACAATGACGAGGCCCTGCGGGCCTTCATCGCCGCCTCGGCCGAGGGCTGGCACGACTATCTGAACGGCGACCCGGCCGAGGCCGACGCCCTGATCATGGCCGACAATCCGGAGATGACCGCCGAGGTGCTGGCCCAGGCCCGCGAGGCCCTGAGGGAAAACCAGATCGTGCAGGGCGGCGACGCGGCCATCATGGGCATCGGCGCCATGACCGAGGACCGCTGGCGCGACTTCTTCGCGGTGACGTCGGAGGCGGGGGTCTATCCCCAGGCCCTGGACTGGCGCGAGGCGTTCACCCTGGAGTACCTGCCGGGGCGGGGCTAGCGGGTCGCGCCCGGCTTCCAGAGCACGTCATCGGCCCCATTCGCATTGGCGCGGCGTCCGGCGACGAACAGCAGGTCCGACAGGCGATTCAGATAGATCACCGCCTCGGGGGTGACGGTCTGGCCGGACTCCACCAGCCGCACGGCCTCGCGCTCGGCGCGGCGGCAGACGGTGCGGGCCAAATGCAGATGGGTCGACAGGGGCGAGCCGCCCGGCAGGATGAAGCTGTCCAGCGGTTTCAGGGCGTCGTTGATCTCGTCGATCTCGCACTCCAGCCGCGCCACCTGGGACGCCACGATGCGCAGGGCTTCCCACCTGGGCGGCGGATCGTGGGGCGTGGCCAGGTCGGCGCCCAGATCGAACAGCTCGTTCTGGATGCGGGCCAGCTTGGCGTCGATGCGGTCGTGCTGGGCGGTGTGAAGGCGGCACAGGCCGATGACGGCGTTCAGTTCGTCCACCGCGCCGTAGGCCTCGACCCGCAGGTCCGACTTGGAGACCGGCTCACCGTTGGCCAGGCGGGTGGCCCCGTCATCGCCGGTCTTTGTGTAGATCTTGTTCAGCACGACCATGGGCGGGTCAGCCTCCGTTCTGGGACTTCCACCACATGCCCGCCACCAGCAGGATGATGGCGACAGCCTGAAGCGCCACACGCAGGCGCATCAGCTTGTTGGAATGGGATCGGGCGAACTCGCCGCCGCGATAGAGCGAATAGATGCCCATGAGCAGGGTTACGGCCACGGCGCCGATGGCCAGCAGGATCAGGATGTCGAACACGTTTTCCATGACCCGGTTCTACGCGCCCCCGTGACGACGCGCTAGCGACGCGACGCCGCGGAGGACTGGCGCACCGCCTCGAACTCGTCGCCCTCGGTCCATCCGGGCCAAAGGTCCGAGTTGGCCAGTTCGGCCCCCACATCAAATAGCAGCTGAACATTGGCGGCGGCCGCGCCCATGGTCCAGGTCTCGTCCCACTCGTCGGACGGCTGGTGATAGCGGTTCTGCACATAGTCGCGGCTGGCGTCGTTGTGGCCGGTGAAGTCCGCCGCCGCGAACAGGGCGGGCACGCCCCGGCGCGCCAGGGGGAAATGGTCAGAGCGGTAGAAGGCGCCGGCGTGGGGCGCGGGATCAGGGATGACCGTGCGGCCCGCGGCCTGGACATGGCGTTCGAGAATGGCGTCCAGCTCGCTCTTGCCCGGGCCGATGATGACCACCTGCGGGTCGATGTGGTCGCCAGGCAGGAAGGAGTCCATGTTGATGTTAGCCACCGTGGTCTCCAGCGGCGACAGCGGATTGACCGCATAATACTCGGCGCCCAGCAGGCCTGGCTCCTCAGCCGCCCAGGCCATGAAGACCACCGAGCGTTCCGGCGCCGGGCCTTCTGCGAACAGCCGGGCCAGCTCCAGCAGGGCGGCCAGGCCCGTCGCATTGTCCACCGCGCCGTTATAGATGTCGTCGCCGTCCGCATCGGGCGTGGCGCGGCCGAAGGCGTCCCAGTGGGCGCCGTAGATGATCGTCTCGTCCGGCCGCGCGGCGCCGTCCACGCGGGCCACCACGTTCTGCGTCTCGATGCGGTCCACGGTCTGGCGGAAGTCCACGGACAGGGTGACGCCGTCCAGCTCGACCGGCTGGAAGTCGCGCTGCTGGGCGGCGGCCTTGAGCGTGTTGAAATCCAGACCGGCCTGTTCCAGCAGGGCCTCGGCCTGTTCGCGCTGGATCCAGCCCTGGAAGGGCGCGCGGTCGGCGTTCGGGTCTTCGCGCACGATGTCCAGCTTGGGCGCGGGGGCGGAGTTCTGGAGCACGCTCCAGCCGTAGCCGGCGCCGGAATCCTCGTGGATCACCAGCACCCCGGCCGCGCCCTGACGCGCCGCCTCCTGGAATTTGTAGACCCAGCGGCCGTAGAAGGTCATGGCGTTCCCGTCGAACAGGCCCGCCGTGGGGTGATCCTCGGGGACCTCGAAGTCCGGGTCGTTGACCAGAACCACCATGATCTTGCCGGTCAGGTCGACGCCCTTGAAGTCGTCCCAGTCGCGCTCCGGCGCGCTGACGCCGTAGCCCACGAAGACCAGCGGGGCGTCGGTGACGGTGATGCGGGTCTCGGGCCGGTCGCTGCTGACCAGAATGTCGGGGCCGCGCTCAAGGGTGCGGGTCCAGCCGTCGGCGGCTGCGGTGATGGTGGCGGGGCCGTCCTGGGCCGTGCGGCTGAGGGGGACGGTCTGGATCCACTGGCCATCGGGGCCGCCGGGCTGCAGGCCGAGAGCCCGGAACTGCTCCACCAGATAGTCGACCGTGGGCTGCTCGCCGGGACCGGCGGGGCCGCGCCCCTGAAAATCGTCGGAGGCGAGAACCCGGACGTAGTCGTTCATGCGGGCGGCGTCGACCGCGATCTCGGGCCTTTCCGACGACTGGGCGCAGGCGGCCAGCAGGGCGGCGGAAAGTACGGGAAGGAGGGCGCGGCGCAGGGACATGAGGGACTCCGGTCCGGTCAGGGATCAGTCCCAAGGCTGCCTGCCGGGACCGGCGGAGTCGACCCCGGCGGCGGAATTCAGCCCAGCCAGTCCGCCGCGCCGAGGCCCGCCGCGCGGCCCGTGGCGAAGCAGCCCTGCAGAAGATAACCGCCGGTGGGGGCCTCCCAGTCCAGCATCTCGCCCGCCACGAAGACGCCGGGCAGGGCCGTCAGCATCAGGCGCTCGTCCACCGCGTCCCACGCGATCCCTCCGGCGGTGGAGATGGCCCGGTCCAGCCCCTGCACGCTGGTCAGGATCAGGGGCGCGGCCTTGATGAGCGAGGCGAGTGCGGCCGGGTCGTCTGCCGGGTTGGGGGGCAGGCCGTCGCCGGTTTCGCGCAGCAGGCCGATGGCGGCGGGCGACAGGCCGGCGGCCTTTCTCAGGTGGTTGGACAGGGACCGGGACCCGCGCGGGCGGGCCAGCCGGTCGGTCAGGGCCGCGAGGCTCAGATCCGGTTTCAGGTCGATGGTCAGGACGGCGCGGGCGTCGCGCTCCACGGCGTCGCGCAGGGGGGCGGACAGGGCGTAGACCGCCCCGCCCTCCAGCCCGTAGGCGGCGATCATGGCCTCGCCGCGCACGGTGCGGCCGTCGAAGGTGAAGGCGGCGCCCTTCAGCGGCTGGCCCGCGAACCGCTCAACGAAGGTCGGACTCCAGTCGGCCAGAAAGCCGCTGTTGGCCGGGCGGAAGGGGGTCACGGGCACGCCGCGCGCGCTCAGCCGGCCGGCCCAGTCGCCGGTCGACCCCAGACGTGGCCAGCTGGCGCCGCCCAGGGCGAGCACCACGGCGTCGGGGGCCTCGGCGCGTTCGCCGTCCGGCCCGGCGATGATCAGGCGGCCCTGGTCATCCCAGCCGCGCCAGTCCTGCCGCGTGCGGATCTCCACGCCCTGTTCGGCGAGGCGGGCCAGCCACGCGCGCAGCAGTGGCGAGGCCTTCATGGCGCGGGGGAAGATGCGGCCGCTGCTGCCGGTGAAGACCGGCTGGCCCAGCGCCTCGGCCCAGGCGGTCAGGGCGGCGGGCGGGAAGGCGTCGATGCCGGGCTGGAGCCGGGTGCGCGCGTCGCCGTAGCGGCCCATGAACGGGCCGATCGGTTCGGAGTGGGTGAGGTTCAGCCCGCCACGCCCGGCCATGAGGAATTTGCGCGCGACCGAGGGCATGCGCTCCAGCACCGTGACGGCGTGTCCACGTTGGGCCAGCGTTTCGGCGGCCATGAGGCCGGCGGGTCCGGCGCCGATGACGGTGACACGCGCCATGATCAGAAGGGGAAGACCAGCGGGATGACCAGACCGCCGACCACCCAGGTGATCAGGTTCATGGGCAGGCCCACCCGCACGAAGTCCATGTAACTGTAGCGGCCGATCTGGAAGACCAGCACATTGGTCTGGTAGCCGAACGGGGTGGCGAAGGCGGCGCTGGCGGCCATCATCACCGCGACGATGAAGGGCCGCGCGTCCACTCCCAGGCTGTCGGCGAGGGCCACGGCAAGCGGCGTCAGCAGCACCGCCACGGCGGCGTTGGACAGCACCTCGGTGCACAACAGGACGAAGCCGTAGAGCAGGAACAGGGCGCCCCATGGCCCCAGCGGCTGGATCAGGCCGATCAGCCCGCCGGTGACGGTGGAGGCCAGGCCCGTGACCTCGAACGACAGGCCCACCACCACCATGCCCGCGATCAGCAGCAGCACCTCGGGACGCAGGCCCCGGTAGGCCTCGTCGGCGTTGATGGTGCCCAGCAGGACCAGCAGAACGGCGCCGGCGAAGGCCGAGGCGGCGATGGGCGCCCAGCCCATGGCCGCGACGATCACCACGCCCACGAACACCCCCGCCGAGACCAAGGCGCGGGTCAGGTCCAGAGGCCTGTGCTTGGCGAACAGCTCGGAGTCGCCCACATAGACGACGCCCGAATCCGCCTGATCCTGATCGGCATCGTCGCTCTCGTCACCCGCGTGTTTGGCCAGGGTCCGGCCGCCCAGCAGGAACAGATAGGCCGCCCCGGCGGCGCCGATCACCAGGGCCACCGGGGTGATCTCGAAGATGCCGAAGCCGGGCTGGCCGGCGTTCCTGGCCATGTCGTTGACCAACAGGTTGGTGGACGTGCCGATCAGGGTGCAGGCCCCGCCCATGATGGTCAGGTAGGACAGGGGGATCAGATAGCGCTTGGGTGAATGCCCCAGCGACTGGGCCATGTCGCGCACCACCGGTGCGGCCAGCACCACGATGGGGGTGTTGTTCAGGAAGGCCGAGCCCGCGCCGCACAGGCCCATGGCCAGCCACAGGCCCAGGGCGCCAATTCGGCGGCACAGGATGACACCGCGCTGGATGACCCAGTCCAGAAGACCCGACAGCTCGATGGCGTAGGCGATGACGAACAGTGAGGCCAGGGTGATGATCGCCGGGCTGGCGAAGGCGCCCTGCACCTCCACCGGGCGGATCACGCCGGTGGCCAGCAGCGCCGCGGCGCCGGTCAGGGCCACCACGTCGGCGCGCACCTTGCCATGGATCAGGGCGGCCACGACGGCCGCCAGAATCACCAAGGCGAGCAGTTGATCGAAGGTCATGGGATCAGGACACAGACCCGAAGCCCCGCGTCAACACTCCGTTGCGTGATCACACTGTTGCAACGCCAAGTCTGTGCTAGGGTTCAGTCATGTCGAGCTCGCCATCCAATTCGAACCGCCTCCGGCTGATCCTGGCGGCGGTTGTGTTCGTGATGATTCTGGGGGCGGCGGGGGTCATGCTGCTGCGTGGCGACCCGACGCCGGACACCCCGGAGCCGACGCCCGAGCCGGAGACGGTCGAGCCGGTCCAGACCCCGACCATCCCCCTGCCGCCGCCGGCCCTGACGCGGGCCCAGCTGCTGGACATGGTCAACCGCGCCACCGCCGCCTATGCGACGGGCGAGGCGGCGCCGGCGAGCGAGGCCGAACTGGCCGGGCGCAATTTCCGAATCCGCATTCCCTTCGGCTGTTTCGGGCCGCGTCAGGCGGGCTCAGACGCCTGGGCCTGGTGGGAGTACGCCGACGAAGGCGCGACCATCCGCCTGTCGGCCCGGCCCGAGAACTGGACCGAGACCGGGTTCGTGGCCCAGCTGGGCGGGGGCCCCTATGACGCGGTCGAGGGCTTCTGGATTCCGCGCCCGTGGATGGCCGGGGACACCTGTCCGCCGATCCGGGTCGATCCGCTGGGCGGCGCCCCCGCCGCCTCGCCCCAGACCGTGGGCCTGGCGGCCTTCTTCGAAGCCGACAGTTCGCGGGTGGACCAGCGGGGCGGCCGGCCCTGGCAGGCCGCCGTCCGCGCCGCCGAGGGCGAGACCCTGGAGCGGCCCACGGGCTTCCACCTGATCGTCGAGGGGCGTCTGGGCGCCTTCGCCGACGGGCGGCCTGTACGGTGCCAGAGCGCGGGACCGGACCAGAGGCCCCTGTGCGTGGTCCGCATCCGCCGCGACTATGTGGCCTTCGCCCCCATCGGCTCGGACGAGATCATCCAGGAGTGGCGCAGCTGACGGTGGAACCTGTCCGAAGGCTGATCCTTTCCCTGACATGACATTGAAGCACCGCCACCGAGCGCGGCCATGAGCGTCGCCTTCACCCGCGAGGAGGATCTGGAGGCCACGGCCGCCGATCTTCCCGACCGCCCCGTTTCTCCCCACGCCAATCTGGTCACGGCTGACGGCCTGGCCATGATCGACGCCGAACTGGCCGCCGCCCGCGCCGCCTACGCCGCCGCCCAGGCCAAGGGCGACATCGAGGCGGACCGCACCGCCATGGCGCGGGCCACCCGCGACCTGCGCTACTGGTCCGCCCGGCGCGGCAATGCGCAGCTGGTGGAGACGATCCCGGAGGGCGCCGTGCGCTTCGGCGGCTCGGTGGCCATCGCGCGCGAGGACGGCCGGGTGCAGACCTGGCGCATCGTCGGAGAGGACGAGGCCGATCCGGCGAAGGGGTCGGTGTCCCACGTCTCGCCGCTGGCCCGGGCCCTGATGGGCAAGCGGGTCGGCGACATCGCGGTTGTGGCCGGCCAGGACGTTGAAATCACAGCGGTGGACTAGCGCGCTGACCCTGGTCGGATTTCGGACTCCAGCGCGAAAAAACAGGGTCTGAATTGTCTGAATAGTCTGAAATCGTCCTCCCTCCGGCCCGATGGTCACCCATTGTAGGCGGTCTGAAGGGGAGGGGGCGAAAACAGGCGATGGTCCGACCGTGTAAAGCTCACATCTTCTCGCCGGGGAGGCGGGCGGCCTGCGCCACCCAGTCGGCGAACTGCTCTTCATCAAGAGTCCCGTCCTCGGGGACATGCAGGTAGCGAATGTGCACCTGCTTCGACGCCACGGGGGGCAGAGGCTTGAGGTCGGCCCCCCTATGAAAGGCGATCTTTATGTAGCGGTCGAAGCAATGAAAGCTGAGGAACCAGGTCTCGCCGTCCATGCCGTAGAGGGGCGAATTCCACTTCACGGCCTTGCGAACATCGGGGACCGCCCCGGTGATGATCGCGTCGAGGCGGCGGCCCACATCGCTTTTCCAGCCCGGCATGGCGGCGATGTAGGCCTGGACCGGGGCGTCCCCATAGCCCTTGGGAATCTGCGGATTGCCGCCGGAGAGCAGGCGCGGTGACGGATCCGGCATGGTTCATCCTCCCGGCGTGATGACAGCCTAGCCCTTGTCGCTCCACACGGTCTTGTAGAGGTCGAAGCGGCGGTCGCGCAGATTGCGCACCGTGCCCTGGGCCTTGGCCCAAGCGAGGTCGGACAGGTCCAGATCGGCCACGGTCACCGTCTCCACATTCTCGGTCGCCTCGGCGGCGATGCCGTCGCGGGCGAAGGGGAAGTCGCACGGGGTCAGGATGCAGGACTGGGCGTACTGGATGTCCATGTTCTCGACGTTGGGCAGATTGCCCACATTGCCCGACAGGGTGACGTAGCACTGGTTCTCGATGGCCCGGGCCTGGCTGCAGTAGCGGACCCGCAGATAGCCCTGACGGTTGTCGGTGCAGAAGGGCACGAACAGCAGGCGCGCGCCCTCGTCCACCAGCCGTCGCGCCAGTTCGGGGAACTCGGAATCATAGCAGATCAGCACCCCGATCGGGCCGCAGTCGGTGGGGATGGCGTGGACCATGTCGCCGCCCTTGATGTTCCACCAGTGCCGCTCGTTGGGGGTGGGGTGAATCTTCTCCTGGGCGTGGACCGAGCCGTCGCGCAGGAAGACGTAGGCGACATTCTGGATCTCGCCGTCGTCGGTGCGGGTGGGATGCGAGCCGCCGATGATGTTGATGTTGTAGCTGATGGCCAGCTTGGACATCTCCTCCACGAACCGCGGCGTGTAGCGGGTCAGGGCCTCGATGGACTCCGCCGGGTTCAGCTTCTTCTCCTCCAGCGCCAGCAGCTGGAGGGTGAACAGCTCCGGGAACACCACGAAGTCCGATCGGTAGTCCGCCGTCACGTCGACGAAATATTCGACGTTGTGCATGAAGTCCTCGAACGAGGTCACCCGCCGCGCCTGGAACTGCACCGTGGCCACGCGCACGTTTTCCTTGGAGGCGAACACCGCGCCCTTGGCGCCGCGCTCTTCGGGGTAATAGGGATTGCGCCAGATCATGTGGGTGGCGTGGCCCATGGATTGGCGGTCGGCGGGCAGATAGTCCTTCAGCACCCCGATGGGCTCGAAGCCGGCCCGCAGGTGGAAGGCGACCACCGGGTCCTTGGCCTTTCGCGCCGTGACCGCATCCAGATAGTCCTCGGGCGAGGGGAAGGTCTTCTTCCTGCGGTCCAGCCCCGGCATGCGTCCGCCGAAGACGATGCCCTTCAGCTCCAGATGCTCGCACAGCTCCCGCCGGGCGTCGTACAGGCGCTGGCCGATGCGCAGGCGCCGCGCGTCCGGATCGACGCACACCTCCATGCCGTAAAGCCACTCGCCGTTGGGGTCATGGCGCGAGGCGTAGCCGCCGCCGGTGATCTCGTCCCAGGTGTGGGGCCCCATGGCGGTCTTCTCGTCGATCTGGAAGCCGGCGGCGTAGCCCACCAGGTCGCCCTCGTATTCGACGATGAACTGACCCTGGGGGAATGCGGCCACCTGGCCCTGCAGCATGCCGCGGGTGTAGCCGCTGTTGCCGTAGACGCGCTGGACCAGGTCGTAGATGCGCGGCACGTCCTTCAGGGTCGGATTGCGAATTTCGATGAGGGCGGTGCGAGCGGTTTTGGTCATGGGACTCCAGATGGGCGGCGTTCATTATCAGCCAGCTTAACCGTTCAGCGGCGGGTTGGATGCATCACCCCTCCCGTTGCGCTTCCACAGCGCCTATGTGAAGGCCATGACCGACCTTTCCCCCCGCGAAATCGTTTCCGAACTCGATCGTTTCATCGTGGGCCAGCACGACGCCAAGCGCGCCGTGGCCGTGGCCCTGCGCAACCGCTGGCGCCGCAAGCGCGCGCCCGAGGACATCCGCGACGAGATCACCCCCAAGAACATCCTGATGATCGGCCCCACGGGCGTGGGCAAGACCGAGATCGCCCGGCGTCTGGCCCGGCTGGCCGGCTCGCCCTTCCTGAAGGTGGAAGCCACCAAATTCACCGAGGTGGGCTATGTGGGCCGCGATGTGGACCAGATCATGCGCGATCTGGTGGAGGCCGCCCTGGTTATGGTGCGCGACGACCGCCGCGCGGGGGTGAAGGCCAAGGCCGAAGCCGCCGCCGAGGACCGCATCCTCGACGCCCTGGTGGGGCCGGGCTCGCAGCCGGCCACCCGCGACGCCTTCAAGAAGAAGCTGCGCGCGGGCGAGATGGACGACAAGGAGATCGAGCTGGCGCTGGCGGACACCACCTCGCCGTTCCAGAACATCGATCTGCCCGGCGGGGCGGGCATGGGGGTGCTGAACCTGTCCGAAATGCTGGGCAAGATGGGCGGCGGCAAGACCAAGCCCGTCAAGCTGAAGGTCCGCGACGCCTGGGCGCCCCTGATCACCGAGGAAAGCGACAAGCTGCTGGATCAGGACAGCCTGACCCGCGAGGCGGTGATGCTGGCCGAGAACGAGGGCATCGTCTTCCTGGACGAGATCGACAAGGTGGCGGCGAAGTCCGACCGCTCGGGCGCCGACGTCAGCCGCGAAGGAGTCCAGCGCGACCTGCTGCCCCTGATCGAGGGGACCACCGTTTCAACCAAATACGGGCCGGTGAAGTCCGACCACGTGCTGTTCATCGCCTCGGGCGCGTTCCATGTGGCCAAGCCCTCGGACCTGCTGCCCGAGCTGCAGGGGCGCCTGCCCATCCGGGTCGAGCTGAAGGCCCTGACCCGCGACGACTTCAAGCGCATCCTGACCGAGCCCGAGGCCAATCTGATCCGTCAGAACCAGGCCCTGCTGGCGGCCGAGGACGTGACCCTGGTGTTCACCGAGGACGCGTCGAGGCCATGGCCGACGCGGCGGTGGCCGCCAACGGCGCGGTGGAGAACATCGGCGCGCGGCGTCTGGTCACCGTGATCGAACGGGTGCTGGAGGAGACCAGCTTCAAGGCGTCCGACCTGTCGGGCCAGACCCTGACCTTCGACGGCGAGATGGTGCGCGACAAGGTCGGCGATCTTGCGAAGAACGCCGACCTCAGTCGCTTCATTCTCTGATCGTCAGACGCTCTCGGGTTCGATCTCGTAGGTGGTCGAGCAATATTCGCAGGTGACGCGGATCTTGCCGTCCTCCTCGACCATTTCGGCGCGCTGGTCCTCGGGGAAGGACCGCAGCATGCCGGTGACGCGCTCGGGGGTGCATCGACAGACGGCGGCCAGCGGCAGGGGATCTTCCAGCCGCACGCCGTCCTCGTGGAACAGGCGGAACAGCAGGGTCTCGGCGCTGATGGTCGGATCGACCAGTTCGTCGTCGCCCAGGGTGGCGAACAGGGCGCGGGTGCGGTCCCACACCTCTTCGGTGGAGCCGCGGGCGTCGTCGCCGGCGATCAGCTGGATCATGGCCCCGCCCGCGCGCCAGCTTTCGCCGGCCGCGGTGATGACGCGGCCGACGCCGAGGTTGACGCGGGTCGGCACCTGTTCGGACTGGGCGAAATAGGTCTCGGCGCACAGGGCCAGGGTCTCGCCCTCGATGGGGGTGACGCCCTGGTGACGCGCCATGTGCTCACCCTGGTCCAGGGTCATGATGAAGACGCCGTCGCCCAGCAGGGACTTGGCGCCGGGCCGGGCGAAGCCCTTCGACGCCTCTGCCACCTCGTCGGGGTCGAAGCGGCAGTAGCCGCGCAGGGTCCCGGCGGTGTCGTAGTCGGCGACCACGTAGCGGACGGGGCCGTTTCCCTGGGCCTGGACGATCAGGCGACCCTGGAATTTCAGGCTGGAGCCCACCAGGGCGGCCAGGGCGCAGGCTTCGCCCAGCAGGGCGGCCACCGGCTCGGGATAGTCATGGGCCGACAGGATGGCGTCCACGGCCGGGCCCATTCGGACCAGACGGCCGCGCACGGGCCAGCCCTCGATCTGGAAGGCGGCGGCCAGGTCGTCTGGATGGGCGGAAAGGGGCGCGGCGGCGCTCACGGCGTCAAATCCTCTGGTTGTCGACGGACGGCGTCAGATAGTGTGTTCATGTCCTCATGATAAGAGGGCGGAACCCGCCGGTTGGGCGGGCCGTTCCGATTTCGACCCGTGCATCAAGGCCATCCATGTCCCGCAGACCCAAGCTGAAGCCCCTTTCGAAGCAGGCCATCGTCATCACCGGCGCCACCTCCGGCATCGGCCTGGCCACGGCCCGTAGGGCGGCGAAGGCGGGGGCCTGCGTGTTTCTGATCGCGCGAAGCGAGACCGATCTGAAGGCCCTGTGCGAGGAGATTCAGGCCGAGGGCGGGCGCTGCGCCTATGCGGTGGCGGACGTGGCGGACCATGACGCCCTGGCCGAGGCGGCCGAGAATTGCACCCGGCTGTTCGGCGGGTTCGACACCTGGGTGAACAATGCGGGGGTCTCCATCTACGGCCCCATCCGCGAGACGACGCTTGAGGACCACAAGCGGCTGTTCGACACCAACTACTGGGGCGTGGTGAACGGCTCGATCATAGCGGTGGAGCATCTGCGGGCCCGGCCCGGCGGCGGCGCGATCATCAATGTGGGCTCGACCCTGTCCGACGCGCCGTTCCCGGTGCAGGGGCTGTATGCGGCGTCCAAGCACGCGGTGAAGGGCTTCACCAACGCCCTGCGCATCGAGATGCTGCGCGAGGGGGCGCCGGTGAAGGTGTCGCTGGTCAAGCCCGCGGCGGTGGATACGCCCTATCCCCGACACGCCCGCAACCTGACCGGCGAGGCGGTGCGTAATCCCCAGCCGGTCTATGCCGGCCATGTGGTGGCCGAGGCCATCCTGCACTGCGCGACCCATTCGACGCGGGAAATCACGGTGGGCGGGAGCGCATCGGTCCTGGCTGCGTTCTATGCGATGTTCCCCGGTGTGGCGGAACCGCTGCTGGCGCGCTTCGGACCCTCGATGATGCGTGATCGGCGCGCCGATTATCAGACCTATGACGACGGGCTCTATGACCCGACGGAGGACGGTCTCTATGAAGAGGTTCATTATCCCATGGTTCGACAGTCCAGCCTTCTGGCCCAGGCCCGCATGCACCCCGGCATCACCGGAGGCGGGCTGGCCCTGATCGCCCTGGCCGGCGTCGCGGCCGTGCTTCTGACCCAGCGCAGCGGCCCGACCCGCTATGAGCGCCTGCGCGCGCGGGTCGATCCGCGCAACTGGCGCCGCCAGCCCAGCATGGGCGATCGCCTGGGCCGCTGGACCGACCGGGTGCGCGACGACGCCGAGGACTGGAGCGGACGCGCCGCCAAGGACGCCCGACGCTGGTTCGATCGCGCCGCCGACGCCTTCCCCGCCGAAGAGATCGAGGCCGGGGCCCGCAAGACCGGGCGCATGGCCCGGGACGGCGCGGTGCGCACCGGCCGCTTCGCCAAGGACCACGCCCGCGAGGGCGGGGCGCTTCTGGCGCTGGCCACCATCGCGGCCGCCGTGGGCGCCGCGGCGCTGGAGCACCACCGCGCGCAGGACCGCTGAGCGCTCGCTAGAGAAAAAAATGCCCCGGACTCGCCTGAAATAGGGGCGTCCGTGCATTGCTGCACCCGCGAAGGGGCGGCTAAAGAAACGGAATGAACGCTTCGCCGTCTTCCGCTTCCGCAGCCGCCCCTTTCGTCGTGCTGGATTTCGACTCCACCCTGGTCAAGGTGGAGACGCTGGATGCGCTGGCCGACATGGTGCTGAGCGAATCCGTGGAGGCCGACGCCATCCGCACCCGGGTGGCGCGGCTGACCGACCAGGCCATGGCCGGGGACATCGACTTCGGCGAGGCGCTGAAGCGGCGGCTGGAGCTGCTGCAGCTGACGCGAACCCATGTGGAGGCGCTGGCCGACCGCATCCTGGGCGAACTGACGCCATCGGTGCGCCGCAACGGGCGCTTCTTCGCCGAGAACGCGGATCGCATCATCATCGTCTCGGGCGGGTTCCGCGAGGTCATCGCCCCGGTGGCCGCCGAGCTGGGCGTAGCGCCCGAGCGGGTGCTGGCCAACGACCTGATCTATGACGACGAGGGCCGGGTCACCGGCGTGGACGAGGCCAACCCGCTGTCGCGCGAGGGGGGCAAGGCAGAGGCGCTGAAGGCGCTGAACCTGCCGGGGCCGGTGATCCTGATCGGCGACGGCTGGAACGACGCGGTGATGAAGCAGGCCGGGGTCGTGGACCGGTTCTACGCCTTCACGGAAGTCGTGCGGCGCGAGCCGGTGGTGGCGGCGGCGGACGCCGAGGCGCGCTCGCTGGACGAGGTGCTGCACGCCGAGGGCCTGAGCGGGCGCTGGTCGTTTCCGCGCAGCCGCATGAAGATCCTGCTGCTGGAGAACATCCACCCCCTGGCCGTGCAGCGGCTGCGTGAGGAGGGATACTCGGTCGAGACCCTCAAGGGGGCGCTGGACGAGGACGCCCTGATCGAGCGGATCAGGGGCGTGCATGTGCTGGGCGTGCGCTCCAAGACCAATGTGTCGGCGCGGGTGCTGGAGGCGGCGGACAAGCTGATGGCCGTGGCGGCCTTCTGCATCGGCACCAACCAGATCGATCTGGAGGCGGCGGCCGACCGGGGCGTGGCGGCGTTCAACGCGCCCTATTCAAACACCCGCTCGGTGGTGGAGCTGGCCATCGGGCTTACGGTCACCCTTATGCGCGACGTGGTCGACAAGTCCGCCGCCATGCACCGGGGCGCGTGGAACAAGTCGGCGACGGGCTCTCGCGAGCTGCGCGGCAAGACTCTGGGCATCGTGGGCTACGGCGCCATCGGCTCGCAGCTGTCGGTGCTGGCCGAGGCCCTGGGCATGAGGGTGGTGTTCTACGACGTGGTCGAGCGGCTGGCGCTGGGCAATGCGCGGCGGCTGCGGTCGCTGGACGCCCTGCTGGCCGAGGCGGACGTGGTCAGCCTGCATGTGGACGGGCGCCAGTCGAACACCAATCTGATGGGGCCGCAGCAGTTCGCGCGCATGAAGCCGGGCGCCCTGCTGCTGAACCTGTCGCGGGGGCACGTGGTGGATATCGGGGCGCTGGCCCAGGCGCTGGGCTCGGGCCGGGTGGCCGGGGCGGCGGTGGACGTGTTCCCCGAGGAGCCGCGCACCAATGACGACCCGTTCGATAGTCCGCTGATGGGGCTGAAGAACGTCATTCTGACGCCGCACATCGGCGGCTCGACCGAGGAGGCCCAGGAAGCCATCGCCGACTTCGCCGCCGAGCGGGTGCTGGGCTATCTGAACCGGGGCGACACCACATTCAGCGTCAACCTGCCCAACGTCCAGCTGGCCGACGTCACGGGCGGGCACCGGCTGCTGCACATCCACCGCAATCAGGCAGGCGTGCTGGCGGCCATCAACCGGGTGCTGGCGGACGCGGGGCTGAACATCCTGGCCCAGCACCTGAAGACTGACGAGCACACCGGCTATGTGATCGCCGACGTGGACCGGGATTACGACCGCGCTCTGCTGGCCGACCTGAAGGCCATTCCCGGCACCCTGCGGTTCCGGATTCTGCACTGAAGCTTCCCTAGCGGCATCTTGCGTCCTCCGCTGAGCGGCGCACACTGCCGTTAACGACCGCACACTGACGGTCGAGGGAGGAAGATCATGTCTCGTCAAACCGTTTCGGCGGCCGCGCTCGCCGCTGTTCTGGGCGCCGTGATGCTGGCGCCGTCGCAGGCGCAAGCCCAGTCCTATGACCGTCTGGTCGTGTTCGGCGACAGCCTGAGCGACAACGGCAACCTGTTCGGCTTCACCGGCGGGACGCAGCCCCCGGCGGCGTTCTACTGGCAGGGGCGGTTCTCGAACGGACGCGTTTTCACCGAGCTGCTGGGCTTTGACGCCACGGGCTTCGGCACGACCGCGGGCAGCGTCAACTACGCCTTTGGCGGCGCGCGCACCGACGCGGCCATGAGCCCGCCGGGCATGCAGGTCCAGCTTCAGGCCTATCTGGCCAACGGCGGGACGTTCGGCTCGGGCGACCTGGTCAGCGTGCTGGGCGGCGCCAACAACATCTTCCAGGCTCTGGGAATGATCAGCACGGTGCCGATGGCCGATCCGCTCGGCTATCTGACGCTGGAATCCATCGACGCGGCAAACGAGATCACCGGGCTGGTGAACGCCATCGCCGGCGCGGGCGCGGGGACGGTGCTGGTCTCGAACCTGCCCAGCCTGGCCGCCACGCCCCAGTTCCGGGGCGGCCCGGCCCAGAATCTGTCGGGGGGCGCGACATCGACCTTCAACGCGGCCCTGAGGCAGGGGCTGTTCACCGCCGCCGCCGCCAACGCGAACAGCAACATCATCCTGATGGATCTGGAGACGGCCTCGGCCTTCTTCGCGGCCAATCCGGGCCTGTTCGGCGTGACCAACGCCACCGACGCCTGCTTCAACCAGACCACCTTCACGGTCTGCGCCAATCCGGACAGCTACTTCTATTTTGACGGGGTCCACCCGACGGCGACGGGGCACCGCGCCCTGGCCAATCTGGCGCTGGACTACATGTACTACGGCGACGCGGGGGCCCAGACCACGGTGCTGGGCGAGACCGCCTTCCGTCACCGCGAGCGGGCGATGGAGGACGGCTCGGCCCGCCTGTCCGGCCGCGAGGGCTGGGTCGAGGGCTCCGGCGGGGTCACCGCCGGGGTCGTCTATGACCAGACCGAATTCGACGCCCGGGGCGCCGTCGCCTCGGCGGAGACCGAGACCTGGGGCGCGCGCTTCCAGCTGGAGGCCGCGCCGTCGTCCAGCTGGCGCTTCGGTCTGGGCGTGGGCTTCGACCAGGGCGACCTGACCGCCGGCCGCCTGGCGGCGGACATCGAAACCGTCAGCGGCGACCTGTGGGCGGGCTGGCGCTCGGGCAATGTGTTCGTCAACGGCGTGGTCGGCGTCTCCAGCGACCGGTTCGACGACATCACCCGCCTGACCGCCCTGACCCCTGTGGTCCACACGGGCAAGACCCGGGCCGTGACCACCGGCGCCGCCTGCAGGCGGGGACCTGGATGGAGATGGGCGGCCTCGCCCTGTCGCCGCGCGCGGCCCTGGCCTGGGTCAGCGCGGATCTGGACGGCTATGTGGAGCAGGGCCCCGCCGCCCGCCACGACATCGCCGACCGCACGGTGGAGGGCGTCACGGCCGAGGTGGCCCTGCGGCTGGAAGGGGGCGGCCCGGCCTTCGGATTCTACGCCGAGGGCGGCTATCGCGATCTGATCAACGACGACGCCGATCCGGTGACGGTCGGCCTGGCCGCCAATCCGGCCCAGGCCCTGTCCACGGCCTTCGACAATCCGCTGTCCCAGCAGGCCATGGTCAATCTGGGAATCACCGCGCGCCTGGGCGAGCGGATGAACCTGGACATCGGCTATCGCGGCCGGTTCGCGGAGGCGGCCGACAGCCACGTGGGGGCGATTACTCTCAGCCTGCCGTTCTGATCGCGCAGGATTGAAGGACAGACGGCGGAGGGCTTCGCGCTCTCCGCCGTTTTTCTGTGAGGGCGCCAAAAGGTTGCGCCAGTGCGGCGGTCTGTCGCACCCGGCGCCCATAAATGGCCCCATCGGCCCCGCACAACGCCCCCTCGATCAGGTCGCCGGCCTCCTGATCGGAGGTTTCGGGTCTCTCGGAGACCCGCGCGGCGATCTTTCCATCGAGCTTTCACGAGCTTGTCACGCCGCCGACGGAGCCGCCGCTTGCGACGACTATTGCCGACTGCGAGGTCTTTCCTCACCCATTCCGGCCAGACCCTGGGTCTGGCGGCCGTCGCCGTGATGGCCATGGCCGCCGCGCCCCAGGCCATGTACGTGGCCGTGGAGGTTGAGAAGCCCGTGGCCGAGCGCCCGATGGCGCCGCCCGTCATCGCCGAGGTGAAGGACATGGGCCCGCCCGTGCGGATCATCGCCTTCGACCTGCCGATAAAGAGCCATCCCATTAATTCGCGCTTCGGAACCGCCGTCTGGCGGGCGAGCCCGGCGCGCGTCATCACGCCGGAGTCGACATCGCCGCGCCCACGGGCACGCCGGTGCTGGCCACGTCCGAGGGCGTGGTCACGGCCGTGGGCTATGACCGGGCGGGCTACGGCCGCTATGTGGAGGTGCGTCACCCCAACGGCCTGCGCAGCTTTTACGCCCACATGAGCGCCGTGGACGTGCAGACCGGCGCCGAGGTGGCGGCGGGCCAGGTCGTCGGCAAGGTGGGCTCCACCGGCTACTCCACCGGACCTCACCTGCATTTCGAGATCCGCCGGGGCGGCGCGCGCCTGAACCCCGCCAACTATCTGGGCCGCGAGTTCGCGGTGCGCATCCCGGGCGACCACGCGCGGGGCTAGGCCGCCGCAGCACCTCCGCGAGCGCCCATCCCCAGGCTCAGGTGGCGCGCTGCGAAGGTCGCGACCGCCATCACCGCCAGCGACAGGGCCGTGAACCAGATCGGGTGGGGCATCAGGACCACCAGGGCGATCACGGACGCCATCATCAGCCCGCCCACGATCAGCGCCGCCCAGTCGACCCGCGCCAGACGCGCGGCCGTCAGGGCGCCCAGAAAGGTGGCGACGCCATAGCCGACGATGACCGCAGCCAGGGTCGGCGCGCCGGGCGCCACGTCCAGCCGCGTGGGCGGCGGCGGCATCAGATAGTGGGCGGTCATCTCCCACAGGCTGGTGATGACGACGGCCAGCACGACCCCCGCCAGCGTCCCCAGAATTCGTCGCAGCACATCCGTCTCCCTAAAAGCCCCGTTCGACAATCCGCCGCCGCGCAAGTCCCGTCAACGGCCACGGTTGGCGGGCGACGGGGAAGCGGGTTAGTCATGGTGTTCGCGAACAGGGGAGGCGGCATGGGTCCGGCGCTCGCACTTACGGATGTCAGCAAGCGGTACGGCGCCTTTCAGGCCGTGCGCGATCTGAGCTTTCAGGTTCCCAAGGGGTCCATCTGCGGTTTTCTGGGGCCGAACGGGGCGGGCA
>NZ_BATC01000026.1 GCF_000466985.1 Brevundimonas abyssalis TAR-001
AGGCGCAGACCTCCCTATCGTCTCCGCCATGGAGGGGGTGGCCGCCGGCGCCAGTGTCGGTCTTGCGCTGCTGGGCGACCATGTGGTGGTCGGTCCATCTACACGCATCCTGTTTCCATTCATCAAACTGGGCCTCGTCCCGGATTGGGGTCTGCTGCGCTCGCTGCCTCAACGGATCGGGGTCGGCCGGGCGCGCCATCTGGTCTTCGCAGGGGCCGCGATCGATGGTGCCGAGGCCGTAAACATCGGGCTCGCCGATGAACTCGTCGACGATGACGCCGTTATGACGGTGGCTCTCGAACGTGCGGAGGCGTTCGCTTCACTGCCGCGTGAGGCGACGGCAAGGATCAAGGCACGCTTTCGCGCCTTCGGCCGTCTCGACTTCGCCCAGGATCTCGACGCGGAGCGTGTGGATCAGGTGGCCTGCCTTACCCATGGGGAATTCGCGGAAGGACTTTCGGCCCAGCTTGGGCGGCGCGCACCGAGATTCATCGACGGAACGCCGGGAGACGCCACCGAGTGACCATCCTTCACGTTACTAATCGCGACGGCGATATCCGCGAAATCGACGCTCCCGACGGCCGATCCCTGATGGAGACGTTGCGTAACGCCGGCTATGACGAGATCGAGGCCCTGTGTGGCGGAAGTTGCGCCTGCGCGACCTGCCACGTCTACGTCGACGGAGAGGTTGCCTCCCGCCTCCAACCGATGTCGGAGGACGAGAATGATCTCCTGGACGCCGCCGAGGACCGCAACGAGCGATCTCGCCTATCCTGCCAAATCAAGCTTAGCGCCGGGCTCAGCGGTTTGAAGATCACCATCGCTCCGGAGTCGTGACCATGTCCAAGTCCGACCATTTCGACGTTCTCATCATCGGGGCTGGCCATGCCGGTGCACAGACGGCCATCGCGCTGCGACAGCAGAAGTTCGAGGGCACGATCGGCATCGTCGGCGATGAGACCGAACATCCCTATGAGCGCCCACCGCTGAGCAAGGACTACTTCCTCGGCGAGAAGACCTTTGATCGCCTCCTCATCCGGCCGGAGAGCTTCTGGCGTGAGCGAAAGGTCAGCCTGATGCTGGGACATCGGGCGGTCAGCCTCGATGCCGACGCGAGGACGATCTTCCTGCAGGACGGCGCCAAGATCGGATATGGGGACCTCGTCTGGGCAGCCGGCGGCCGTGCCCGACGACTTTCCTGCCCAGGGTTCGACCTAGGCGGCATCCACTACGTCCGCACGCGTGCTGACGTCGACGCCCTGCTCGAAGACGCCGAGGCCGCCACGCGAGTGGCTGTGATCGGCGGCGGCTACATCGGGCTGGAGGCCGCTGCCAGCCTGAGCAAGCTCGGCAAGGCCGTCACGCTTTTCGAAACCGCCGACCGCCTTCTGGCGAGGGTGGCCGGCGCACCAATCTCGCACTTCTACGCCGACGCACACCGTCGTCGCGGCGTCGCCGTCCTGACGAGTATCAACATCGTGGAAGTCCTCGGCGAACAGGACCGGGTCTTCGCCGTGCGCTCCGACCACCACACCTTCCCTTGCGATCTGGTGATCGTGGGTATTGGCATTATCCCCGAATCCGAAGTTCTCGCCAAGGGCGGAGCCAAGGTGGAGAACGGCGTCTGGGTCGACGCTCATGGCGCTACAAGCCTGCCGCACGTCTATGCGGCCGGTGACTGCGCCGCCGGCGAGAGCCAGTTCGCGGACGGGGCCAGGCTCCGCATTGAGTCGGTGCAGAATGCCAACGACACGGCCACGAGCGTTGCCTCCTCCATAATGGGCGCTCCTCGCCCGTACGCCGCGACGCCCTGGTTCTGGTCCAACCAATTCGATTTGAAACTTCAGACGGTGGGCCTTTGCACCGGCCACGATGAGGCGGTTGTCCGCGGCGATCCGGAGACAGAGTCGTTCTCGGTGATCTATCTCAAACAGGGTCGCGTAATCGCCCTGGACTGCGTCAATAACGTGAAGGACTACGTCCAGGGCCGTAAGCTGGTGGAGCTGGGGCTCTCTCCAGCGCTGTCCGCTATAGTGGATAGCGATATCCCGCTCAAAAATCTGCTTCCGCCAACTGCCTGATCGCAGCCCTCAGCCTGTCGCGTGCTTCTCCGGTCTCACCCGCAGCCACGCCTCAATCCCGAGCCCAATAGGATTGATCCTCCCTCGTATTGGTGAACACCCACGCTAGCTGTTCGGCGCTGGGGAGGAGGGCTGGCGGCCCTGCCACGCCGGGCCAGCGCAGCCGGCTGCCGCGCCGGCTATCCGATCGCGCTCACAATGCGCGCCCGGTAACTTCCAGGCGGCGGCCGACCAAGTCTGGCTCGCCGACACGACCTGCATCCCGACCGGCGAAAGCTCGCTCTACCTCGCTCGATCCGGCAAGCCAATGAAGAGCTGCTTCCACACCCTAAGGATGAGCGCGCCCATCGCCGTCTAGGCCACCCGCGACCCAGCGTGCCTAAACTTGTTCGGATACATCGAGGACGTCTACAACCCCCTCACCTGCACTCGTCACTGGGCTCTATCAGCCTCGCCGAGACCGAACGCAGAGCGGCTTAACCCCGTCCACTTTTGTGAGGAAAGATCACGAATGCTCACCAAAGCACCGCAGGATCAGCGCCGTCCGGTGGATTTTAAGGAGACGCTGAGCTGGGGGACGGACATGTTCAGACCTGAGGCGCCGATCATCAGTGCAAGATCACCCAAGTCGGTGAGATCGACATCCCGGTAGTGCAATGTCCAATTAAGCGACGCGATGAGCATCCGTCGCGTCGTCTCCGGATCT
This sequence comes from Brevundimonas abyssalis TAR-001, assembly GCF_000466985.1. GTDB lineage: Bacteria > Pseudomonadota > Alphaproteobacteria > Caulobacterales > Caulobacteraceae > Brevundimonas > Brevundimonas abyssalis. The sequence continues at coordinate 2,788 of NZ_BATC01000026.1, forward strand.
GACCGCAGGATTCCCTCGTCACGCAACGCACCCAGAATTAAGAGCCAGCGTTCGCGGTATCGGTTGTTGATCTGCTTTAGCTCCCTCCTCGCTGCATCAGTCAGGCGGTCCCACTCCCGCACTGACACCTTGTGCGCATAGCCATGGCGATGGAGCGCCTCAAGATGCCCCCGAATCAACGCCTGATACTGGCCGATTGCTGTGTTCTGGCCGAGCAGCGCACGTTCCGCCGTTTCATGACCGAGCTTCAGGCCCTCGCGGATTACCCACGCCAGCAACTCTTCCTTACTCTCAAAATGATAAAAGATGCTGCCAGATGTGATGCCCACCCGATCGGCGATGTCGCGAACCGTCGTGCGATCAAAGCCACGTTCATAGAAGCTTGCGGCGGCATGCTTGACGATGAGATCGCGCCGACTTTTCCGCTCTTGCCGCAAAGAAAGAGACGGCATTTCTGGGGATCGTTCAGTCATTGGCAACTGTTTACTGGAGGCCCGTGTAGGAAGCTGTGTTCTGCTTTGCCCACTGATTGAGATACCAAAGAAGAAGTTCGCGCTGGCTGCCGATTCCTAAGCGGCTATAGGCGCGCTTGCGGTACGTCATCGCGCTTTCCTCACCTATGCCAAGGTCCAGCGCGATGCCGAGTGAAGTCATACCGTAAAGGATGCGGGCACAGACTTCCGCCTCGCGCCGCGCCAACCGAGGCGTGCAAATCGCGACGCAGGCTTCTATCGCCGGCAGAGAGGTCAATGCAGAGCTTGCGTCATGAGGCCCCATGCGCATCTCGGCATGTTTGGCGGCCATGGCGATGATGTTGTCCGCCATTCGCTCAAGCGCCGACAGGTGATCGTCGGAGAAGGCGCCCCTCTTGTGTGTGTTGATGAGGCTGACGATCGTGGTCTGCTTCCGAGATCGCGACGAGATCACCACCCGTTCACGCACCCCGTGGGGGCCATAAACCTTTTCACGCATCTCATCATGGGCGATCTCGCCAATCTCCATGTGCGCCAGCACCGGCCGGCAGTCCGGATCAGAGGACCATAACGATGCCAAGGCTGGATCTACCCGCCAGTAGGCGTTGGACGAGTAGAGACAGGCCTGGTTTTTGGCGACCGAACCTCCGCCGGTGCCGCTGCTGCCGATGACACGGCATGTGTCGTCCGCAACTGCATACATCGCGAAATGCTCCGCTGAGCACAGCGAAGCGATGAACTGCATGAAGGCGGGATCGAAGGCCTCTTCACCGATCTGATCCACGACAGCGCCGAGGCCAAGCCGCGCCCTTGACCGCCCATAGATCGGACCATCTACCTGAGTGATCTGCATCGCAAGTTCCTCCCGGTTCCGCCCCCTCGTCCTTCTGCGGGACGTTAGGCGCTGTATCGCTCTGGCTACCTCGCCATTATTATACCAAGCGCTTGGTTAGTAAATACCCGCACCCTTAGATCCGGCGACCGATGATCGGCAGCGTCTGTACCTCTTGCGGGGACAGCGCCGGTCGCACGCGGTGGCCTATCTATCTGGTTCATCGCCGCTTCAATCGGAAATGCGTTTTATGACTCACGCCGCTTATATCTTTGATGCCGTCCGAACCCCCCGCGGCAAGGGCAAGGCGGACGGGGCCCTGCACGAGGTCAAGCCGGTCCGGTTGATTGCAGATCTTCTGAGCGCGCTTCAATCCCGCCACGACCTGGATACATCCAGGGTCAGCGACGTCGTCCTCGGCTGCGGACAGGCGCTCGGCGAGCAGGGTGGCGCAATCGGCAAGGCGGCCGCATTGATGGCCGGGTGGGACGACAAGGTCGCCGGCTGCCAGGTCGACCGTTTCTGCGGCTCCGGGCTTGAGACGGTCAACATGGCTGCGGCCCGCATCATGAGTGGCATGGAAGACCTGATGGTCGCCGGCGGCGTCGAGTCGATGTCACGCATTCCGATGGGATCAGGCGGGGGCGCGCTTTTCTTTGACCCCGAGTTGGTGAGCAAGACCGGTTTCGTGTCCCAGGGCGTATCGGCCGACCTTATCGCCACGATTGGGGGCTACAGCCGCGAAGACGTCGACGCCTACGCCTTGACCTCCCAAACAAAGGCCGCGGAAGCCCAGGCCCGCGGAAATTTCGACCGCAGCGTTGTGCCGGTCGTCGACGCCTTCGGCCAGACGATCCTGGCCCGCGATGAATTCATCAAGCCCGGAACGACCATGGAAGGTCTGGCTGCACTCAAGCCGTCCTTCGCCAAGATCGGCGAGATGGGGATGGACGCAGTCTGCCTCGCCAAATATCCCCGAGTTTCAGGCATAAATCACGTCCACACGGCCGGCAACTCCTCGGGGGTGGTCGATGGGGCCAGCGCCGTTTTGATCGGGTCGGAAGCCGTCGCTAAGGCGTTAGGGCTAACCCCTCGCGGCCGCATTGTCGGCATGGCCACGGTCAGCACCGAGCCCACAATCATGCTCACCGGTCCGGCGCCTGCCGTGACCAAGCTTCTCGCTCGCACAGGCCTGACGCTCGACGACATCGATCTGTTTGAGGTGAATGAGGCATTCGCGTCTGTTGTCCTGCGGTTCCGCGACGACCTGTCAGTCCCCGAAGAGAAGATCAACGTGAACGGGGGCGCCATCGCCCTTGGACACCCAATCGGCGCCACCGGCGGCATGTTGGTCGGCACGCTCATGGACGAGCTGGAACGCCGACAGCTGCGGCGCGGCATCTGCGTACTGTGCATCGGCGGCGGCATGGGCGTCGCCACTCTGATCGAACGCATCTAGGAAAAACCGCCATGCAAAACGCCACCTACGAAGTCCGCCCTTCCGGCGTAGCCCTGGTCACGCTCGACATGGAGGGCTCTCCGGTCAACGTCATGAACGACGCCTTCACCGCCATGCTGGACGAGGTTATCGCCCGCCTGGAAGCTGACCGCGATAGCGTCACCGGCGCCATTATCACTTCCGCCAAATCCACCTTCGTCGCCGGCGGCGATATCGCCAAGATCCTCGAACTGCGCGAACAGGGTGCCGAAGCCGGCTTCAATTTCGTCCAGGGTCTCAAAGCCCAGCTGCGCCGCATCGAGCGGCTCGGCAAGCCGGTCGTCGCGGCCCTGAATGGCAGCGCCTTGGGCGGCGGCCTCGAACTCGCCCTGGCCATGCACCACCGCATTGCGGTCGATGATCCCAAGAGCCAGTTCGGCTTTCCGGAAGTCGGCCTGGGCATCTTGCCCGCCGGCGGTGGCGTGGTTCGCTCGGTGCGCATGCTGGGCCTAATGAAGGCGCTTCCGCTCCTCACCGAGGGCCGACGCCTGAACCCGGGCCAAGCCCTCAAGGAGGGCCTGGTTGATGAGGTCGTCGCAGACCGCGACTCTATGATCGCCAATGCCGAAGTCTGGATCGCCGCGAACCCTGAATTCGTCCAGCCTTGGGACCATAAAGGCTTCACTATCCCCGGGGGGGACATGTTCTCGGCGACGAACGCCGGCGCGATGGCAATGTTCCCGGCCATGATCTTCAAGAAGACCAAGGGTCTTCTGCCGGCCGCCGAACGCATCCTGCGCGTCGCCGCCGAGAGCTCCCAGACCGGATTTGATTCCGCATGCGACATCGAGAGCCGCGCCTTCGCGGATCTCCTGATGTCTCCCGCGTCTGAAAACCTCATCCGCACCATGTTCTTGCAGATGAACGAGATCGGCGCGGGCGCTAGCCGTCCAGGCTCTGCGGCCAAGCGCAAGATGACCTCGCTCGGCATCCTCGGAGCCGGGATGATGGGACGCGGCATCGCCTATTCCGCGGCTCTGGCCGGCCTCAAGGTCATCCTCAAGGATGTCACCGCCGAGGCTGCCGAAAAGGGCAAGGCCTACACCCGCAAGCTGCTCGACAAAGACATCGAGCGCGGCAAGCGTACGTCCGGCGATGCGGACGCGATCCTTGAGCGGATCATCGCCACCGACCAGATGGATCAGCTGGCCGACTGCGACATCGTCATTGAAGCGGTGTTCGAGGATGTAAGCCTCAAGCACAGCATTGTGCGCGAGGTCGAAGTTGTCCTGCCCGAAACCTCCCTTGTCGCCACCAACACCTCGACCCTGCCGATCTCGATGTTGTCTGAAGCATCGAAGCGTCCCGAGAACTTCATCGGCCTACATTTCTTCTCGCCGGTCGACAGGATGCACATTGTCGAGATCATCTGCGGCGAAGCCACCAGCCCCGATACGCTCGCCAAGGCTTTCGACTTCGTCCAGCAGATCCGCAAGACGCCGATCATCGTCAATGACAGCCGAGGCTTCTTCACCTCACGCGTTTTCAGCGTCTACACCGACGAGGGCGACCGCCTGCTGAAGGACGGCGTCAATCCGGTCTTGATCGAAAACCTTGCACGCCAGTCAGGGATGCCGGTCGGCCCCCTGGCGGTCCAGGACGAGGTCATGATGGACATGCTGCTTCGGTCCTTCAAAACCAATCAGGATCTCGATGCGCAGCTTGGTGATAACTACGCCGACGTCTACGCCGTGTGCGGCGAGCTGTGTGACTATATGTCGTCGCGGGGGCGCCCCGGCCGCAGCGCCGGCGCGGGCTTCTACGAGTATCCGCAGGATGGCGGAGCCAAATACCTCTGGGCCGGTCTGAAGAAAGCGTTCGGCGGCGACGTCGAACTGCCGCTGGATGACGTCCGCGACCGGCTGATGTTCCGGATGGTGATCGAGGCGGCACGGTGCCTGGATGAGGGCGTCATCAGCCACGTCCGTGACGGCAACGTCGGTTCGATCCTGGCCTTTGGCTTCCCCGTCCACACCGGTGGCGTCTACCAGTTCGTCCAGTCGTACGGCCTTGACGCGTTCCTCGCTCGCGCGGCCAGCCTGGCCGAGACCTACGGGCCGCGCTTCCTCCCCCCGGCAGACTTCGGCGCAACGCTTCAACGCGCGTCCGCCGCTCCCGCCAAGGCGCCTGAGGCGCCCGGAACAAGGACATATCTCATGGCCGGAACCATCCAAGCCGATCTCGACGATGGCGTTCTTCGCCTGACCATCTCCGATCCCGATCGGATGAACGCCATGACTCCGGCCCTGGCGGATGATCTGTGCGCCCGCCTCAGGTCACTGGATGAAGGCGTTCGCGTCGTCGTTCTGAGCGGAGCTGGCAAGGCCTTCTGCGCCGGTGCCAACCTGGCCGACGTCCTCGCTGATCCGACAGCCCGCTCCAACGGCGGCAGGATGCTGGAAGAGCATTACAATCCGTTGATCCTTGCGATCCGCGACTTGCCGGTTCCGTTAATCACAGCGGTCCGCGGCGCGGCCGTCGGCGTCGGCGCTTCTCTCGCGTGCGCCGGCGACCTGATCATCGCCAGTGATACCGCCTTTTTCCTGCAGGCCTTCCGCAAGATCGGCCTCGCTCCAGACGGCGGTGCCCCCTTCTTCCTGACCCAGGCGATTGGCCGGGTACGCGCGCTGGAGATGATGCTTCTGGCCGAAAAACTGCCGGCCAGCCGCGCGCTTGAATGGGGCCTGATCACCCGGGTCGTGGCTGACGACGCGCTCGAGGATGTCGTCACTGCCTTGGCCCGCGATCTCGCCCAGGGCGCAACCTTCGCGATGGGCAAGGTTCGCCAGTTGGCCTGGGCGGCGACCCATTCCTCTTTGGAGCAGGCGCTTGAACTCGAAGTCCAGACCCAGGCGGCGACCGCCGCCAGCGCCGATTTCGAGGAGGGCCTCGCCGCCTTCATGGCGAAGCGGCCGCCACAGTTTACCGGACGCTAAGCGGCGCCCCGGAGACGCCAAAAAGATGCCCGTCGAAAGGCGTTGACATAGAAGGAACTCCGCCGATGGCGTCGCGAATCAATACGACCCTATTGTTGTGCTTTATCGCGGCCGTGCTGGAGGGGATTGACATAATAGCCTTCGGCCTGGCTGCGGCTGACATGCGTTCGGCGCTGTCGCTCTCGACCGATCAAATCGCTCTGACCGCAAGCGCCAATATGGCGGCCTTCGTCATCGGCTCTCTGTGTGCCGGACGCGGCTCGGATCGGTACGGCCGCAAAGTCATGCTCCTCATCTCAATGGCGATAATCGGCGTCTTCTCATTGCTGACTGCGACCGCTTCTAGCTTCGAGACGATGTTCATCTTCCGCACACTCACCGGCATCGGGCTCGGCGGAGCCATGCCGATGTTCATCGCCTTGGCGGCCGAGGCTGGGCCGCCCTCGGGACGGGTCGCGCGCGTGAGCGTGATGCTGAGCGGTTCTCCCCTCGGCGGCATTCTGGCCAGCCTGTTCGTCGCCACCCAGCTCGGATCGGACTGGCGCTCGATCTTCCTGCTCGGCGGCATCGCCCCCCTTCTGTTCCTGCCTCTGCTCTGGAAGGGCATCAAGCCTCAGGAACAGCCCGCAGCCGCTCTGACGCCCCCGGGGAAGCCCGTGCAACAGATCCAGGTGTCGGGCTTGCGGACACTGCTGGCCGACGGCCGGGGTAAACTCAGCGCCCTACTGTGGTTCGGCCTGCTGGCCAATCAGGTCCTGACCTACACCATGTTCAACTGGCTCCCAATCCTGCTGCGTGATCTCGGGCTCGAACGTTGGGAAGCCTCCACGACCATGAGCGTCTTTATGGCGGCGGCCGTCGTGGGCAACATCGTCATCGCGCGCTTCGTCCTCGGTTCACGCCGTTGGATCGCGGTCGCCGTCGTTTTCTGCGGCACTGTGCTCAGTCTTCTCGCCTACGGCCTTCCCGGACAGACGTTTCCGAGCCTCGCGGTGATCTCTGGCTTTGCGGGTGGGTTCATCCTCAGCGCCACGGTGCTGCTCTACGGGCTGGCGACCGACCTATACCCGACCGAGATCCGCGGCACCGGCGTGGGCGCCGCGACCGCTATGGGCAGGCTGGGCGCGATCACCGGGCCACTGCTGGCTGGGGCCATGATGACGGCCGGACTGACGACGGCCACATTGCTTCCTGCGCTTGCCCCGTTCGCGTTGGCAGGCGGCGTTGCGGCGGTGATCCTTGCGCGCCGGGTGACTTGATGGACGCCCTCGTCGTGCACGGCCCGGCAGGCCTCGAGGGACTCGTTGGAAAGGAGCTGGGGCCATCGCTGTGGCAGCCCATAACCCAGCCGATGATCGACCAATACGCCAACCTGACCCTGGACCATCAATGGATCCATGTTGATGTCGAGCGCTCACGTATTAGAGGTAGCCACCAAGCTGGGCGCCAGATGACGGGCACACTGGTCAGCGGCGGACTCGACAGCCGGACGGCCTGCGGCGCCGACTGGGCGCCGCAGGCTCCTGGATCACCTCGCCGGCGAGGTCAGTCGGCGCATCGATTCACCAGACAACTGAATCCGGTGACTGGTGTTGAGCATCCGATCGAGAACGGCGTCGGCGACCATCGGATTGTCGATGTAGGCGTGCCATTCCTTGAACGGGAGTTGGCCCGCCAGCAGGATTGAGGCCGATCGGGTTCGGGCGTCCACGATGTCCAGCAGGTGGTGCTTGCCCGACTCCGTCAGAGGCGTCAGTCCGAAGTCATCCAGGATCAACAGGTCGAAACGGGCGATCGCAGTGCGCAGGCGGTTCATGCTGCCGTCCTGATGGGCGATCGCCATGTCCTCCAACAGTTGATGGGTGCGATAGTACCGAACCGTCAGACCGACGCGGGCGGCATGACCGCCAAAGGCGCACGCCAGATGGGTCTTCCCGGTCCCTGTTGCGCCCGTCAGGATCAGATTTTCGGCTTGGCGCACCCAGGTACAGGTCAGAAGCTCAGCCATCTGAGCCCGGTCCAGGTTCCGTGCGGCGCGGTAGTCGATGTCTTCGGCCGCCGCGGGGATCTTCAGCCGGGCACCTTTCAGGATGCGCTTCAGGCGACGGTCGTCACGATACGCGGCTTCAGCCTGCAAGAGGTGCATCAGCCGATCGTGGAACGGAAGATCGGCGAACGCCGGCGTGGTTGCGTGATGCTCGACCGCTTCCACCATGCCGTTGAGGCCGAGGTCGCGGAGTTTGTCGATGATGTGGGTGGTGTTCATGACTCGTCTCCGGCGAAATAGTCGGGACCGCGCACGTTCTCATTCGGAGCGGCGGCTGTGGGGGGCGTGACGAAATCGGCTGGATCGGTGAACTCCAGATTTCGATCCAGGATGTTGCGCACATGAGCCAGCCGGGGTTCGCCGCTTCGTACGGCGCGGGCGCAAGCCGCTTCCAGCCTCACTGTACCGACGCGCCTCGCCAGGTCGCGAAACGAGCGATAGACGGCGGTCTTGGCCGCGCCGAAGAACGGACGCCCGGCCTCGCCCTGGACCACAGCCTGAACACCGGGCCCATGCAGACGAGACCATAGGACAAGATCTTCGTCCTCCCCCGCGCGCCGCGCCAGGTGGTTGGGCGGCATATGGGCTGGATCGGTCGAGGCCTCGCCCGCGACGGCGAGGCGCGGGTGGATACCTACCGGCTTCCCGTCGTGCCAGATCTCGACCGTGACGGCGTTCGCGCGCACATCAACCCGCCGCCCGATCAGGGTATGCGGCGCCGAGTATCGGCGCTGATCGTGCATGACGTGATAGTCTGGTCCGAGGAGCAGCTGACGGCTGACCTCGAAGAAGGCGAACGGGTCCCCCTGGAGCGGCCGCAAGGCCGGACGGTCCAATCGCTCGAACAGAGACGCGCGAGACTCGCCGGGTGCGCGCCGCAGCGCCTTGGTGTTGAGGCGGATGAGCAGGCTGGCCAGCAAGGCATTCATTTCGCCGAGCGACATCGCCGGCCGATCTGCGAGGGCTAGCCGCAACAGGCGCTGAATCAGCTTCACGCCGATCTCCACCTTCGCCTTGTGCGTGGGGCTGTAGGCCTTGGCGGGGCGTGCGATCGTTCCGTGATGGTCGCAGAAGGCCTGGAAAGTCGGGTTGATCACCGGCGGCTGTCCGCGCTTGTGGGAGATCACGGCGGCCTTGAGGTTGTCGGAGATGATCACCTGCGGGACGCCGCCGAAGAACCGAAGCGCCTGTTCGTTCGCCCAGATCCAGTCGCTCGCACGCTGTGAACGGGTGACGCAGGCGAAGGTGTCCTGACCGCCGGAGTCCAATTTATTGGCGGTGTGCACGTATTGCGAGTCCGTTTGGGACGACGATCGCCCACGGCTTTCTCACCCTGTCGATGATACCAGCCATGCAGAACCAGTTGATTGCGTTCGAAGGCTTCGATCGGGTGCTGAACTACGGGCTGGACCGCCTGCGTTGCCCATCGCCTGTCGGGGTCGATCGGCGCATCCGCCTGACACAGAAGGTAGCGTCCATCGAACACATCAATGCGACCATGTTTCGCGTAGTTCTTGATAGCGCGATCTGGATAGAAGACGAGGACAAGCCCGCAATCATAGCGTCCCTGATTGCACAACTTCACGCCGCACCCGACACGACCTGACTGATCAGTCGCGCAGTTCTCGCCGCAGAATCTTGCCGCCCGCATTCTTGGGCAACTCGTCCATGAAGGCGACGATCCTGGGCACTTTATAGGCCGCGAGTTTGTCGCGGCACAGGGTTTGGATGTCTTCGGCCGAGGCCCGGGCGCCCGGTTTCAAACTGACAACCGCCTTCACGGTCTCACCCCGGTAGGAGTCATTGGCGCCGACGACGGCGACTTCTCGGACTGACGGATGGCTGTAGATCACGTCCTCGACCTCGCGAGGCCAGACCTTGTAGCCGCTGGCGATGATGACGTCTTTCTTGCGGTCGATGAGATACAGCCAGCCGTCCTCATCGAAAAAGCCGACGTCACCGGTGTAAAAACCCGCCGGGCGCATCGAACCCTCGGTCTCGATTCGGTTTCGCCAGTAGCCTGGCGATACGCAGGGGCCGCGCAGCACGACCTCCCCGACGGAGCGCGGCGGCAGCACTTTTCCGTCGTCGTCAACGATGTCCGCTTCGAATGTCGGCAGCACCTTGCCGACCGACAAGGATCCTGTTTCCGGATCGGTACGACTGTCTTCCGAATGCGGCTCCATGAACACCGCGCCGCTGGTCTCGGTGAGGCCATACCCGGTCCGCAGTGACACGCCAAAGCGACGCTCGTATTCTGCGGCCACGGCCGCTGGCACAGGGGCGCCGCCACTCATGGGCGTCTTTAGTGCGGATATGATATCCGGCGTGGCATTCGGCGCGTTCATGATTGCGATGAAGGCCGTGATCGACCCTGCGCTGACTTCGGGCGCGTGCTTTGCGATGGCCTCCACAATCACCTCCGGATGAAAGCGATAGCCTAGGATCACGCCTGCGGCGGCGTGGATGGCGACCGCGACACTCATGACGACGCCGGAAACGTGGAACAGTGGCGCCAGCGTCAGGACCGTCCCCTGTTCCGGCAGGATCTGAGCCACGCGGGCCAGCTCGCCGCCGAGGGACAGGGCCCGTTGGGTGATGATGGCTCCCTTGGGCAGACCGGTCGTGCCAGACGTGTAGATCAGGGAAGCCAGGTCATCCGGCCCAATTTCGGGCTGCGACCACGGCGTATCAGCGTGGCGTTCAATAAATGCCGAGATGTCCTCGTAGGCGCCGCTTGCGGGAGGAAGCGGGCCGCCGACTCGAGGATCGAGTGCGCCATAGATATTAATATCCGCACCCAGAACCAGGCCGGGACGCTCTCCGCCCTCCGGGATGTTGTCGTAGACTTCCGAGAGGAGGTGCGGCTCGGCGACCAGCACCTTGGGCTGAGCGTCGGCCAGGAGCAGCGCGATTTCGCGCGGGCGATACATGGGGTTCAGGGGCACGAAGACGCCGCCCAGTTTCCAAGCTGCCAACATGGCGAGGATGGTCTGGGGCAGGCTCTGTGCCTGAACGCAGATGCGGTCTCCGTGCCCGAAACCGTGGCACGAAAGTCCGGCCGCCAGGGCGTCGCTCAGTCGGTCCGCTTCACGATAGCTCAGGTCTGTATCGAAGAAGTGGATGAAGGCGCCGTCAGGATTGCGCTTCACCGCGCTGGCGAACATTTCAGTCGCCGTGGCATAGCTGGTTTTCAAAAGCGACATTCGGATCTGGCCTGTCCACATCAGTAAAAAAGAGGCCCCGCCGCCAAGGTGACGGCGGGGCCAGTGGGCCTAGCGGGGAGGAACCGCTCAGAAAGTCCGCGTCAATCGCACGCCCATCGTCCGGCTCATGCCGGAGTATCGACGAACCGTGTCATTCAGGCGTGCAACGTTGGTCCAGTAGTACTCGTCCGTCAGGTTGTGAACGTATGCCACCACCTGCCAGTCCCCGTTCGCGGTCGTAACCCCGCCCTGAAGGTCAACAGTCGCATAGGAATCGATTTCCAGAACCGGATTCTGACCAAAGCCGGCAACCGTTTCGCTGCGGTAGTTGACGTTGGTCGAAATGAAGGCGTCCATGCCACCCACCCGCCAGTCGTAGCGGGCGTTGGCGACCACTTGCAGCTCCGGCGTGTAGGGAAACGCTTCCCCCTGAAAGTCGTCCTGCACGCCCAGAACGGTGTAGCCGATGAAATCCGAGGTGACCTCGGAGTCGATGTAGGTCCCGGTGATCGAGAACGTAAGACCATCCATCGGACGCGCATTGATCTGTAGTTCCGCCCCCTGAATGCGAGATTCCGGGACGTTGACGATCGCCTCCAGCGCCCCCAGCACCGCCGGCTCAACCAAGGTCCGGCTCTTCAGCTGCTTGTCGGCGTAGTCGTAATAGAAGACCGCACCGCTGGCATCGAACATGTTGTTGTAGAACGGCACCCGGAAGCCGAGCTCGTATGCCAGCACGGATTCTTGAACCACCGGACTCAACTGGTTCGACGCCAGAGCGGGCAGAACCGGTCCACTGCCCGCTTTGTAGCCCTGGCTGGCGTTGGCGTAAAACAGCGTGCGCGGCGCCGGCGACCACGACAGGTTAACGCGCCATGAGACGCTGTCTTCGTTCAGTTCGCCCGTCACCTGTCCCGGCGTGGTCGTGGCGTCGACCGTCAGGCAATCACCAATCTGCAGGGCGCTCGGCAATGGACGAGTCGGTCCCCTCAGAATGTTGAAGAAGGCGGTCAGCGTATTGGCGGTCTCCTGGTTTCCAACGCGACTGCACGCCACATAAGAGAGGTCGGCTTGGGTGTAGCGTGCGCCCAGTGATGCGGTCAGCGTTTCAGTTAACTCGTATTCGACGTTGCCGAACAGCGCCGTCGTCTCAAACGCCTGGTCGGAATCCAGCGAGAAGCGGCTGAACCGCCCGGTGGGAATGGAAAACGTGCCGGTCGTGTACGGGATCGAGTAGTCATCGATCTGCGACACCTTGTCATCGGCATAGCTGGCGCCGACCACCCAGTTCAGCCGGTCGTACTCCCCGATCAGACGAAGCTCCTGAGCCACGGACGTCGCCGCGCCGCGGTTCTCGGTGAACGCGGCTGCAATGCTCGTCGCATCAAGATCGACACGCTGGTGTACATCCATGTCGGCGTAGGAGGTCAACGAGACGATGCGCAGGTTGTCGTTGATCCAATACTCACCGCGGATGGCGGCCTGGTAGAAGGTGTTGTCTCGCTCCAGCGGGAAGCCGGCATCGTTCCAGTCTGCCGAGCGGGCATCCATGGGCGACGTCGGGTAGGCAATGATCAGCGGCACCTGCGGCCCGGAGACCGGACGCTGCAATATCACGTTAGTGAGCTGGGCGGCCTGGGTATCAGACTGATCCTGGAAGCCGCTCAGTGTGAAACTGAGGCCGACTCTGTCAGACGGGTGCCAATCCGCGATGAACCGACCCTGAAGGTAGCGGCGAGCTCCGTGGGCGTCATCACGAGTGTAGCTGCGCTGCCAATCGCCGCCCTGATCCGTACGAAGCGCCAGGCGCATGCCGAGCGTGTCGCTCACCGGGCCGGAGACATAGCCCTCTGCCTGAACACGATCATAGCTCGAATAATCCAGAGTCACGCCGGCTTCGAAGATGTCGCTGGGTCGATTTGCAATGTAATTGATGGCGCCACCGGTCGAGTTTTGCCCGAAGAGTGTACCCTGTGGGCCCTTCAGAACCTCAACGCGTTGGAGGTCGAACGAGGCGCCCGACGTCATGATCGAAAACGGCAGCGGCACTTCATCCTGGTAGATGCTGACCGTCGGTCTGGCAGCGATCGACGTATCGAAAAAGCCGACGCCGCGAAGCGAATAGACCGGCACCGACGCGCCGCTTTCTACCGCACTCAGGCCAGGCGTGACGCGGACAAGGTCCGCCACGTCCGTGATCCCCAATGTACTCAAGTCTTCGCCGCTCACCGCCGTGATCGACATTGGAACCGATAGCACGCCCTGGGATCGGCGCTGCGCGGTGACCACAATCTCGTCGACAGTGGTTGCCTGCTCCCCGGACTGGCTTGTTTGAGCCGAGGTCGGCTCCTGAGCCCATGCCGTTGTCACAGCCAAAAGGGCTGTGGAGCTACAAAGCATAGCTGCAAATCCGTGCTTGGCCATTTTAATCCTCCCGATCCGCCTCTTTTAGTGGGCGTCATCTTGAGATTGGAATGACGTGCGCCTTCCGTATGTCCCCCCTTGGGGGCGCCTAAAAAGGACCCCCTCGAACGGTTTAGGCTAGCCCGCTCCTGCAATGCTGCGGTCAGTCTCAGCTGTCAGTCTCAAACGCTCGCTCGCGCCGATAGGCAGCGTAGTTGGGCTGATCGATCTCCAGCCTACCCATCGTGGTCTTCAACAAGTGGTTCAGCAGGCCTGGCGTAGTCTCGTCGAATGCGCCTTCTGCGATCCGGCTGCAAAGTTCTTCCGTCAGCTCGGCCTCCGAACCTTCACGCCCGAGCAGGTGAACTAGCCCGATCTTGCGGGCTTGAGCCGCCTCGCCGCCGGTTTCCAGATCTCTGACAAGCCCGTCGAGCAGGTTCGCCGCCACCAAGCTCAAGAACGCATGTCGTCCTTCGATCTCGGGGCGCAGGTCATCCCTCAGGTATCGGGACACGAGACTGACCAGTCTAGCTGTTTCGGCGAGTGGGCTATCCATGATCCCTCATCAGTCGAAGAAGATCGATCTCTGTCTCGGTCGTACGGCGCCCGATTGCAGCGGTCTCAATGGCACCGGTCTCCTCAGCCTCGATCGCCAGGTCGACAGTGGTGACGCCCCAGTCCAGCGAGCCGTAGGCTTCCCAGAAGCGCACACGGTCCAGGTCAAAACGGCCGCCCTTGGCCTGATAGGCTGAGGCCAAGGCTTCAATGGAGCCGAAGCCGCCGACTGGATTGTCGATGGCGCCGAACCGCCATGAGCCCATGCACAGCCATCCGATGTCGAACATTGGATCGCCGATGAAAGCACGCTCCCAATCGAGAACCGCGGCAACCCCGCTCTCGTCGATAATCAGGTTTCCGTTCCGGAAGTCACCGTGAACGAGGGTCGGAGCGATATCCGATGGGGGTAGTCGCCGCCGGAGCCAGGAAAATGCCAGCTCGAACACCGGCCGATTGCGCCCTTGGCGGCGATACTGCGCATACAGTGTTTGAAGGCGTTCGGCTGCGGTGACATGCGGAAGCTCAGGCAGAACTTGGTTTGGCGTTGCATGCAGCGCCGCTAGAATTCGTCCGCACTCGTCTGCGAGTGTCTCGCGAGCCTTCGCAAGGATCGGCAGCTTGAGTATCCGTTGCGGGATCGTCTCACCTTCGACGCAGGACATTACGAAGCCTTTGCCTAAGCCGTCAGCGTCCTCAAGGATGGCGAGTACGACCGGGCCGGGCACACCACGGATGCGAGACGCCTCGGTCAGCTCTGCCTGGACCCGCAGGCTGACTGTGCCAGGACGAGGCTCGTCGCGGTCTGATGCGCGTCGAAGGATGACGTTACCATAGGGCGACGGCGAAGAGGTATTGATCCGCCAGGTTTCCTGCATGGCGCCTCCGGTAAGACGGCGCATGCTGCCGATATCATTGACTGGCAAGTCGCGCTTTCGCATCGCGGCCAGAAGACGATCCTTCAACTCGGCTTCCGTCATTCGGAATAGGTCTCACGCAAGACCCGCTTGAGCACCTTCCCGGTCGCATTCCGGGGGAGCGCCTCGATGAAAGCGACTGAGCGGGGGCATTTGTACCGGGCGATACGTTCCTGGAGATAGGCGATCAGCCGGTCGCCGCCGGGCTCGACTCCCGGGGCCGGAACGACGATGGCTTTCACCGCCTCGCCCCACCGGGTGTCCGGCACACCTATCACGGCGCAATCGGCAACCTCCGGGTGCTGAATGAGGACGTTCTCGATTTCGACAGGATAGATGTTCTCGCCGCCCGAGATGACCAAGTCGCGCACGCGATCACGGATCGTCAGATAGCCGTGGGCGTCCAGAGAGCCGACATCGCCGGTGTGATACCAGCCGTCGACAATCACCTCGCGCGTCTGTTCCGGGCGCCGCCAATAACCCTTCATGACGGTCGCCGACCGCACCAGAATTTCTCCGGGTTCATCGGTATCGGCATCGCTGCCATCCGCCCGAATGATCCGAATATCGATGCCTTGCATGGCGCGGCCGCAGGTAACCACACGCTCGGCGATCAGATGATCGGCACCCGTCAGCACAGTGCCCGCCGTCATGGTTTCTGAAGATCCGAACAGTTGAACAAACTCCCCGGGAAGCACCGCTAACGCACGCTGGAGCAACGTTGGCGTGATGGCGGAGCCACCATAGATCACCGTGTCGAGGTGGGAGAAGCGGTCGGCACGGAACTCGGGGTGATCGATCAGCAACTGGATCAACGCCGGCACGAAGCCGACCTTCGTGACTTGGTGGCGTTCGGCCGTCTCCAGCAGGACATCTATGCTGGCATCCCGGAGAACTACACACTTAGCGCCTGCGAGAAGAGCGTAACTTGCCGTGAGAAGCGCGCCCGCGTGGAATAGCGGGAGGGCGATCAAAAGTCTGTCCTCAGGCTCCCAGCGCCCGACCATGCCGTATCGGATCTGGTCGGCGGCCGCGAGAAAGTTGGCATGCGTCAATTCCACGCCTTTGGGCGATCCGGTCGTACCGGAGGAATAGATTTGAAGAAGGACATCATCGGCATTGGGGGTGGCGAGCGAGACGTCCGTTCCGGTCTCTCGCCACGAAAGGTAGGCCTCGACCCCTTCCGGCGGCTCACCATCCAGGAGGATTACGCGCTTGATCCCGATCTCCGCCGCAAGCCCGATCGCGATTTCGAGATATTCGGCGGATGTGAAGAGCACCTTGACCTCAGCGTCCTTCAGGATGAAGCACACTTCATCGGGAGCCAGGCGCCAGTTGACGGGGGTGAGAACGCAACGGGCCTGACTGCACCCCGCCAGCAATTCGAAGTAGGCGTCGGTGTTCTTGGCAAGCAGGCCGACGTGATCGTTGGCGGAAAGCCCGGTTGCGATGAGAGCAGCGCCTACGTTCGCGCCGATCTCGGCCAGCGCACGATAGCTCGTTGTCTTGTCCTGAAACACGACAGCGGTGTGTTCGGCGAGGTGGGCTGAATGGACATCGAGAAGTTGAGTCAGAGTCCGACAGTCGCTCGCGGCTTTCGCGTGATCGGTAGGATTCATCCTGGTCCTCCATCTCGACGCGACGGTCGAGTTTTATTGAATTCTGATGCTGCTGAGGTCTCCCGCACAAGCGCGTCCGAGAATGCGCCCATTACGCCGTCCTCAAGCTGGCGTCTTACGAAAGCGACAGCATCCGGGTCGCATCGGCTGATGGCGGCAGCGATCTCATGTGCGGATTCCGCAAGGTTCGCCCCAGGGACTACTGCGTTCACAAGACCCCACGCGGCTGCCTGAGATGCATCGACCCACTGGCCCGTCAGGCACATCTGCTTGGCTCTTTCGACGCCGATGCGGCGGGGTAACCGCACCGACATGCCCCACATGGCCGCGATCCCAAGGCGTGCGTGGGTATCTGCAAACCGTGCATGGTCTGCGCAAATGGAGAAGTCACAAGCGAGCATGAGCTCGAGCCCACCGGTGACGGCCACGCCGTTAACCGCAGCGATGACCGGGACCGGCGAGCGCGCGACGATGGTTGCGGGGTCGATTTGAGGGGCTGCGTTCAGGTCCGCTAGACTAGCAATCATCGCCGGGACGTCTTCCCTGTCGACACCGGCGCAAAATGCCCGATCTCCTGCGCCTGTTAGAACGATGGCGCGGACTGAGCTGTTGCCTCCGAGCGCGTAGAAAGCGTCAGCCAACCCGTCGCGCACGCCCCCCGATATGGCGTTGCGCGCTTCGGGCCGGTTCAGCGTGACCGTCGCCACGCCCCCATCGACGGTCGTTACGACGCTCTCTGTCAATGCAACCTGCCGCGCGCATCGGCTTTGAGCATCCGATACCGGTTGAGATGGTAGTCAGACGAACCGAACTGCGCCTCGATGACGATGGCGCGCTTGAACAGATGGCCGATGATCAGTTCATCGGTCATCCCCATGCCGCCATGTAGCTGGACGGCGGCCTGCCCCATGCGGTGGGCGGCTTGTCCGACGAACGCCTTTGCAGCTGAAATAGCGCATGCTCGCTCCCTCGCGGTGGCGTCTAAACCGTTTGCAGCGGCGTAGGCTTGACCCGAACTCAGTTCGAGTGCCACCAGCATGTCGGCGACTTGGTGTTGAAGAGCCTGGAAAGTCGCAAGAGGTACGCCGAATTGACGGCGCTCGGAGAGATAGGCGTGCGTTTCGCCGAGGATCCTGCGCATCACACCAACGGCCTCGGCGCAGAGGCCTGCCGTGGCGCCATCTAGGGCGAGGTCAAGCGCGTCTGCCGCGCCTTCGACGAGGAACGCCTCATCCGTAACATCGAGCGCGAAAGTGATGTCGCAGGCCCGGCGACCGTCGATGGTCGGATAGGCGGCCAACTCAAGCCCCGGGGTGCCGATATCGATGACAAACAAGCCAAGTCCGTCACGATCGAAATCATTGCCATCGATCCGCGCGACGACCAGCAAATGCGACGCCCAGCTCGCTCCGATGACAACCGACTTCCGCCCCGTCAACCGCCATCCGCCCCTCGCCAGCCTCTGTGCGGTAGCCTGGATGTGGTAAGGTCGAAACCCACACCCTTCCAGGTGCCCGAGCGCCAGATTGGCCTGACCTTCTGTGACGGCGACGGCTAGCTGGCGCGCTAGCAAACTATCCGATGAGCGCAGCAGGCTTCCGCAAAGGATGACAGTCTCAAGGTAAGGCTCGACAACCAGCGCTTGGCCCATGGCCTCCATCACCGGAATCTGGTCTAGCCCATCACCGCCGACCCCGCCCCAGTCCGGCGAGAAGCCCAAACCAAGAATCCCGAGATCGGTCGCCATTCGGCGCCAGATATCGGGCGACCACCCCCCGCTGGACTCGACGATCTTCCGGCGCGCCTCCGGATCGTAGGTATCGGCGAGGAATGAAGACAGGGCATCCCTCAGAAGGCGCTGCTCGCTGGAACAATCAAAAGCCATTCGGTCAGCCTCCAGGCAGGTGTCGTAATCCTATATGACGCAAAGCAATATCAGACGGATGTCCCGACGGCCGGGGACAGCGTTGGATGAGAGGTCATAATAGGGTGTCCCTATTTTCAGGACTTCCCGCGAATTTGTTTTGCGCAAAAAATTGCGCTCTGTATGCGAAGAGGCACCATGTCGGAAACAGCGTTTTTGCCGAGCGACGACGAAGTGGCGGCGAATACGTTCCGCAGTGAAGTTCGAGCATTTCTGGCCGCTTCACTGCCGAAGGACATCAAGGAAGCGCCACGCACCACTCAACTCATCGATCATTCGGTCCAGCAGCGGTGGCACAAAATTCTCGGCAAGCAGGGATGGTCGACACCGGGATGGCCCGTGGAATACGGGGGTTGCGGCTGGCCTGCGAGATGGAGGGAGGTTTTCGAGGAAGAACTGGCCCTCGCAGAAGCTCCGCCTCTAAGCGTCTTCGTCGAGATGATCGGGCCGGTAATTTATTCATACGGCACTGACGCGCAAAAGGCCAAGCACTTGGAGCCGCTTCGGAAGGGCGACATTCTTTGGTGCCAGGGTTATTCAGAGCCTGGTTCAGGCTCTGACCTCGCGTCGCTTCGAACGCGCGCAGTTCGTGATGGCGACGAGTATGTCGTCAATGGCCAGAAGATCTGGACGACCTATGCTCACCGGGCAGAATGGATGTTCGCGCTGGTCCGCACCGATGACGCGCAGCGTCCCCAGGAGGGCATCAGTTTCCTGCTGATCGACATGACCACACCAGGCATCGAAGTCCGGCCCATTCACTCGATCGATGGGTTGCATCACCTGAACGAGGTTTTCTTCTCTGACGTCCGCGTCCCAGTCGAAAATCTGGTCGGCGAAGAAGGTAAGGGCTGGTCGATCGCCAAGTTCTTGCTGGAGCATGAGCGAAAGGGCGTCGGATCGCTCCAGACGGTATGGGGCCAGATCGATGCGGTTCGGAACATCGTTGACCGCTCACATCCGGCGGGTGATCCGGCGTATGGGTTCGAACGGCTGCGACTTGAGACGGCCTTGGCGGAAGCCGAAATCAGGCTCTCGGCCATCGAGTCATACAATCGTCGGCAAGCTGCGCTTGCGGAGCGGGATGCTGCCTCACCTGCCGGGCCGTCGATCCTCAAACTGACGGTCACCGAGCTCCAGCAGGCAATAGCCGAGATCGGGGTGCGTGCGCTCGGCCAGGACGCTCTTCGCGACCAATCCGGATACATTGAACTTTACCAGCCAGAGAAAATGCGCGGCGTCGAAGGCGGGGCGGTGGCGATGCTGCAGTACTTGTTCGGACGCGCCTACACGATCCTTGGCGGGACAAGCGAGATCCAGCGCAACCTGATCTTTCGGCACGCGAGCAGGGTGCTGTCAGGGTAACCGTGGCGGATTTTGCTGGACGTGGCCTAGGAGCGGCAAAACTTCACAGCTAGAGCGCAGCTTCGCCCGCTCCACGCGAGATCCGACCCGGCGCATGGTGGCCCTGTGCGGCCTCACCCTGTGCGCCGTCGAAGGCACCGCGGCGACGACGGAGCAGCTTGGCCTGTCCAGTCTTGCCTGCCGACGGCACCGGTCCATGGCTATGGCTATGCCACTGTTTCCTATGGGGGCAGAACCTGACTGGATCCCTGAGATTCCAAGAGCAGGCACTCTCAACCGTCGCAAGCAGTCCACCTCTGATTTTGTTGAGTGCGCCAGCCCGTGACCTCGAGAGGGTTTCTGGCCAGTATCAGGCCAACGCCTGATAGACTCTTGACCTAACTGACTGAAAGGAATGGTGGACGCGACAGGGATTGAACCTGTGACCCCCTCGATGTCAACGAGGTGCTCTCCCGCTGAGCTACGCGTCCGCCGTGACGGCCCCGGAACGCGACCGGGGACGGGAAGGCGTGGTCTATAGCCCGGTCGCCTTCGCCCCTGCAAGGGGGTTATCGCCTTCCAGGACCTGAACAGGCAGCCCCCGCATCGGCGAAGGATCAGGGGAGCGTCATGCCCTCAAGCCGCGAGCGACCGCGTCGCAACATGGTTCAAGGTCAAGCCGCGACCATGCGCTCCACCTCGGCGACCAGGTCGCGCAGGTGGACGGGCTTGGACAGCACCTTGGCCTGGGGCGTTGACTGGGCGGCGGTCAGGGCGACAGCGGCGAAGCCGGTGATGAACATGATCCGCAGACCCGGCTGGCGGTTGGCGGCGATGCGCGCCACCTCGATGCCGTCGGCGCCGGGCATGACGATGTCGGTGAGCAGCAGGTCCCAGGGCCCGTCCTCCAACGCGTCCACGGCGTCGTCGCCGTTCTCGCACGCCGTGACCTCGTGCCCCGCCCGCTCAAGGGCGCGGGTCAGGAACCCGCGCAGGGAGCCGTCGTCTTCCGCAAGAAGGATTCGCGCCATGGATGCCGCCCCGTTGTTCTTGAGCGAAACCTAGAACGGGGACGGTAAACCGCCGATGAAGGCGGGCGGATCATCCACAGGCTCGTGAAATGGGCTATGGCTTGGCGATGGCGACGCCCGTGTTCATCCTCGACCCCCATGACGCCCTGGACGCGGCGCGGCCGGTGGTGTCGCCGCTGGTGTTCGCCTCGCCCCATTCCGGCGATGTGTATCCGGACGATCTGGGGGCGCGTCCCGATCTTGCGGACCTGTCGCTGCGCAGCGCCGAAGACGCCCTGGTGAACCGCCTGGTGGAGCCGCATCCGGACCTGGGCGTGCCCCTGATCGCCGCGCAGCTGGGTCGGGCCTATGTGGACCTGAACCGCGACCCCGATGAGCTGGACCCACAAGTGGTCGAGGGCGGCGGTGTGGCGTCCCCCCGCGTGGCGGCCGGGTTCGGCGTCATTCCACGCCTGACCGGCGACGGCCAGACGATCCGCGACCACGCCCTGACCCATGATGACGCCCTGGCCCGGCTGGCGGCGGCGCACCGGCCCTATCACGAGGCGCTGGAGCGCCTGATGCACAGGGCGCGGGACCGGTTCGGATACGCCGTTCTGGTGGACTGGCACTCCATGCCCTCAAGGGCAGTGGGACGCGCGGCCGGGGTGCGGGGGCCGGACGTGGTTCTGGGCGACCGGCACGGCTCGTCCTGTTCAGCCGAGGTGACGCGGCTGCTGCGCGCGCAGTTCGAGCGGGCCGGGTGGCGCGTGGCGCTGAACCGGCCTATGCGGGGGGTTGGTCCACTCAGTTATGGGGGCGACCCGACGACGGCTTTCACGCCGTACAGGTGGAGCTGAACCGGGGGCTGTATCTGAATGAGGATGTCCTCACCCCCGGACCGCACTTCACCATGGCGCAGAAGGTCATCCGTCGGGTAACGGCGGCGATGGCGGCCCACGACTGGTCGAGGCTGCGACCCCACGCCCAGGCGGCGGAATAGGATTGGGCACTACGCTTCAGGCAAAAAAAACCGCGCCCGGGGGCGCGGTTTGAAAGTCTATAGGGAGGAAACGCCCAGGAAGGGCAAGACGCTCGAAAGCGTCGAAAATCAAGCTACGTTGCGATGCACAATCCGTCAAGGGTCCATTTCGCAGTTGCAATCACATGCCGTAACAGAGACCGCTTCCAGAAAATGGTGATCAAGCGTCACCTATTTCGCGGGTGCGAAATCAACGATCTTCCTCAAGCATGAGGCTGGCCTTCCGGATCGCGCGGGCGGCGGGCGATCCCTTCTGGCGCCACAGCAGCAGGCTGAAGGCGGCCGCGACCCCCAGCGCAAGCCACAGGGGACCGAACAGCCACGCCGTGGCGGCGAGGGCGAAGTAGTAGGCCCGCACCCCGCTGTTGAAGGCGACCATGGCGGGATTCAACAGCGATCCGGCCGCCTTGGCGTAGGCGGTGCGGTCCATCGCGGTCTCGCCCTCCGGCGTCGCCCCGAT
Organism: Brevundimonas abyssalis TAR-001; assembly: GCF_000466985.1. Lineage (GTDB taxonomy): Bacteria > Pseudomonadota > Alphaproteobacteria > Caulobacterales > Caulobacteraceae > Brevundimonas > Brevundimonas abyssalis. Next base: position 25,054 of record NZ_BATC01000026.1, read on the forward strand.
CAGGGCGAGGGTGTAGTTCATCTGGCGGATCGACCAGATGAAATCCAGCAGGCCCCGCGCCAGGCACAGGGTGATCAGGCCCAGCTTGCCTTCGAGCAACTCCAGCGAGGCCGCTTCCGCCCCGCCGATGTCGGAGCCGACGGCCGCCACGCCCCTCAGCGCCGTCTCGCCGCCGAACAGCACCCCCGCCACCGCCGCGATCAGCAGCAGATTGGCCGAGGCGAAGAAGGAGGCGGAGTTGATGGAGTGGCCCATTAGCTGGCTGTCCACCAGGCGCAGCTCGCGCACCGCCATCTGGTTCATCCAGGCCTGGCGCACCGACAGCATGTCGTCATTCAGCACATGACCCTTGCCGGCCAGCAGGCGCAGCAGCAGGCCATAGCCCAGCCAGCAGACGAAGAAGAGCGCGAGGGCGCCCCAGTCCCAGGGTGTCATGGCCGGATCCTCTTCACGCGGCGAGCCCTATGCTGCGATGCAACGTCCTTATTGCGCAAGTGCATGATCGTGACGCTTGCGGCGCGGACGGCCGGAGCCTATCACGCCGCCCTCCCCGAGTTTCGCCTGAAGCACACGAAAGAGACCGCCATGAAGCTGGACGCCGTTCCCGTCGGACCCAACCCGCCCTGGGATATCAACGTCGTCATCGAGATCCCGCAGGGCGGCCTGCCGGTGAAATATGAGATGGACAAGGCCTCCGGCGCCCTGTTCGTCGACCGCTTCCTGCACACCGCCATGTACTATCCCGGCAACTACGGCTTCGTGCCCCACACCCTGTCGGACGACGGCGATCCCTGCGACGTGCTGGTGATCAACCCGACCCCCGTGGTGCCCGGCTGCGTCATCCGCGCCCGGCCCATCGGCGCCCTGATGATGACCGACGAGGCGGGCGGGGACGAGAAGATCCTGGCCGTGCCGGTGGACAAGCTGAACCCGTTCTATTCGGACGTGGCCAGCTATCGCCAGCTGCCGGCCATCCTGATCGAGCAGATCGAGCACTTCTTCACCCGCTACAAGGATCTGGAGAAGGGCAAGACGGTCAAGGTTCACCGCTGGGCCGACGCGTCCGAGGCGGCCGAGCTGATCCGTCAGGGCATGGACGCGCACAAGGCGAAGCAGGAGGGCTAAGCCCCTTCCCCCGTCCGCCCATTGCTCTATGTGTCGGGCATGGCCGTTTCCGACAGTCCGACCGAGATCTTCAAGCGCGCGCTGGCGCATGCCGCGCGCGCGCTGGCGGAGCAGCCGGATCTGGAGGTGGCCTTCGGCTCGGACGGCCCGAAGCTGGCCGGCCATCAGCTGACCCTGCCCACGCCGCCGCGCGATCCGTCTGGGCCCGAAGCCCAGGCGCTGCGCGGCCAGGCGGACCGCATGGCGCTGCGGCTGGCCAACCATGACGAGGGACTGAACGCCCGCCTGCGCCCGGCCGACGCCTCGGCCGCCGAGGTGTTCGACGCGGTGGAGCAGACCCGCATCGAGGCGGTGGGCGCCATGTCTCTGAAGGGCGTACGCGAGAACATGAACGCAGCCCTGGTGTCGCGCCTGCACCGCATGGGGGCGGCCGCGGCGACCGAGGCCCAGCGGGTGCCCGTGGCCGAGGCCGTGGGCCTGCTGGTGCGCGAGCGCCTGACCGGCGAGCCCGCGCCGGACGGGCTGAAGGCCATGGTGGATCTGGTGCGCGCGGACCTTGAGGCGCGCGCGGGCGATCAGCTGGACGCCTTGACGGGGCTGGCCGATGATCAGGCGGCGTTCGGGACGGCCCTGAAGGACGTGCTGCGGGCGCTGGATCTGGACCCGGGCGACGGGCGCGGCGAGGACGCCTCGGACGACCCCGGCGAGGAGGCGCCCGATCCGCAGGAGCCGGACGCCGCCGACGATCAGGACGAGGACGAAGCCGGCGGCGAGGGCGGCCAATCCATGGAGGCTCGGCCGACGACGCGGGGGCCGAGGACGAGCGCGAGAACCGGCCCGAGGGCGGACGCCCGGACGGCGAGGCCGAGCCCGGCGACGGCGATCCCGAGCTGTCCGAGGGCGACCAGCCCCAACGCCGGGCCAACGCCGACGACGGCCGGCCCACCGACGGCTACCGCGCCTTCACCACCGCCTTCGACGAGACCATCGGGGCCGAAGAGCTGTGCGATCCCAATGAGTTGGCGCGGCTGCGATCGCTGCTGGACCAGCAGCTGGTGCAGCTGTCCAGCATCGTGGCGCGGCTGGCCAACCGGCTGCAGCGCCGCCTGCTGGCCCAGCAGAACCGGTCGTGGATGTTCGACCTGGAGGAAGGCGTGCTGGACACCGCCCGCCTGACCCGGGTGATCACCGACCCCACCGCCCCGCTCAGTTTCAAGCAGGAGAGCGAGAGCCCCTTCCGCGACACGGTGGTGACCCTGCTTCTGGACAACTCGGGCTCCATGCGCGGGCGGCCGATCATGGTGGCGGCGGTGTGCGCCGACATCCTGGCGCGCACGCTGGAGCGTTGCGGCGTCAAGGTGGAGGTGCTGGGCTTCACCACCCGCGCCTGGAAGGGCGGCCAGTCGCGCGAGGCGTGGATCAGCGCGGGCAAGCCGCCCGAGCCGGGCCGCCTGAACGACCTGCGCCACATCATCTACAAGGCCGCCGACGCGCCCTGGCGCCGGTCCAAGAAGAACCTGGGCCTGATGATGCGCGAGGGCCTGCTGAAGGAGAACATCGACGGCGAGGCCCTGCTGTGGGCCCACGACCGCCTGCTGGCGCGCCCCGAGGCGCGGCGCATCCTGATGGTCATCTCCGACGGCAGCCCGGTGGACGACTCCACCCAGTCGGCCAACGCCTCCCTGTATCTGGACAAGCACCTGCGCGGGGTGATCGGCTGGATCGAGGAGCGCTCCTCGGTGGAGCTGCTGGCCATCGGCATCGGCCACGACGTGACCCGCTGGTACCGCAAGGCCCTGACCATCACCGACGTGGAGCAGCTGGGCGGGGCCATGACCGAGAAGCTGGCCGAGCTGTTCGAGGCCGAGGCCAGACCGGCCCCCCAGCGCCGCCGTCGCGCCGCCTGATTTCAGACTCTGCGACCGGAAAAAAGACAGTCTGAATTGTCCGAATAGTCTGAAACCGGCGCGACCCGACCGCGTCAGGCCGTTGTTTTGTCTGTGGTTTCCCTCCGAGCGAAAAACGTCCGTGAATTCAGACTGTCTGAATTCCGCCGGGGCGGCGGCCGTCACGCCGCCAGACCCGGACCGGCCATTATGCGGCGCCCGGAAGCAGGGGGATGAAAAGGCCGGATGAAAACGCCATGCCCCTGTAAACACACAGGAGCGCCGCCGAAATCAGGGGGAACAAGGCGCACCCTGCCCCGATCCGGGCGACGTCAGAGACGCGCCTCGCCCTTCATGATGACGGCGTAGGTCTCGGGCTTGAGGCGGGTGTAGGCGCCCTTGTCGTCGCGCACATGCACGTCGTCGTCCATGGCCGGGTCGAAGCCGTCCTTCACCAGATCCACCTTGCGGTATTTGAAGGTGCCGGTGGTCTCCAGTTCGCGGGCCACCCGCACGAACACGGGCCGGGCGAAGGGCGGCAGCTCCTCGTTGACGAAGGCGGCGAATTTCTTGACGCCGAACCGGCCGTCCGGAACCACGGTGATCATGCCCGCGCGGCCATCGTGGCCGGGCACCTGGACGCCATAGGCGATGACTTCCTTGACGCCCGGCGCCTCGGCCAGGCGCTGCTCGACCTCGGAGGTGGAGACGTTCTCGCCCTTCCAGCGGTAGGTGTCGCCGATGCGGTCGATGAAGTAGAAATAGCCATCGGAGTCCTGCTTCATCAGGTCGCCGGTGCGGAACCAGGCGTCGCCCGTCGCGAACACGTCGTGCAGGATCTTCTTTTTCGAGGCGGCCTTGTCGGCATAGCCCGAAAAGTCATGGCGGATGTCGGCCTTGATCTGGCCGATGGCCTCGCCGATCTCGCCGGGCTTGCACTCGATGCAGCGGCCGTTGGGCCCGCGGGCGGGTTCATCCGCCTCCACGTCATACTGAATCAGGCGGATGTTGAGCTGGCTGCGCAGATAGCCCGGCACCCGGCCGATGGCGCCGGGCCGTCCGTCGAAATTGAACAGCGAGACATTGCCTTCGGTGGAGCCGTAGAACTCCAGGATCTGGGGGATGGCGAAGCGGTCCTTGAACTCGGGCCACACATCGGGGCGCAGGCCGTTGCCGAAGGCGAGCCGGAGCGTGTGCGCCTGCTCCATCTCGTTGGGCGGGCAGTTGACCAGATAGCGGCACAGCTCGCCGATATAGACGAAGGTGGTGGCGCCGCTTTCGACCACGTCGGGCCAGAAGCCGGTGGCCGAGAACTTCCGGCGCAGGATCACCGAACCGCCGTTCAGCAGCACCGATCCGACGCCCACCAGGCCGCCGGTGGAATGATAGAGCGGCAACACGCAGTACAGCCGGTCCTTGTCCGTGGAGGCCGTGGCGCCGGCGAAGGCGCGCATATAGGTGCGGGCCCGCGAATGGGGGATGCGCGCGGCCTTGGGCAGGCCGGTGGTGCCGGAGGTGTAGATGTAGAGCGCGGTGTCGCGGTTGGTCAGGCCCGCGCGCAGGGACCGGTCGGGCCGCACGCCCGAGGTTCCGCGCACCCCCGCGTCCAGACCGCGGCGCTCGCTGGCCTCGTCCTCGGCGTTCAGCCCCAGCACCCACAGCATGATGGTCTTTTCAGCATACGGCCGGGCGGTCTCGACCTGGGGCCAGGTCTCCTCGTCGGCGAGGACCTGGGAGGCGCCGACGATGTTCAGGCAGTGGGCCAGGGGCTGGCCGCTCAGGTTGGTGTTGATCAGGGCGGCGGCGACGCCGACCTTGGAGAGTCCCATCCAGGCGGCGATGTAGTCGGCCCGATTCATCATCATCAGGGCCACGGCGTCGCCGCGCCTGAGATTGCGGCCCCGGGCCCAGTGGGCGTAGCGGTTGGCCAGGGCGTCCAGCTCACGATAGGTGAAGGCGCGCCGTTCGTCGGTGATGGCGACGTTGTCGGGGAAGCGGTCGACCACCTCCTCCCAGTCGTCACAGACCAGGTCGGGGCTGTCGAGCTGGATCGGCTTGATGCGCTTGAGCAGGCGGCGCAAGCCGCCGATGAAGCGCAGATCGCGGCGGATACTCGCCATCAAACCCATCGTTCCCAACGCCTCCAGTGATTCCGTTCCGACCTGTCCATGGTGATGAACAAGGCTGAACGCCCGGTCAACCGATGGGCGAATTCCGGCGCCAGATCGCGGTCGGGCGTGACTTTCTCATCAAGGCCCCGACCGCCCGTTTTCGGCCCGAAAGCGTGACCATTCGGGCGGTTTCTTGGCGGCTTCCGGTGCGATTGCGGCCGCAACGGTGTTTCTTCGGGGCTTTCCCGCCGCTCACGGAACCGTGAGGTCGAGGGCCGGTTCATCCCGCTCAACCGTGCAGGAGAACACCGATGTCTCTCATCTACCCCGACACCATCCGCCCCGAGCCCCAGCCCACCGTGCCGGAGATGATGGCCCGCGAGGCCGAGGCCGCCACCCCCGTCTATGCGCGCGGTCCCGTGCGCCGGGGCAAGGTGCGGTCCTGGATGATCCTGGCCCCCGTGGGCGCCCTGACCGTGGCCGCCATCGGCGCCTGGGCCCTGATGAACCCCGGCGAGGACGCCGCCGCACCGGCCGAGCCCGCGGCCCTGATCAGCGCGCCCGTCGCCTCCGCCGAGAGCGCTCCGCTGGAGGGCGAAGCGCTTGAAACCGGCCTGGCTTCTGAGGCTCTGGCCCGCGAGAATCCGGCCGCCGACGCGGTGACGACCGCACCGCCCGCATCTGCGCCGGCCCCGACACCCGCCCCGGCCGCGCGCCCGACCCCGGCCACGTCTGCGCCGGCCCGTCAGGCTGAACCGGCGGCTCCTGTCGAAGCCGCCGCCCCGGCCGGACCGCAGTCCTACGAGTCGGTGGTGGCCGCCGAAGGCGAAGGCGGAGCCGTGACCGCCCCCGCCGCGGAGACGCCCGCGCCGCTGATCGTGGTCGAGCCGAACTGATCCGGACGACCCGGCCTCAAGACCCCCGGCGGTTGACCGCCGGGGGTTTTTCGCATCCCCCCGGGCGATCATGGTTCCCACCCCGGCCGCCTTGTGGTTCAGTCCGCGCCGTCATTCATCGACATGCGTGTGGAGAGCGGTCTTGGCGGGTCTGGGCGCTGTACTGGTTCTTGGGGCGGCCCTGACGGGCGGCGCCGTTGATGACTCCGGGTTGACGCGGCTGGAGCCGGCCTTCCGCCACACGTTGCAGATCACAGGCAGCGACGGCCGGGTCTCGCGCATGTGGCTGGACCGCGACGGCCGTTATCGTGGCCATGGCACCCGCGCCTCCAGCGGGGTCTGGCGCATTCGGGACGACGAGCTCTGCTTCACCCAGCGCCGCCCCATTCCGATACCCATTCCCTTCTGCACGCCTCTGGTCGAAGGCGACGTGGGCACCCGGTGGAACGCCCGTTCGGCCACGGGAGACCGCATCGTCATCGAGATCGTGCGCGGACGCTGATCCGGGCGGCCCGGCAAGCGGGGAGTGCCGCTTCGGGCTTGCAAAGTGATACACTATAACATAGCAGTGCGGTCACCAGCCTCGAGGACCACCGCATGCACTGCAAGACCGCCCTTCTGACCGCCACCGCCCTGTCGGTGCTCGTCGCCACGCCCGCCTTTGCGGTCGAAGCCGCCGCCGCGCCCCCGGTGACGGAGCTGGACGGCGTCGTGGTCCGGGCCCTGCCGCTGGATCAGCGCGGCGACGAGGTCATCAGCAATATTGCGGTCCTGACGGGCGATGAACTGGTGCGCCGGCGTCAGGCGACCCTGGGCGAGACGCTGCAGGGCATTCCCGGCGTCAACTCGGACACCTTCGGCGCGGGCGCCAGCCGCCCGGTGATCCGCGGCCAGACCTCGCCCCGGGTCAAGGTGCTGACGGACGGGTCCGAGCTGATGGACGCCTCGGCGGTGTCCCCGGACCATGCGGTGGCGGGCGAGCCCCTGCTGCTGGACGGCATCGAGATCCTGCGCGGCCCCAGCGCCCTGCTGTACGGCGGCGGCGCCATCGGCGGGGCGGTCAATCTGCTGGACCGCAAGATTCCCACCGAGATCCCGGCGGGCGGCGTGGACGGGGCCATCGAGTTCCGCGGCGGCACCGCTGACGGCGAGCGCACCGGGGTGGTGGGCCTGACCGCCGGGGCCGGAAACTTCGCCATCCGGCTGGAGGCGGTGGACCGCACCAGCGACGATTACGACATCCCCTCCTATCTGCGTCCCCATGAGGATCATGACGATCACGAGGACGAGGATCATGACGACGATCACGATGATGATCACGACGACGACCACGACGATCATGAGGACGAGGGCCCCGTCACCCGCGTCGACGGCACCTTCAACGACACTCGCACCCTGACCGTGGGGGCCTCATGGATCGGGTCGCGCGGTTATCTGGGTGTGGCCGTGACCGAGCAGAACAGCCGCTACGGTCTGCCGGGCCACGCGCACGAGTTCGAGGACTGTCATCCGCACGGGACGTCCCTGCACTGCGGCGGCCACGACGAGGACGAGGACGACCACGATCATGACGAAGAGCACGACCACGAGGACGAGGCCGCGCCCTGGGTCGATCTGCAGAACCGCCGCGTCGACGTGCGCGGCGAGCTGAACGATCCCTTCGCCGGGATCGAGCGCATCCGCTTCCGCGGCGGCCTGACCGACTACGAGCACGAAGAGATCGAGGGCGGCGAAGTGGGCACCCGCTTCACCAACGAGGGCCACGACGCCCGGGTCGAGGTCGAACACGCCCCCATCGCCGGCCTGCGCGGCGTGGTGGGCTTCCAGACCGCCCGCAGCGATTTCGCGGCCGTGGGCGACGAAGGCTTCGTGCCCGAGAGCATCACCCGCACCAACGCCCTGTTCGTGCTGGAGCAGTACCAGTGGAACGACTGGCGCTTCGAGGGCGCGGTGCGTCAGGAGTGGCAGGAGACCGAGGCCGTGGGCCGTCCGGACCGCGACCATGATCCGCTGTCCCTGTCGGGCTCGGCCGCCTGGGCGCCCATGCCGGGCTGGTCGGTGGCCCTGACCGCCTCGCGCTCGCAGCGGGCCCCCAATGTGCAGGAGCTCTACGCCCGGGGTGTGCACGTGGCCACCAGCACCTATGAACTGGGCAACGCCGATCTGGACGTGGAGACGGCCAACACCCTGGAGCTGACCTTCCGCAAGACCACCGGCCCGACCACCTTCAGCATCAGCGCCTTCCGGCACGATTTCGACGACTACATCTACGCCCGGACCCTGGACCAGGTCGAAGACTTCCGCCTGATCGAGTACACCCAGGCCGACGCCGAGTTCACCGGGATCGACGGCGAGGTGCGCCACCGGTTCAGCCCGAATTTCTCGGCCACGGTGTTCGGCGACTATGTGCGGGCCGAGGTGGACGGGGCCGGCAACCTGCCGCGCATCCCGGCCGCCCGCCTGGGCGCGCGCCTCGACGGCGGCTGGAACCAGCTCAGCGGCAATCTGGAATACTATCGGGTGTTCGAGCAGGACCGCGTCGCCGACTTCGAGACCGAGACGCCGGGCTACGACATGCTGAACGCGACCCTGGCCTATGACCTGCGCGCGGGCGGCGACGGGGTGCAGGTCTATGTGCGCGGGACGAACCTGCTGGACGAGCTGGCCCTGAACCACACGTCGTTCATCAAGGACGCGGCGCCCCTGCGCGGCCGCAACCTGGTGTTCGGGGTGCGGATGGCCTTCTGATCCCGGCCGGGGCGGGTCAGGCCGCCCCGGTCGCCGCCTCTTCCGGCTCGCTGTCGTCCAGCACCACGGTGACGGCCATGTCGGCGCTGACGTTGCCGAGGGTGCGGAAGATGTCGGGGATCACCTCCACAGCCAGCAGCAGGGGCAGCAGCTCCAACGGCACGCCCAGCGCCAGGCAGATGGGCGCCATGGAGGTGAAGAAGGAGACCTGACCGGGCAGGCCGACGGTGCCGATGCTCACCGCCAGGGCCACCAGGCCCGCCGCCGCCATCTGGCCGAAGCTGGGCTCCAGCCCGAACACATGGGCGATGAACAGGGCCACGGACAGATTGGCCACCGGGCTGGTGATGCGGAAGATGGCCACCGCCAGCGGCAGGACCAGACCCGCCACGCGCTCGGGGATGCCCAGGAAGTCCTGGGCCCGCTCGACCATCACCGGCAGGGTGCCCAGGGACGACTGGGTCGAGAAGGCCACCGCCTGAACCGGCACCAGGGCGCGGGCGAAGCGGGCGAGCGAGACCCGGCCGCTCAAAACGGCCAGGGGATAGCTGGCCAGCACGGTGACGATGCAGGCGCCGGACACCAGAACGATGTAATGGATCAGGGCCGGAGCCGAGCCGAAGCCGCTGCGCAGGCCCAGCACCAGGGCCAGGGCGAAGACGCCGATGGGCGCAGCCAGCAGCACCCAGCGCACGATGATGATCATGATCTGGGCCACGGCCTCGAACACATTGACGATCAGGGCGCGCTGGTCGGCCGGCAGGCGGGTGGCGGCGAAGCCGAAGAAGGCGGCGAACAACACCAGCGGCAGCACCGCGTTCTCGGCTGCGGCGCGCACGGGATTGGCGGGCGCGAGGGACTTCAGCCACTGGGCGAAGCCGCCGCCCTCGGCCGCCGCCGCCAGCCCCTCCGTCGAGGCGCCGCCGGCCCCGGTGATCAGGGCCTGGGCCGCCTGGGGCGCCACCGGCCACAGGGCCAGCACCAGCGGAATGACCAGCAGGGTCAGGGCTGCGGCCGCCGCCACCAATCCGACGAACAGGGCCACCGCCCGCGCCGCGAGCCGGCCCGTGGCCGCCGCGTCCGAGGCCGCCGCGATGCCGACCACCACCAGCGAGAAGACCAGCGGAATGACGGTCATCTGCAGGGTGTTCAGCCACAGCCCGCCGACCGCCTCGATCCCGGACACCACGCCGGGGCTGATGACCATGTCCGAACCCTGAACGACGGCGCCGATGCCGAGGCCGATGAGCAGGGCGATCAGGACGCGGGCGCTGAGGGAACGTAGGACGGCGGTCATGGGCGGCTCCGCATGATGAGGGCCGCGAGCCTTAGCTGATTTTCGCTCCGCGTCGAATCCAGCGGCGCTGTCAGCCGCTGGGAGAGGGGCTGCAGGCTCAGCGGGGCTGGACGGTCAGGGCGGCGTGGTCCGGCGCGCCGAGGCCCCGC
>NZ_BATC01000025.1 GCF_000466985.1 Brevundimonas abyssalis TAR-001
CCTGCGCGCGAAAAAGCGGTCTGCTTCGCATCCCGCTGCGCGCAGCCCTCTCCCATCGGGAGAGGGACTAGAGCACGATCTTCTTCGGCGACCGGAACGGCTGGGCGCCCGCCTCGAGCCGCAGGACCTCGGGCGTGCGCAGGTTGCGGGCGTGCCAGAAGGACCACCGCTCCCAGTAGATCAGCCGATCCAGATTGAAGCCGCCGGCGCCGAAGCCGCTGTCCTTCGCCCCTGTGAGGGAGTCGGCGCGCCAGGCGCCCAGGATCAGGGGCGTGCGCGAGATCGCGGCCCTGCGCGGGCCGAACAGCTGCACCAGCCGCCACCAGTATTCATTGTCGGCGCCGCTGAGCACCTGATGGAAATAGCCGGCCCGCTCCATCACGGGGGCCCGTTCGAACATCAGGGTGGACGGCGCCCAGCGGGTCAGGGGCCAGACGCCCCGGGCGTGGATCTCGCCCTCGGCGTCCACCCGCAGGCTGCGGCCGGAATGGGCGGTCAGCCTGCGCGCGCGCATCTCGGCCACCTGCCGGGCCAGCCGGTCGGGGTGGGCCCATTCGTCGGAGTCCTGAACCGCCACCCAGTGGCCTTTGGCCCGGGCCAAGGCCGCGTTGCGGGCGGTGTAGGCGCCGCCACGCGCGGACTGGCGGATCAGGGTGAAGCGCGGGTCGCCGTCGGCGGCGGCCAGGGCGCGGTCGGCGTTGTCGTCGGTGGAGGCGTCGTCGACGAACAGGAACTCAAGATTGCGCCAGCTCTGGTCCAGCACCGAGCGCACCGCCGCAGCGACCCAGCGGGAGGCGTTCCGCGACGGCATGATGACGCTGATCAGCGGGCCGTCCACGGCGAGAGACCCGTCGGCGCGGGCGTTGACGACGCTGACCGGGAGAGCCGGGTCGACGGGCTCGGGCGGCGACAGGCTCCACGCCGAGAAGCCGTCGCGCCACGCTGGCCCGGCCCGGGCCGGGTCATGGCGGTCCAGCGAGGCGCGCAGGAAGGCGGCCTGCGGGCCGGACGCGGTGTCGAGGGCGCGGCGGGCGTCGTCCTCGCACCCGGCCGCCAGCATCAGGGCCGCGCGCAGGGAGGCGTCCGGACCGGCGTATTTGGTCAGGGCCAGGGCCGGGTCGAAAGCGCTGAGGGCCAAAGCCAGGTCGTGTTCTGGCCGGGGCGCGAGGGTGCGGGCGAAGTCCAGCGCCTCCCCTGCCCGTCCGGTGGCGGTCAGGGACCGGATGCGCTCCACCGGAAAGGCGCGGGCGGCGGCGGGATCACGGTCAAGGGCGCGGGCGGCCAGCCGGTGCAGCTCCAGCCGCGACAGGGCGACGGGATCGCGAAGAGCCCCCATGGCGAGGGCGGCGGAGCGGCGGCGCTGTCGGATCAGAAGCCGGGCGATCGGGTTCATCAAACCGGACATCCCTCGCCGCCTGGGAAAATGGTGGATGCGACAGGGATTGAACCTGTGACCCCCTCGGTGTGAACGAGGTGCTCTCCCGCTGAGCTACGCATCCATCCGGACCGGGTTCGAAGGCTCGAACCGTCGGGAGGCGCGGACATAGCCCGGTCGCCGGGCGGGCGCAAGACCCGTGCGCTGTCAGGCGACGACCAGCGCCTCCAGCACCTTGCGCACGGCCTCCGGGATCGGGACCGGGCGGCGGGTTTCGCGGTTCACATAGACGTGGGTGAAGTGGCCGAAGGCGGCGGCGTCGGGCTCGTCGTTGCGAAACAGGCCGACCTCGTAGCGCACGCTGCTGGTCCCGATGCGGGCCACACGGACCCCGGCATCCACCCGGTCAGGAAAGGTGATGGGCGCGGCGTAGCGGCAGCCGGTCTCCACAACCAGGCCGATGACGGGGCTGGTCGCGGGATCCAGAACCCCTTGCTCGATCAGGTGCGCATTCACCGCCGTGTCGAAGAAGCTGTAATAGACCACGTTGTTCACGTGGCCGTAGACATCGTTGTCCATCCAGCGCGTGGTGATGGACCGGACGACCGGGAAGTCGGCGCGGGTGGGCAGGGGCTCGCTCACAGGGCTTCCTCGTACAGGGCGCGGGCGTCGGCGAGCGTCACCTCGCGCGGATTGTTGATCAGCAGCCGCTGCACCTGCATGGCGTCGTGGGCCAGACGATCCAGATGCTGGACCTCGACCCCGAGCTCGGAAAGGCGCTGCTCCATGGGCATTTCGGCGGTCAGGGCGGCGATTTCGTCCACAAAGGCGGCGGCGTCCGGCTGCAGCCCGATGGCGGCGGCCAGTTCGGCGTAGAGCGGCCCTGCGGCAGGCAGGTTGAACCTCAGCACCGGGCCCAGCACCAACGCGTTGGACAGGCCGTGGGGCGCGTGGAAGATGCCCCCGATGGGATAGGCCAGGGCGTGGACGGCGGCGACCGGGGCGTTGGCGAAGGCCATGCCCGCCAGCAGAGAACCCTGCAGCATCGCCCGCCGCGCGGGCAGGTCCGAACCGTCGGCGATGACCCGGCGGATGTTGGCGTGCAGCAGCTTCAGCGCCGCGACCGCCAGGCTGTCGGACACCGGGTTCTTCTTGTGCCGCGACGTATAGGCCTCGATGGCGTGGACCATGGCGTCGACGCCCGTCATGGCCGTGACGCGCGGCGGCAGGCCCGTGGTCAGGGTGGCGTCCAGAATGGCCGCGTCGGGATAGAGCAAGGGCGAGACCACGCCCTTCTTCTGGTCGTCCGGGGTGGTGACGATGGCGATGTTGGTGACTTCCGATCCGGTGCCCGCCGTGGTCGGAACCTGCACCAGCGGCAGGCGCGGGCCCCTGGCCAGGCCGATGCCGTAGATGTCCGGCAGGGCCTGATCGGTCCCCGCCAGCAGGGCCACCAGCTTGGCCGTGTCCAGCGACGAGCCGCCGCCCAGACCCACCACGCCGTCCGCCCCGGCGTCCCGCGCCGCCGCCACGGCCGCCATGACCGAGGCCTCGGGCGGATCGGCCAGCACATCGCTGAAGACAGCGGCCGTGACGCCCGCCGCGTTCAGGGCGTCCAGGATTGGCCGGACCACGCCCGCGCCGACCAGTCCCGCGTCGGTGACGATGAACGGGCGGGTCACGCCCATGCCGTTCAGAAATTCCGCCAGCTTCAGAGCGGCGCCGTCCTCGCACAGGATTCTCGGCGTGGTCTCGAACGAAAAGCCGGTCATGGTCGCATCCTCCGGACCGCAGCCAAGCGCGGATGGCGGGCGGCCGCAAGATCACCCAGGGTCAACTGGCGCAGGCGGGTCAAGCGTGGCAATGGGCCGGGATGACCGTCGTTTCCATCCGCCCCTACACGCCAGACGATCTGGACACGCTGATCGCCCTGTTCAACGGGGCGGTGCGTCGCGTGGCCGGGCGGGACTACACGCCCGCGCAGATCGCGGCCTGGGCGCCCGGGACGCCGGACCGGGCGGCATGGGCGGCGCGTCTGCTGGGGCGGCCGACCCTTGTGGCGGAAATCGAGGGCGTGATCGCCGGTTTCAGCGATCTGGAGCCGGACGGCCACATCGACATGCTGTTCGTGGACGCGGATCATCAGGGCCGCGGCGTGGCGGGCGCCCTGCTGGACCGGATCGAGACCATGGCGCGGGAACAGGGTCTGGCGCGACTGTTCACCGAAGCCAGCATCACAGCCCGTCCGGTGTTCGAACATCGCGGCTTCCATGTCGTGGCCGCCCAGGACGTGGCGCTGCGGGGCCAGACCTTGCGCAATTACCGGATGGCCAAGGCGCTCTGAGCGCGGCGGCGGCATGGCTGGCGCGGCGAATCCGTGGCACGGTTCGGTCATGACCGCGAACCGCCATCTGATCGTCTTCGCCGCCGCCAACGGGGCCATGGCCGTGATGCTGGGCGCCTTCGCCGCGCACGGGGCGGGACCGGCGGTGAAGACGCTGCTGACCACCGGCGCGCAGTACCAGATGGTGCACGCCGTGCTGGCGGTGGCCTGCGCCCTTTGGGCCGACGGCGGACGGATGGCGCGGATCGCCGGATGGCTGGCGGTGTCGGGCGGGCTGGTGTTTGCGCTGGCGCTGTCGATGATCGCCCTGATGAGCCTGCCCGCCATGGGCATGGTGGCGCCGGTGGGCGGGGCGCTGATGATCGCGGGCTGGGCGGCTCTGCTGTTCGCGGCCCTGAGGAGTGACCGCTGATGGCGCGGGACGCCTGCGCGGTGATCGGCAGCGGCGGCCATGCACGGGTCGTCATCGCCGCCCTGCGGGCCTCGGCGCCCGGGTCACGGCCCTTTATGACGAGCGGCCCGAGCGACAGGGCGAAACCGTGGACGGGGCCGTGGTGTCCGGGGACTGCGAGGCGGGCCTGAACACCCCCCTCCCCGCCCATCTGGCCATCGGCGACAACGGCGTGCGGCGTGATCTGGCGGCGACGAAGCCGCCGGGAGGCTGGATGCAGGCGGTGCACCCCTCGGCCCTGGTGGACCCGGCGGCGCGGATCGGGGCAGGCAGTCTGGTGGCGCTGGGCGCCATCGTTCAGGCCGGGGCGTCCATCGGCGCCCATGTGATCGTCAACACCGGGGCCATCGTCGAGCACGACTGCGTGGTGGAGGATTTCGCCCATGTGGCCCCCGGCTCGGTTCTGGGCGGCGGCGTCCATGTGGGCCAGGGCGTGCTGATCGGTCTGGGCGCGCGGGTCCTGCCCGGCGTGCGCATCGGCGCGTGGGCGGTGGTCGGCGCCGGGGCCGTGGTCATGAAGGATGTGGCGGACGGCCAGACGGTGGCGGGCGTGCCCGCCCGGCCCACCCGATGATCCCGCTGTCGGCGCCCGAGGTCGGCGCGCGCGAACAGGCGCTGGTCGCTGAAGCCCTTGCGGCGGGCGACGTGGCCATGGGGCCGCAGGTGGCGGCGTTCGAGACGGCGTTCGCGGCGCTGACCGGCCGCGCCCACGCGCTGGCGGTGTCGTCCGGCACGGCGGCCCTGCATCTGGCCCTGCGTCTGCTGGATCTGAAACCGGGCGAGGCGGTGATCTGCCCGACCCTGACCTTCATGGGCGGGGTGGCGCCGGTTATCTATCAAGGCGCGACGCCCGTCTTCGCGGACGTGGACCCGGTGACCTGGGGGCTGGACCCGGCCTGCCTGCCCGAAGCGTTCGACGTGGCGGGGGCGCGGGGCCTGAGCGTGCGGGCGGTGGTCCCCGCGGACCTGTACGGCCAGTGCTGCGACATCGGGCCAATCCTCGACATCGCGGCGGACCGGGGCGTGCCGGTGATCCTGGACTCGGCCGAGGCGGTGGGCGCGACGCTCAACGGCCGGCACGCCGGCGCCGGGGCGCTCATGGCGGCCTATTCCTTCAACGGCAACAAGATCATCACCACCGGCGGCGGCGGCATGCTGGTCAGCGACGACGCGGCCCTGATGGAGCGGGCGCGCTATCTGTCCACCGCCGCGCGCAGGCCCGCCGTCCACTATGAGCACGACGAGGTGGGCTACAACTACCGCCTCGGCGCCGTCGCGGCGGCCATCGGCCTGGCGCAACTGGAGACGCTGGAGGCGCGGGTGGCGCGGCGGCGGGCCGTCTTCGAAAGCTATCGCGCGGCCTTGTCTGACCTGCCCGGCGTGCGCTTCGCGCCCGAGGGGCCGGGACGGCTGCACAGCCGCTGGCTCAGCGTCATGCTGCTTGGCCCAGACGCGCGCGTCACACCGGACGCCCTGCGTCTGGCGCTCCACGCCGAGGGCATCGAGAGCCGACCGGTGTGGAAGCCCATGCACCTGCAGCCGGTTTTCCAGGACGCGCCCCGCGTGGGCGGCGCCGTGGCCGAATCGCTTTTCGCCCATGGGTTGTGCCTGCCGTCCAGCACCACCCTGACCGAGGCGGATCAGGCCCGGATCATCGCCATAATTCGCGGCGAGCTGACCTGATTTTGCAACGTTTTCCGGCCCGCACAGGTAAAATGACTCGCAGCAGGCGAATGGGTTGGCTTCACCCTCCGCGCCCGTTACCCATGAAGAACAAGCCAAGCTTGGCCGTACGAAGTCACAGAGAGTGTTGTGCGCATGACGATTTTCGCGGATCAGCCCGACCGTCGCACCCTGTATCCCGAGATCGAGCCCTTTGCGTCCGGCTTCATGGCCACCGGCACGGCCCACGAGATCTACTATGAGGAGTCCGGCTCGCCCGAGGGCAAGCCGGTGCTGGTGCTGCACGGCGGTCCGGGCGGTGCGGTCAATCCGACCATGCGGCGCTATTTCGACCCGGCGCGCTACCGCATCATCATGTTCGACCAGCGCGGCTGCGGCCAGTCCCGGCCCAACGCCAGCCTCGAGAACAACACCACCTGGGACCTGATCGAGGACATCGAGCGCCTGCGCGAACGCTGCGGCGTCGACAAGTGGTCGGTGTTCGGCGGCTCGTGGGGCTCCACCCTGTCGCTGGCTTACGCCATCACCCACCCGGAACGGGTCGAGAGCCTGATCCTGCGCGGCATCTTCCTGCTGACGAAGAAGGAGTTGCACTGGTTCTATCAGGACGGCGCCTCGATGATCTTCCCCGATGCGTGGGAGGCCTTCCTCAAGCCCATCCCCGAGGCCGAGCGCGGCGACCTGATGGCCGCCTATCACAAGCGTCTGGTCAGCGATGATGTGGCGGTGCGCAACGAGGCCGCAGTGGCCTGGTCCAGTTGGGAAGGCGACACGGTCAGCGTCGAGGGCCCGGCCGCCCGTCCGGAGAAGTTCGCCGAGCCGGAGTTCGCCGTCGCCTTCGCCCGCATCGAGTGCCACTATTTCACCAACGGCGGCTTCTTCCCGCAGGACGGCTGGATTCTGAACAATGTGGAGCGCATCCGGCACATCCCGACGTGGATCGCCCAGGGCCGCTTCGACGTGGTGACGCCCATGTCCGGCGCCTGGGCGCTGCACCGGGCGTTCCCCGAAGCGAAACTGGATGTGGTGGGCGACGCCGGCCACGCCTCCAGCGAGCCGGGCATCGTGGATTCCCTGATCCGGGCGACGGACTGGGCGGCGGGGCTGTAACAGCCCCCTTCTCTGTGAAGAAACGGCCTGTCGGGGGATGTGGGCCCCCGACAGAAGCCGGGTGTCAGCTGTCCAGGAACGAGCGCAGCTTGCGGCTGCGGCTGGGGTGCTTGAGCTTGCGCAGGGCCTTGGCCTCGATCTGACGGATGCGTTCGCGGGTGACACTGAACTGCTGGCCCACTTCCTCGAGGGTGTGGTCGGTGTTCATGCCGATGCCGAAGCGCATGCGCAGAACCCGCTCCTCGCGCGGCGTCAGGGACGCCAGCACGCGGGTGGTGGTTTCGCGCAGGTTAGACTGGATGGCCGCGTCGATGGGCAGGATCGCGTTCTTGTCCTCGATGAAGTCGCCCAGGTGCGAGTCCTCCTCGTCGCCGATAGGCGTTTCGAGGCTGATGGGCTCCTTGGCGATCTTGAGGACCTTGCGGACCTTCTCCAGCGGCATGGCCAGACGCTCGGCCAGTTCTTCGGGCGTGGCCTCGCGACCGATCTCGTGCAGCATCTGGCGCTGGGTGCGGACGATCTTGTTGATCGTCTCGATCATGTGCACCGGGATGCGGATGGTGCGGGCCTGGTCGGCGATGGAGCGGGTGATCGCCTGACGGATCCACCAGGTGGCGTAGGTGGAGAATTTGTAGCCGCGACGGTACTCGAACTTGTCGACCGCCTTCATCAGGCCGATGTTGCCTTCCTGAATGAGATCAAGGAACTGCAGGCCGCGGTTGGTGTATTTCTTGGCGATGGAGATGACCAGGCGCAGGTTGGCCTCGACCATTTCCTTCTTGGCCTGACGGGCCTCGCGCTCGCCCTTCTGGACGGTCTGGACGATGCGGCGGTAGTCGTCGATGGGCAGGCCGGCCTCGGTGGCCACGGCGGCCACGTCCGAGCGGATCTGGGCGATCTGTTCAGCTTCGTTGTCGCTGAACTTGGTCCAGCGCACGCCCATCTCCTTGACGCGCTCGCTCCAGGTCGGGTCCAGTTCGGCGCCGAAATAGGCCTTCAGGAACTCCGGCCGCGAGATGCCGTAGCTGTCCGCCAGACGCAGAAGGCGGCCTTCCAGGCCGATCAGGCGCTTGTTGATGGCGTAGAGCTGCTCGACCAGCGCCTCGATGCGGTTGTTGTTCAGCTTCAGCGTCTTCAGGCGGTCCGAGATGGCCCGGGTCAGGGCCTCGTAATTCTTCTGGTCCTTGGTCGACAGGGCCTCGCCCTTCAGGCGCGCCTCGACCAGCTTGTCCTGAAGCTTGCGGAAGGCGTCGAAGTCCGACGCCACGGCGTCCAGGATCTCCATGACCCCGTCGCGCAGCTCGGCCTCCATAGCCGAGATGGACAGGCCGCCGCCGTCATCGAAGTCGTCGTCGTCCTCGTCGTCGTCCTCACCCTCGGGCTTTTCCGCCTTGGCCTCCGGCTCGGCTTTCTCGCCCTCTTCCTCGCTGTCCTCGTCCTCGCCCTCAGCCTGGGGCGGATTCTGACCGCCGTAGGTCTGGTCCAGGTCGATGACCTCGCGCAGCAGGATGCGACCGTTGGCCAGTTCATCGCGCCAGACCATGATGGCCTCGAACGTCAGGGCGCTTTCGCACAGACCCGAGATCATGGCGTCGCGGCCGGCCTCGATGCGCTTGGCGATGGCGATCTCGCCCTCGCGGCTCAGCAGCTCGACCGAGCCCATCTCGCGCAGATACATGCGCACCGGGTCGTCGGTGCGGTCATAGGCGGGCTTGGCGCCCGTCTCGGCCACGGCGGTTTCGGCGCGCTCGGCCACCTCGGTGGTCTGACCCTCGGCGTCTTCCTCGGCCTCGACCACGTTGACGCCCATCTCTGACAGCATGGCCAGGGTGTCTTCGATCTGGTCGGGGGTGAACTCCTCGGACGGCAGGACCTTGTTCAGCTCCTCCATCGTGACGAAGCCGCGGGTCTTGGCCTGGCGAATGAATTTCTTGACGCCGGCGTCAGTCAGATCGAGCAGCGGCCCGTCATTGGTCGTTTCCGCTTCTTGAGTCTCGGTCTGCGCGCTCATTCAGTCTCTCCAGCCGCGATAGGTCGCGGCTTTAACAACGTTCGAAGGCGCGGTTTTGTTACGAACCCGCCGCCTCATCCCATAAGGTTCCAGTCTTGATGGCTCGCCGCAATGCATCGCGCTCGGCTTTCAGACGACTGAAAGCCGAGGCGTCGAAGCCGCGATGCGCCTCCGACTTCGCTGAGCTAAGCGCTCCCTCCAACGCCGCCATGCGGGTCAGAGCGTCGAACGCCTGCGACCATCGGGCCCGCGCTTCGGCGAGGGGCGCGTTTGCTGCCAGGAATGGCGCACCGGACTTTGCCGCCGCCTTCTCGACCTCACGCATGAGCGTATCCAGACCCGATTGCGCCAGATGGCGGCGCAGGGCCGCGCTGTCAAGGGCGAGACCCGACATCCGCAGGCGAACAACCTCATCCGCAAGCTCGCCCAGGGCCGGATCGCCGAAGCCGTGCCGGCCCACCGCCTCCAGATGATCGTCAAGCCGCTCGGGGTCGTCGATGGCCGCGTGGGCCAGGGCCGCGGCGACGGGTTCGATCGAGCGGGACAGGGCTGTGACCGCCGCCCTGCCCTCGTCTGTGGCGCCGATGATGGCGGGCTTGCCGGGCGTCCAGCGGGCGCCGGGCTGGCGCGGCTGGAACGCCGGGCGGCGCGGAAACAGGGCGTCGAACCGTTCGAACAGCTCGCGGCGGTACTGTTCGGCCAGATCCGCGTCCTGAATGGCCTGGGCGGCCTGACGGAGACGCCCCTTCAGGCCCGCCTTGCGTTCGGGGCTGTCCAGCGGCTCGGCGTCCCGCTCGCGCTCGAACAGCATCTCGGCGAAGGGGCGGGTTTCGGACAGGGCGTTCCGGAGCGCCGGGGCGCCCTTGTCGCGTAGGATGTCGTCGGGATCCTGGCCGCCGGTCAGCAGGGCGAACCGGAAGGAACGGCCGGATTTCAGCTGGGGCAGCGCGCGCTCAACCGCCCGGCCCGCCGCGCGCTGGCCCGCCGGGTCGCCGTCGAAGCACAGCACGGGCTCGGCGCTGACCCGCCACAGCAGGGCCATCTGCTCCTCGGTGAGGGCGGTGCCCATGGGGGCGACGGCGGGGATGCCGGCGCGCTGGCAGGCGATCACGTCCATGTAGCCTTCCACCACCACGATGGCGGCGTCGGACTTCGACCCGGCCCCCAGGATGCGCCGGGCCTCGGGCAGGCCGTAGAGGGTCGCGCCCTTGTGGAAGAGGGTGGTCTCGGGCCCGTTCAGATATTTGGCGCGGTCGTCCGGGTTCATGGCCCGGCCACCGAAGCTGACGATGCGCCCCCGCGCGTCATGGATGGGGAACATCAGGCGGTCGCGGAAGCGGTCGTAAGGCGAGCCGCCGCCCTCCGGCGCGATCAGCAGCCCGGTCTCCACCAGTTCGGACGGCTTGGCCCCGCGCTGGACCAGGGCGTTCTTGAGGCCCTCGCGATCGTTGGGCGCATAGCCGATGCCGAATCGGTCCCACTGGTCCTCGGGCAGGCCGCGGCGCTCCAGCATCTCCCGTGCGGCCTTGCCGACGGACCGGCGCAGATTGGCGGCGAACCATTTCTGGGCCAGATCCATCCAGTCGGCCAAGCCCTGGCGCTTCTGCTCGCGCTCGGCGGCCTGGGGGTCGGGCGCGGGCAGCGCCATGCCCGCCTCGGCCGCCAGACGTTCGACCGCCTCGACGAAGCTGAGGCGCTCGGTCTCCTGCAGGAAGCTGATGATGTCGCCGTGCTTGCCCGAGCTGAAGTCGTGGAAGAAGCCCTTCTCGTCGTTGACGAAGAAGGACGGCGACTTCTCCTTGGTGAAGGGCGACAGGCCGGCGAACTCGCGTCCTTGACGCTTGAGCTTCACCGTCCGCCCGATGACGTCCGAGGGACGCAGGCGGCTTTTCAGCTCATCAATGAAACGGTCGTCGAAGCGCACGAATCAGTCAGCCCGCAGAGGGGTCCATGGCGGCAAGGGGCGACGCGCCAGCCTCCCCGGGAGATTGTCCACATGTGGAGCTTTCCGGGGACAAGCCAGGACGTCACGTCCGCCTCTCCTGCCATGCTCCCACGCACGGCGCCACGGCTTATCGGACAAAGCAGGTTGTCCCAGCCCGCGCGGGGGCGCAATCTCCCGGCAGGGCAAGGAGAGGGATCATGGCGCGTCTGGGCCGCATCGTCGCGGGCTGCATCCTGCTGATGCTGGCGACCGCCTGCCAGACCTATCCGCGCCTGGATGTCACCGCGGCCCAGTTGAGCGCCGCCAGCCCCGCCATCCGCTACGATTTCGACGTCGAGGAGGCGCAGCTGCGCTTTGTGCGCGAGCTGGGCGTCGCGGCCCAATCAGCGGACGACGGAACGGTTGATCTGCTGGCCCTGTCCGGCGGCGGGGCCAACGGCGCCTTCGGGGCGGGTGTGCTGAACGGCTGGGGCGAGCGCGGTGACCGACCGGAATTCGAAATCGTCACCGGCGTCAGCACCGGCGCCTGATCGCGCCCTTCGCCTTTGTCGGCGAAGCGGGCGACGCCGGGCTGGCCCGGGCCTTCACTGACGGCGGATCCGAAGGCTTGCTGCGGTCCCGCGGCCTCGGCGTTCTGTTCCGGCCCAGCGTGTTCCGCCCCGAGCCGCTGGCCCAGCTGGTGGTCAACAATGTGGACGAAACTCTGCTGCGCGCCGTAGCCGAACAGCACCGGCGCGGCCGACGCCTGTATGTGGCCACCACCAGCCTCGACACGCAGACCCAGATCGTCTGGGACATGGGCGCCCTGGCCCAGCAGACCGATGAGATGTCTCGCCTGCTGTTTCTGGACATCCTGATCGCCTCGGCCAGCATTCCCGTGGCCTTTCCTCCCGTTCCGCTGATTCTGAGCAACGACGGAAATCAGGCGGTCGAACTGCATGTGGACGGAGGCACGGTGGCCAATGTTCTGGTGGCGCCCGAACCCTTCCTGCTGCGCCCGCCGGATGCGGCGCAGACCCTGACCGGCGGGCTGCCCGGCCGCATCTGGATCATCGTCAACGGCCACCCAGAACCCACCTTCGCCACGGCGAGGCTCAGCGGCGTGTCGGTGGCGGTGCGCAGTTTCGACATTATGCGCAAGGCGATCACCCGCGCCGATGTGGCCAGGACGGCTCAGCTGGCCCGTACCCTGGGCATGGGCCTGCAGGTGGTCTCCATGCCCGATGACGCGCCGGACGCGGCCCTGGACTTCAGTCAGGAGTCCATGCTGCGCAGCTATGAGGCCGGGCGCCGGCTGGGTCTGGACGGCTCGGGCTGGGAGACCCTGGCGGAGCCCGTGGCGGAAGAGCCCTAACCCCGCGCCGCGTCCATGTGCTCGGCGAAGCGCTCGAACAGATAGAGGCTGTCCGCGGGGCCGGGCGAGGCCTCAGGGTGATGCTGCACGCCGAACACCGGGCGGTCCTTCAGGGCGATGCCGCAGTTGGTGCCGTCGAACAGGCTGACGTGGGTCTCGGTGACCGCCTCGGGCAGGCTGTCGCGGTCCACGGTGAAGCCGTGGTTCATGGAGACGATCTCCACCTTGCCGGTGGTCACGTCCTTGACCGGATGGTTGGCGCCGTGGTGGCCCTGATCCATCTTCACCGTCTTCGCGCCCAGGGCGAGGGCCAGCATCTGGTGGCCGAGACAGATGCCCATGACGGGCTTGCCGCTCTCGACCAGCTTTCTGATTTCCGGCACCGCGTACTCGCCCGTCGCCGCCGGATCGCCGGGGCCGTTGGACAGCATGACGCCGTCGGGATTGCGGGCCAGAATCTCCTCGGCCGTGGTGGTGGCCGGGACCACCGTGATTTTCGCGCCGGTGGCGGCCAGGGCGCGCAGGATGTTGCGCTTCACGCCATAGTCCACGACCACCACCTCGTTGCGGCGGCCGTCGCCCGCGACGTAGCCCTCGGGCCACTCCCAGGTCCCCTCGGTCCAGTCGAAGGCCTGCAGGCAGGAGGCGTCCTTCGCCAGGTCCAGACCTTCAAGACCCGACCAGTCGCGGGCCTGGGCCACCAGGGCCTCCAGATCGAACTTGCCATCCGGATCATGGGCGATGACGCCGTGGGGAGAGCCGTTCTCGCGGATGGCCCTGGTCAGGGCGCGGGTGTCGACACCCGCCAGACCCACCACGCCGCGGCGCTTCATCCAGGCGTCGAAGCCGTGGTCGCTGCGCCAGTTGGCCGGATCGGTGGGCAGGTCGCGGAACACCGCGCCCACGGCCGCCGTCCCCGCCCCGCCGTCGCCGATCTGCTCCACATCCTCGCTGTTGGTCCCCACATTGCCCACGTGGGGGAAGGTGAAGACCAGCACCTGTTTCATGTAGCTGGGGTCGGTCAGGATCTCCTGATAGCCCGTCATGGCTGTGTTGAAGACCACCTCGCCCAGGGCCGATCCCGTGGCGCCCACGCCGATGCCCTGAAGCACGGTTCCGTTGGCCAGGGCGAGCACGCCGGTGGCTCCGGGCAGCAGGGTGGTCATGGCGGGCTCCTGGAGGCTGGGGGACGCGGCCTTCATGGGCCGAACCGACCCCGATGGCAAACGGCCGCGTTCCTATGGAGTCACGCTGCGCAGGTCAAGCGTGGCGGTCGTTTTCAGACGGTCAGGCGGCCCATGTCGCAGAACACGGCGTGGGTGGCTCCCGCGGCGGCGGCGGCCTCCCCTCGCGCGGGCGGCAGATTGACCAGCAGCACGTCGCGGGCCACGCCGCGCGCCTGGGCGATCAGCTCGGCCGCCGCGCGCCAGTCGACGGCGCTTTCGGTCTCCACCCCGGCGAAGTCCAGCGAGACGCAGCGGGGCTGCACGGGGGCCAGACGGGCGATCATGCCCGGCTCGGGCGGGGCATGGACGATCACCCCGCGCCGCTGGGCGCCCAGATGGTCGATGGCGGCGCGCACGTCCTCTGCGGTCGCCCGCATGTCCACGCCCATGATCTCGACCAGCAACAGCCCCGCTTCAACATCGGCCTGAAGCCCCGTGTAGAGCAGTGAGAACCGCCCCGCCGACGACGCCACCGTGCGCCAGAAGGCCGGGGCCACGCCCGTGGCGCCGCCGGGCAGGTCCAGCAGGCTGACCCCATGACGCAGTGTCTCCACATCGATGCGTTTGAGGTCGGCGACCTCCAGCCGCACCCGGTGCGTGCCCGCCAGGGCGCTTTCGCCACCGGCGCGGCGCACGGTGCGGGCCACGCGGGCGCCCACGTGGCTTCGTCGAACAAGATCGAACACCGGCCTCGCGGCCAGGGTGACCGTCAGCTCTTTGCGGGCCTCGGTGACAAGAGGAAAGGTCAAACTCTTAGCCCCAACGGGACTGAAGCTGCGCGCTTCGACCGGGCGGTCCCCATCCGCTCTGACTGGCGTGTCGCTCAATCCCGCCGGGAGCGAGTGCCCCGTCGGGTAAGCCATCACAATGTCTCCCAACATCAACTCCCGCGTGATGCGGGTTCATGAAGCCGGAAAACATGCCATGGAAAACGGAACGTAACGCTAAGAAACGCGGTGAAGACTCGCGGTTAGCAACGCGGTTATTCCGCAATGCGCTCGCCCTTCCAGTCGAACACGAAGCCGGAATCCTCCTGTTTCAGCCCGTCGACCACGCCCAGCACGCACGTCGCGGAATGATCCGGCGTGAACAGCTTGTCCGGCGTCACGCCCTTCTGGAAGGGCTCGCTCAGCGCCGTATCCACGGTGCCCGGATGCAGCCCGACGCAGATCAGGCCCGGATGGGTGCGCGCCAGCTCCACCGCCAGGGTCTTCAGGATCATGTTCAGGGCCGCCTTGGAGGCTCGGTAGCTGTGCCAACCGCCCAGCCGGTTGTCGCCGATGCTGCCGACCCGCGCCGACAGGGCCGCGAACACCGCCCGCCTCTCGCGCGGCGCCAGCGGCAGAAAGGCCCGCGCCGCCAAGGCCGGCCCCATGGCGTTGACCGCAAAGTCCCGCCTCAGGTGGTCGGCGTCCAGAGCCCGCCAACTGCGCTCGGGCTGGAAGCCGTCGTGCAGGACGCCGCTGGCCACGACGCACAGGTCCACCGGCGCCCCCACGGCCGCCGCAGCCGCTTCGAGCGACGGCAGATCGGTGACGTCCGCCTGCAAGCCGGTGACGCCGTCCGGCGCCCGGCCCGAGCGCGACACGCCGAACACGGCCTCATAACGCCCGTCGCCGCCAGTCGCGCAGCCATGGCCGCACCGATGCCGCCCGACGCTCCAATTATTACAGCCCGCATGAGGCGCTCTCCCGACCGCTTTCCGCCGCTTCCATCCCCATGATAGGGAGCGGTCATGCCCATCACCACCATCGGCCTCGATGCCGACGACACCCTCTGGCACAACGAGACCATCTTCCGGCTAACCCACGACCGGTTCGCCGACCTGCTGTCAGAGCACCACGACCGCGACCGCATCGAAGATCGTCTGGCCGCGACCGAGCAGCGCAACCTGCGCCTCTATGGCTACGGGGTGAAGGGCTTCACCCTGTCCATGATCGAGACGGCCATGGAATTGACCGATGGGGAGCCCCCGCCCCGGGTCATCAGCGAGATCCTGGCCGCCGGACGAGAGATGTTGTCCCACCCGGTCGAGACCCTGCCGGGGGTGGCCGAGACCCTGAACCGTCTGTCGGAGCAGTACCGGCTGGTGCTGATCACCAAGGGCGACCTGATGGACCAGGAGCGTAAACTGGCCGCCTCGGGGCTGGGCGAACTGTTCTCGGGCGTGGAGATCGTGTCCGAAAAAACCGCCGAGACCTATGACCGCGCCTTCCGCCGCCACGGCACGGGGGCGCAACAGGCGGCATGGTGGGCAACTCCATGAAATCCGACGTCCTGCCTGCGCTGCAGGCCGGCGCCTGGGCCGCCCACATCCCCTACGCCGTCACCTGGGCCCACGAGCTGGCTGACGCCCCGGACAACGAGCCGCGCTTCGCCGCGCTGGAGGCCATCGCCGAAGTGCCGCCCTGGATCGATCTACGCATGGCGCGCTGAGATGCTTGTCGCGCCTGTGGAGGCTCTCTAAACGGACCGCGTGACCAAGAAGACTGTCCGCCTCGCCCGGCATGGGCGACGGCGCGCTTGAACCGGAGGAGGAGCCGTCTTGTCCGACGCCCCCAGCCATGAAGAACGCGACGCCATGGTGCGCGCCGCACTGGCCGAACACGGCGACAGCGGGCGGACGCCGCGCCACACGCTGTTCTATTTTCACGGCGGCGGGGCCCATGACGACCTGAACGAGGTGGCCCGGCGGGCAGGCTTCCTGACCCGCGGTCAAGACGAAACCACCATCCTCGAGACCACGATCCCGGTTGACGAGGCGTCGTTCGCTTCCGTCTCCGCCATGATGCAGGCCTGGGCCGCAGCCTTCCAGCTGGACTATGACGGCTGGGAGTGCGCGGTCGTGACCAACTGACAGGCATGCGGGGTGGTGAGGACCGGGTGATCCCGGTCAATCGCTCTAGGCGTAGCCCAGCAGCGCCCGCAGCCCCGGGGCGTGGACCTCCACGAGGCGTTTCTGCATGTCCGGCAACTCGGTGGGAAACGTCACGCCGTCGGGGATGCTGAGATTCTCGCGCGCCGTCCGGCTCTGCTTTCGGTCGGACCCGATGCGGACCCGTTCCCGCCAGTCGTCAGGCCGGGTGACTCCACAGGCGTCGAGGAGGTTCTGGAAGAACTCTTCCGAACGCCGCGACTCGAGGTCGCCCAGCGCCTCCACGATGTCCTCGTAGCGCACAAGCGTCACACCCGTGCCCAGCCATGCCGCGGCGTTGTGCGTGAAGATGTCGATCAGGGCCGGCGATTTCTGGTGGATGCCGAAGATCATCATGTTGAGCAGCGCTTCGGCGGAGAAGATGCCGGACTTCAGATGCTGGATATTGGGCTGATCGAACTCCTGGGAAACGAAGAAGCGCGCCCGCGCCAGCACCCAGTCGTAGGGATCGCGAACCAGAAGGATGTGCCGCGCCGTCCTGGTGATGGCGACGGATTGGTCGGAAAAAAGCAGATGCCCGCAGCTCAGCTTGGGGTCGTGCGGGTTGAACGCATCCACATGCTGATGAAGGTTCGGGATCTGCACGAAATCCCGATCGTGATGCTGCGCCACCGGCACGAACATCCTCAGAATGTTTCGAATCAGATGCGTGCCGCCCTTGGGTACGCTGTTGAGGAACAACGGCTCCTTCAACGGCGTCTGCTCGAATGCAGAGACCTTGGCGTTCAACGTATCCTGGAGCCCGCGGATCAGGGCCATGCGGTCTGCTCTCCCGTCTGGGGTTCCTTGTCCTCAGACAAGGTGAAGGGCGGCGAGGTGATGTGCGCCCGCCGCCCCTTCAATATATCAGCCTGAGTTGGCCTAGAAGGCTCGGGAAATCCGAACGAAGCCGCGGCGGCCGTAGAAAGCCTCCGTGTACTGCGACTCGAAGACCGAGTTGCCCAAGGTGCCGGTCACCAGCGACGAGGCTTGCGGCGGCCGCTCATCGAACAGGTTCGCGATACCGCCGAGGATGCGCCAGTCATCCCACTCATACTGCAGCGAAACACTGTGGAAGCCGACCATGCCCACTTCGGTTTCGAGCTCGGTCTCGCGACCGTCGATGACCTGATTGACCGTCCCGTTCGCATCGAAGAAGTCCAGACGATTGGACTGCTCACCGATCCAGTCAAAGCCCCAGAACGCGGTCCAAGGGCCGGTCTGGAACGTGGCGTTGACGTTGCCAACCCACTCCGGATTGCCGATCTCGCCCAAGGGCTCGACGGTCAGATTCGCGAACAGCGACGTGTTGTTCTCAAGGGTCAGCGTCGCCTGGGTGTCCAGGGTCAGGGTTCCCCAGTCCCAGTCGTGGCGGTACTGGGCCGTGAAGTCCATGCCGCGGTTCGCCTGATCCGCGATGTTGATGAACGAGTCGCGAACCTCGATGATGCCGTTGTTGACCGGATCACGATCAAACTGGTTGCAGATCGGATCCGTGAGGAAGTTTTCGGACGTGTAGCAAGCCAGCAGGATGCCGCCCGCTCCCAGGTTCGTAACTTCGTTCTCGATTTCGATTTCGAAGTAGTCGATGGCCAGGCTCAGGCCGCTGTTGGGCGGCGTGAAGACCAGGCCGATGACGGTGGCTTCCGAGGTTTCGGCCTCGAGAACGCCCAGACCGCCTCCAGTAAACACTTCTGCGGTCACGACACCGCCGGTGAAGTCTCCGGCGACGCCGCCGCCCGGTCCGGCCGGGTTGGTGCAGTTGGCGTAGACTTCCTGAGACACCGAACCGTCGGCCAGACGGGTGTCCAGGTTCAGACAGGGGTCGATGTTGCGTTGTCCGGCGAAGCTGGTCTGATCCGCCAGGTAGAGTTCGAACAGGGCCGGCGCGCGGAACGACGTGCCGTGCGTGGCGCGAAGGCGGAAGCCGTCGATGAACTCCCAGTTCAGACCGATCTTGTAGGTCGTGGCGTCACCGGAGGTCTTGGTGTCGGTGTAGCGGCCCGACAGCGACAGGCTCACGTCACGGGCGAACGGCAGGTCCCTGACCAGGGGCACCGCGATTTCGGCGAACGCTTCGCGGGTTTCCTCGGTGCCGCGGGTGATGCCCGCACCGGACAGACCCCAGCTGTTGTCCGCCAGGGTGACTTCGCCCGGCACGTCGTCGATTTCGTCCTTGCGCAGGTGGAAGCCCAGGGCCAGGCCCAGGGGACCGGCCGGAAGCTCCATCACTTCGCCGCCGATGAAACCCTCGATATAGGTTTGCTCATAGAGCGTGTTGCCCGTCTCGGTGTCGAACAGGAACGCCCGCTCTTCCGCCGTGAGGTTGCCGGCGAGGAAATCCGGATCGGTGAAATCGACATCGATGCAGGGACGACCGCTCACCGGCAGATTGGTGCCGACACAGGACGAGGTCTTGAAGTTGGTGGAGGCCACCGCGTCGTCCAGGATGACGTCGGACGTGTAGTCGCCGTCCGAACGGCTGTACTGGGCGAAAACGTCCCACTGCCAGCCATCGAGGAAGCCGCCGGTGATGTCGCCGCGGAGACCCGCGACGATCCGGCCGTAGTCCACGACCTGCTCCTGGCTGAAGTGGTCCGTGATCGGCGTGGCGCTCAGGTAGTTCAGGCCGGTGAAACCGGTCAGGGGATCACCGCCCGCGCCAGGGCCGTAGTAGAAGTCCAGGAAATCGGCCGTGTAGGTGTAGTTCCAGAACTGACGGTAGCTGTCGGTCCGGCTTTCGCGACGGTTGAGCAGCACCTCGGCATAGGCCTCGACGCCGCCGCCCAGGTCGTAGGCCCCGTCGGCGAACACGGTGTAGCGATCAACCTCGGGGATGATGGTCTCGTTCAGCGCGAAGGGGTGGAGATTGTTCGTCACGGCCCGCGACGCAGGGTCGTAGTTGACCAGGAAGAACCCTGGGGGCGCGTCGGGATAGGTGGCCGCCACCGCCGGATTGGAGGGCATCGGCGGAATGTACTGGCCGAGATCACCATCGTAATCGAACTGGAAGCGACCGGCGCGGCCCGAGAAATCGGGGCCGTAGACATAAACCTGGCCCCAGGCCACATCGGTGCACTGGGGCTGGCCGGTGCGCGGATCGATCCGGTCGGCGCGGTTACGGGTGCCCGGCTCAAACACGTACTGATTGCGGCAGTTCAGGTAATCCCGGTCGCCGGCGCGAAGCGCCTCGCGGCTGAAGATGTCGCCGGCGATGTTGAAGTAGCCACGATCGAAGGTTCGGCCGAAGGCGCCGGAGATGTTGTACTGCTCGCCGCCGCCTTCGAACGGAGCCGAGACGAACACGCCCATCTCGCCGCCGTCAGGGTTGTCGTTGGTGATCAGATTGACCACGCCGGCCACGGCGTCGGAGCCGTAAATGGACGAGGCGCCGTCCTTCAGGATATCGACGCGGCTCAGCGCGGACTGCGGAATGACGTTCAGGTCAAAGGCGGAGACGCCGCCGCGGGTGCCCGCCGGGCCGGCCCGGCGGCCGTTCAGCAGAACGAGGGTCCGGTTCGCGCCCAGACCGCGCAGGGAGATGGTCTCCGCGCCAGGTCCGCCATCGGTGACGAAGGCGCTGGAGATCGCCGCCGTGACCTGCGGCGCACCGGCGGCCACCGTCGAGCTTTGCAGCAGCTGCGCCGTGTCGGCCAGACCGCGGCGTTCAGCGCGATCGGTGGTGATGACCTGAACGGGCGAGGTGCTCGTGAACTCGTTCTGGGGAATACGAGAGCCGGTGATGATGATCGCGTCGACCTCGGTCGCCTGAGCAATCTCTTCCTCATCCTGCGCGGGGGCCGGCTGGTTCTGGGCGAAAGCCGGCGCGGCGAGAGCGAGGGCGATGACGCCCCCGACGAGGCTGGTTGTTTGCTTGAGACGCAGTCTTGACGACATTAATTCACTCCGAACTAGCCGCCCTTGGCGACCTAAAACAGGCGTTCACTACCCCCCGGGCGCGCAGCGCGGCAAGCTAAGCGGCAAGATAACGGCGTGATACGGCGAACAGTGCCCCGAATGCGACAGTATGAGTTCAGTCTTGTGTCGCGTGGAGGCTGCCTCTAAAGCGCTCGACTTAGCCTTAAAGCCATCACGACGGTCGCCACACCTGTGCGCGCGAACCGTCACGCGCGAGTGTGAACCGAATGCCCAAACGCACCGACATCAAGTCCATCCTGATCATCGGGGCCGGGCCCATCGTCATCGGGCAGGCGTGCGAGTTCGACTATTCGGGCGTGCAAGCGTGCAAGGCGCTGAAGGCTGAGGGGTACCGGGTGATCCTGGTCAACTCCAACCCGGCCACCATCATGACCGACCCGGAGGTGGCCGACGCCACCTATATCGAGCCGATCACACCCGAGATGGTCGAGAAGATCATCGAGAAGGAGCGGCCCGACGCCCTGCTGCCCACCATGGGCGGTCAGACGGCGCTGAACACCGCCCTGGCCCTGGACGCCTCGGGCGCCCTGAAGCGGCTGGGCGTGGAGATGATCGGGGCCCGGGCCGAGGTCATCGACAAGGCCGAGGACCGGCAGAAATTCCGCGACGCCATGGACAAGCTGGGTCTGGAAAGCCCCCGCTCCAAGGCCGTGCACCACATCGACGAGGCCGAGGACGCCCTGGCCTTCGTGGGCCTGCCCGCCATTGTCCGGCCCAGCTTCACCCTGGCCGGCACCGGCGGCGGCATCGCCTACAACGTCGAGGAGTTCCGCGAGATCGTGGAGCGCGGGCTGGACCTGTCGCCGACCACCGAGGTGCTGATCGAGGAATCGGTGCTAGGCTGGAAAGAGTACGAGATGGAAGTGGTCCGCGACCATGCGGACAACTGCATCATCGTCTGCTCCATCGAGAACATCGACCCGATGGGCGTCCACACCGGCGACTCCATCACCGTGGCCCCTGCCCTGACGCTGACCGACAAGGAATATCAGCGGATGCGCACGGGCTCGATCAATGTGCTGCGCGAGATCGGGGTGGAGACCGGCGGGTCGAACGTCCAGTGGGCGATCAACCCGAAGGACGGCCGCATGGTCGTCATCGAGATGAACCCGCGCGTGTCGCGCTCGTCGGCCCTGGCGTCCAAGGCCACCGGCTTCCCCATCGCCAAGGTCGCCGCGCGTCTGGCCGTCGGCTACACCCTGGACGAACTGACCAACGACATCACCCGGGTGACCCCGGCCAGCTTCGAGCCGTCCATCGACTATGTGGTCACCAAGATCCCGCGCTTCGCCTTCGAGAAGTACCCGGGCGCCGAGCCGATGCTGTCCACCTCCATGAAGTCGGTGGGCGAGGTCATGGCCATTGGCCGAACCTTCAAGGAGTCCATGCAGAAGGCCCTGCGCGGGCTGGAGACCGGGCTCAACGGCTTCGACGAGATCGAGATCGACGGCGTCGCGCCGGTCGCCGGGGGCGCCGAGGATGAGGCCGCCATCAAGGGGGCGGTGGTGCGCGCCCTGGGCCTGCCGACGCCGGACCGCATCCGCGTCATCGCCCAGGCCTTCCGCCACGGGCTGAGCGTCGAGGAGGTGCAGGCCGCCTGTTCCTATGAGCCGTGGTTCCTGCGCCAGATCGCCGAGATCGTGCGCGAGGAGGGCCATGTGCGGGTCAAGGGCCTGCCCGCCGACGCCGTCGAGTTCCGACGCCTGAAGGGCATGGGCTTTTCCGACGCCCGACTTGCCAAGCTGACCGGGACCACCGAGAAGGCCGTGCGCGACGCCCGCCGGGGTCTGTCGGTGCGTCCGGTGTTCAAGCGCATCGACACCTGCGCCGCCGAGTTCGCCAGCGCCACCGCCTATATGTATTCGACCTATGAGACCGGCGCCTGGGCCAGGTCCCCGACTGCGAGGCCGAGCCGTCGGACCGCAAGAAGGCGATCATCCTGGGCGGCGGGCCGAACCGCATCGGTCAGGGCATCGAGTTCGACTACTGCTGCTGTCACGCGGCCTTCGCCTTCGCCGACATCGGGGTGGAGTCGATCATGGTCAACTGCAACCCGGAGACCGTCTCCACCGACTACGACACCTCCGACCGGCTGTATTTCGAGCCCCTGACGTCAGAGGACGTGCTGGAGTTGATCGACGTGGAGCGCTCGAAGGGCGACCTGATCGGCGTGGTGGTCCAGTTCGGCGGCCAGACGCCCCTGAAGCTTGCCCATGCGCTGGAAGAGGACGGCGTGCCGATCCTCGGCACCTCGGTCGACTCCATCGACCTGGCCGAGGACCGCGAGCGGTTCCAGAAGATGCTGCACGACATCGGCCTGCAGCAGCCGCCCAATGGCCTGGCCCGCTCGGCCGAGGAAGCCGCCGAAAAGGCCGAGGAAGTCGGCTATCCGGTGGTGCTTCGTCCGTCATACGTCCTGGGTGGCCGCGGCATGATGATCGTGCACGACCGCGAGCAGCTGGATCGCTACGTGGGCGAGGCCATGAAGGTCTCGGGCGACGATCCGGTCCTGATCGACCACTATCTGAACCGCGCCACCGAGGTGGACGTGGACGCCATCTGTGACGCCGACGACGTGTTCGTGGCGGGCGTGCTGGAGCACATCGAGGAAGCCGGCGTCCACTCGGGCGACAGCGCCTGCTCCATGCCCCCCTATTCCCTGTCCGAGGCGGTGGTGGCCGAGCTGATGCGCCAGACGGAAGCGATGGCGAAAGCCCTGAAGGTGCGCGGCCTGATGAACGTGCAGTTCGCCATCGAGGAGCCGCACAGCGAAAATCCCCGCATCTTCGTGCTTGAGGTCAATCCGCGCGCCAGCCGCACCGTGCCCTTCGTGGCCAAGACCATCGGCGAGCCTGTCGCCGCCATCGCCGCCAAGGTCATGGCGGGCGAGACGCTGGCCTCCTTCGGGCTGACGCACAAAGCCTACGACCACATCGCGGTGAAGGAGGCGGTGTTCCCCTTCGCCCGGTTCGCCGGCGTCGACACGGTGCTGGGGCCGGAAATGCGCTCCACCGGCGAGGTCATGGGTCTGGACTGGAAGCGCGAGGACGAGGCGGACATGCAGGGCGCCTTCGCCCGCGCCTTCGCCAAGTCGCAGCTGGGCGGCGGGACCATCCTGCCCACCGCGGGTTGCGCCTTCGTCTCGGTGCGCAATGACGACAAGCCGTTCATCCTGGGCGCGGTGAAGAAGCTGATCGAGCAGGGCTTCTCCATCCTGGCCACCGGCGGCACCCACGCCTACCTGACCGAACAGGGCCTTGAGGTCGGGCTGGTCAAGAAGGTGCTGGAGGGTCGTCCCCACATCGTCGACGCCATGAAGAACGGCGAGGTGCAGCTGGTCTTCAACACCACCGAGGGCAAGCAGTCCCTGTCGGACAGCTTCTCCATCCGGCGCACGGCCCTGATGATGAAGATCCCCTACTACACCACCACCCCCGCCGCCCTCGCGTCGGCCCAGGCCATCGCGGCCATCAAGGCCGGTGAACTGGATGTGCGACCGTTGCAGGGATACGCGCACTAGCCGCGCGAGGACGGCTTGTTCATCGCCATCTGAAGTGCTTGCCTGTCGGCTTCGTCCGAGGGGGATAGGTCATGAAGCTGTGGGCAGGTGCGGCGGCGGCGCTGCTGTTGTTGGGGTCGTCGCCGGCTGTGGCCCAGCCGGCGCAGGAGCCCGAAATTTCCGCCGAAGACATCGCGGCCGCCAGCGCGATCCCCGACGCCTTTCTCGTCCGGCTGAGGTCGGGCAACGGGGCCGCTGCGATCGGCCAGGCGTTCGCTGGAACCATGATGGAATACCAGAACGCGCAGTTGCAGGCGCTGATCACCTATCTGAACACCCTGACGGACTACTACGGCCCGGTCACCGGATGGGAGCTGGGACGCCAGGAGGCCTTCACCAGTCGCTGGTGCGCCAAACCTACCTGGTGTTCACCGATAACGGCCCGTTCGTGGCCACCTTCGACCTCTATCGCCGATCAACCGGCTGGATCTTGCTGCGGATCAACCTTCACGACCGAAGCCATGACTTGTTCCATCAGACGACGCCGTCGGCTCCGTCTCCGGCTCCGGATCCGGCTCCGGCCAGCTAGACACCGGAATGGAGCCGATTGCGTTGGCGGACCACGACGCTACAGTCCCTGGGAACACAGGGGCTGAACCATGAAACGACTGCTGATGCTGGCGGCCTGCGCGGCCGCTCTCGCCTCACCCGCCTTCGCCCAGGACGCGGCGCTGGAGCGGGCGGTGGCGCAGGACTATCAGGCCAATCTGGCGGCCCTTTGGGATCACTTCCACCGCAACCCGGAGCTGTCGGGGCTGGAGGTCCAGACCGCCGCGCGCATGGCGCAGGAGCTGGAGACGCTGGGCTATGAGGTGACCACCGGCGTGGGCGGCCACGGCGTGGTGGCGATCCTGCGCAACGGCGACGGGCCCACGGTCATGCTGCGCGCGGACATGGACGGCCTGCCCATCGCCGAGGATTCGGGCCTGGCCAACGCCTCGACCGCGCGGCAGGTGGACCACGACGGAACCGAAAAGCCGGTCATGCACGCCTGCGGCCACGATGTGCACATCACCGCCCTGGTGGGCACGGCCCGCCAGATGCAGGCGCGACGCGACAACTGGTCCGGCACCCTGATCCTGATCGCCCAGCCTGCGGAAGAGACCATCTCCGGCGCCCGCACCATGATGCAGGACGGGCTGTACGAGCGTTTCCCCAGGCCGGACTACGCCGTCGCCTTCCACGTGGCCTCGGGGCTGGAGGCCGGGCTCATCATGGTGCCCGAGGCCATCGCCTATTCCAGCTCGGACAGCGTGGACATCACCGTGCGGGGCGTGGGCGCCCACGGCGCCTCGCCGCATATGGGCGTCGACCCGGTGCTGGTGGCCAGCCA
Organism: Brevundimonas abyssalis TAR-001; assembly: GCF_000466985.1. Lineage (GTDB taxonomy): Bacteria > Pseudomonadota > Alphaproteobacteria > Caulobacterales > Caulobacteraceae > Brevundimonas > Brevundimonas abyssalis. The sequence continues at coordinate 25,245 of NZ_BATC01000025.1, forward strand.
GATCGTGGTGTCGCTGCAATCCATCGTCAGCCGCGAGATCGCGCCCCTGAGCCCCGGCGTCATCACCGTCGGTTCGATCCACGGGGGCATCAAGCACAACATCATCCCCGACCGGGTGGATCTGCAGCTGACCGTGCGCTCCGATGATTTCGAGGTGCGCGAGCAGCTTCTGGACGGCATCGACCGGGTGGCGCGGGGCACGGCGGTGGCGCTGGGGGTGCCCGACGATCTGCTGCCGGTAGTGACGCGATCCCAGACCCAGACCACGCCACCGACAATCAACGACACGCCCACCGCCGCCATCGTGCGCTCGGCCATCGCGGCGGGCATGGGGGAGGACATCCTGATCGAACGCCGACGCGAGGGCATGGGAGCGGAGGACTTCTCCTATTTCATCGCGCCGGACACGGGCGTGCGCGGGGTCTATTTCGCGGTGGGCGGAACGGCTCAGGGCGAGCTGGAGACGGCGTCATCCCACCACTCGCCCTTCTTCCGCATCGAGCCAGAGCCGTCCGTCACCGCCGGGGTGACGGCCATGGTGCTCGCGGCCGAGGCGCTGTTCGCCGCCGACTAGACGTCAGGCGCCGGGTTCGCGCGGCGCCTGGCCCTGAACGCCGATGGAGTCGTCGATGGGGTCGACCTCGTCCTGAACGTCTTCCAGATCTTCGTCGTCCGCGTTGGCGGCCTGGATCGCGTTTGGATCGCGCTGGGCCTCAAGTTCGCGCTGGCCCAGGCCGAGGCCTTGCTGGCTGGCGCGATCAGCCTTGGTCTCGTCGGTTTCGAAGTGGGGGTCTTCGGGTGTGGTGTTGCTGTCGGTCATGACTCTCTCCGTCGGGCGGACAGTCCGCCCTCCACGGCGGCAACCTCGGGCCTCGCCGAATGTTCCTGTAGCGCAGTCGCAACCTTTCCCCGCCCGGAAGCGTAGTTATTGTAACGCTTGAAACCACCTGAAAGCGCGTCATGTCCTCCATCATCCGCCCAACCGCCGCCCAGCAGACCCGCCGCTTCGTGGTGCTGGCCGCAGCCCTCTTCGCCCCCATCGTCGGCTACGGCCAGATGCTGCTGGGGTGGGGACAGAGCCCCGCCGAGTTCTCCGCAGACGGCGACCAGACCCTGCGCGTGGCGGGCTACGCCTTCACCATCTGGGGTCTGATCTACACCTGGCTGATCGCCTATGGCGTCTGGCAGGTGCTGCCCCGCACCGGCGAGAGTGATCTGCTCAGCCGCATGGGCTGGCCCTCGGTGGCGGGCATGGTCGGCATCGGCCTTTGGGTCATCGCCTCGGCGGCGGACCAGGACGCGGCGACCGTCGTGCTGATCGCCGGTTCCGGGCTGGTGCTGGTCGTGCCGATGCTGATGAGCACCCAGCTGATCCGCGCCGCGCCGACGCGGGACTCCGACCGCTGGCTGGTCGCCTGGCCCCTGGGCCTGCTGGCCGGGTGGCTGACCATCGCCACGGCCGCCAACGTCCTGACCGTCGCCACCGCGAACGACGCCCTGCCCCCCGGCCTGCCGCCCACCGGCTGGGCCCTGCTGGCGGTGACCCTTGTGGTTGCGGCCGCCCTGCTGGTGACCTGGCGCCTGCGCCTGATGGCCTATCCCCTGCCCATCGCCTGGGGCCTGATGGCCGTGTTCGTGGCCGAGCAGGAGCGAAACCCGGTGCTGGGCTTTTCCGCCCTCGCCGCATCGCTGCTGGTTCTGATCGTCGCCCTGATCCTGGTGTTCCGCCTGAAGCGCGACATCGCGCGCTGACGCACGCGAGAGGCTGACACGACTCCCCGGGGACGCTAGAAGCGCGCCATGAGCGCGCACACCCCCACCATGCCGAACTGGCCGCCGAGTACGGCCTGGCCGAAAACGAATATCAGGTCGTCCTGGACCGCCTTGGGCGAGAGCCCAATCAGGTGGAGCTGGGCGTCTTCTCGGTGATGTGGTCCGAGCACTGCTCCTACAAGTCGTCCAAGATCCACCTCGCAAGTTTCCCACCAAGGGACCGCGGGTCATCTGCGGACCGGGGGAGAACGCCGGGGTCATCGACATCGACGACGGCGACGCCTGCATTTTCAAGATGGAGAGCCACAACCACCCGTCGTTCATCGAGCCCTATCAGGGCGCGGCGACGGGCGTGGGCGGCATCATGCGCGACGTCTTCACCATGGGCGCGCGGCCCGTGGCCCTGTTGAACGCCCTGCGCTTCGGCGATCCGGAGCATGAGAAGACCCGCCGCCTCGTCACCGGCGTGGTCGCCGGCATCGGCGGCTACGGCAACTGCGTGGGCGTGCCCACCGTGGCGGGCGAGACCAATTTCCACCGGGGCTACAACGGCAACATCCTGGTCAACGCCATGTGCGTGGGCGTGGCCAAGGCGGATTCCATCTTCTATTCCGCCGCCCCGGCGGCGGGCCATTCGGTGGTCTATTTCGGCTCCAAGACCGGACGCGACGGCATCCACGGCGCCACCATGTCCTCGGCCGAGTTCGACGACGAGTCCGACGCCAAGCGCCCCACGGTGCAGGTCGGCGACCCCTTCGCCGAGAAGCTGCTGATCGAGGCGACCCTGGAGCTGATGGCCTCGGGCGCCGTGGCCGCCATCCAGGACATGGGCGCCGCGGGCCTGACGTCCTCGTCCGTCGAGATGGCCGGCAAGGGCGGCGTGGGCATCGAACTGGACCTGGATCACGTGCCCCAGCGCGAAGAGGGCATGACCGCCTACGAGATGATGCTCTCCGAAAGCCAGGAGCGCATGCTGGCGGTGCTCAAGCCGGGCCGCGAGGACGACGGCCGCCGCATCTTCGAGAAATGGGGACTGGACGCCGCCGTCATCGGCAAGACCACCGACACCGGCCATCTGGTGCTGAAGCACAAAGGCGAGGTGGTGTGCGACGTGCCGCTGGCGCCCCTGTTCGACGACGCGCCGCTGTATGACCGACCGTGGACCCAGCCGACCCTGCACCCGCGCATCGACCCCAAGGACGTGCCCGCCCCCGCCGACTGGACCGACGCGGTGCTCAAGGTCATCGCCTGCCCCGACATGGCCTCCAAGCGCTGGATCTGGGAGCAGTACGACCGCCACGTCATGGCCGACACCCTCCAGGACTCCGCCACCGGCGCCGACGCGGGCGTGGTGCGCGTCCACGGCACCGACAAGGGTCTCGCGGTCACCAGCGACTGCACCCCCCGCTATGTCCAGAACGACCCCTATGAAGGCGGCAAACAGGCGGTGGCCGAGGCCTGGCGCAACCTGACCGCCGTGGGCAGCCGCCCCATCGCCATCACCGACAACCTGAACTTCGGCAATCCGCAGCGCCCCGAGATCATGGGCCAGATCGTCCGGGCCATCGACGGCATGGCCGAGGCCTGCGCCGCCCTGGACTTCCCGGTCGTGAGCGGCAACGTGTCGCTCTACAACGAGACCAACGGCGTCGCCATTCCGCCCACCCCCACCGTGGGCGCCGTGGGCCTGCTGCCCAACTATGACGTGACCACCGGCTTCGCGGGCATGGTCGAAGGCGATGCGCTGGTCCTGATCGGCGACACCAACGGCGAACTGGGCGCCTCCATCTATCTGCGCGAGGTGCTGGGCCGCGAGGACGGCGCCCCCCCGCCGGTGGACCTGAAGCTCGAGCGCAAGACTGGCGACTTCGTGCGCGACCTGATCGAGGCGGGCAAGCTGACCGTGGTGCACGACCTGTCCGACGGCGGTCTGATCGGCGCCGCGGCGGATCTGGCGCTGGCATCGGACACCGGCGTCGTGCTGGACGCCACCAGCGAACAGCACGCCCACATCCTGCTCTTCGCCGAGGATCAGGCCCGCTATCTGGTCGCGGTTCAGGACGCCGAAGCGCTGATCGCCGCCGCCCGCGAGGCCGGGCTGCACGCCTCGGTCGTGGGGCGCGCGGGCGGAACTGATTTCGCGTCGAAGGGCTTGTTCAGCATCCCCCTGGCCGAGCTTCGTCGTCGTCACGAAGGCTGGCTGCCCGACTGGATACAAGGCTGATCTCATGAGCATCACGGCGGACGCGGTTTACAGACCCCAGATTCCGCCGCGACGCGCCGGCGGGCCGCTGTCCACCCCCGCCTTCCTGTGGCTCAGTTGGCGTGATCCGCTGCGCATCTGGTCGGACCGGCACTTCGAGCTGCCGCAGATCCACGGACGCGGGCTGTTCGGCGAAATGCTGGTGGTCAGCCATCCCGACGGCGTCCGTCGGGTGTTGACCGAGAACGCCGCCAACTATGTGAAGGGCGACCTCCAAAGGCGCGTTCTGGGCCCGCTGCTGGCCGAGGGCATGTTGCTGGCCGAGGGCGAGGACTGGCGCCGCGCCCGGCGCATCATGGCGCCCCTGTTCACCCCGGCGCGCATCGGCGGCCTGAACCGGCGCATGGCCGAGGTCTGCGAGGCGCGGATCGCCGGATGGCGACTGGCCCCGCAGGGCCGCGTCATGGACATGGACAGCGAGTTGTCCGGTCTGACCTTCGACATCCTGTCCGCGACCATGTTCTCCGATGATCTGGCGGCCAGGCCGCCGACTTCGAGCGCGCCCTGAACAGCTTTCTTTCCGCCGGGGCCCGCATCGATCCGCTGGACGTGATGGGCGCGCCGGACTGGGCGCCGCGCCTGGGCCGCATCGCCAGCCACCGCTCGGCCGTGTTCTTCGAAAAGCGCGTCACCGCCCTCGTGGCCGCGCGGCGGGCGCAGATGGAGGCGGGGCGCCCGGCGCCGCCCGACCTGCTGACCGCCCTTCTGACCGCCCGGGACGAGGGCGGCGGCCGCGGCCTCAGCGACACCGAGGTGGCGGCCAACATCCTGACCTTCATCCTGGCCGGGCACGAAACCACCGCCCGGGCGCTGGGCTGGACCCTGCATCTGCTCTCGCGCCAGCCCGAGGTCATGGCCAGGGTTCAGGCCGAGGCGGACGGCTTCGACATCGACCAGCCGGACTGGGCCGACCGCATGCCGTGGATCCGGGCGGCCTTCGAGGAGACCATGCGGCTGTTCCCGCCCGCCCCGACCATGGCGCGCAAGGCGCTGGAGGCGGACGTGATCGGGGGCCAGGCCATCGGGGCGGGGACCACGGTGGTGATCTCGCCCTGGGTGCTGCAACGTCACCGCCTGCTGTGGGACGATCCCGACGCTTTCAGGCCCGAGCGGTTCCTGCCGGAGAACCGCAGGGCGGTCGACCGCTACGCCTACATCCCCTTCAGCGCGGGGCCGCGCGTCTGCATCGGCGCCAGTTTCGCCGTGCAGGAGGCGATGATCGCCCTGGCCGTCATCCTGCGCGAGGCCCAGGTGGAGCCGATCTCGCGGATCGAGCCCCGCCCGGTGCACCAGGTGACGCTTCGCGCCCACCGTCCCATCGCGCTCAGACTACGGAAGCGCCAGACGGCCGCGTAAGCCGCCCCTTAAGGATTATCGGCCATCCTTAACGCCGTTATTTGGAGGCCGATTCCCCATGCCCATGCCTGTCGAGGCGCTGGAACAGCATCTGCGCGAGGCGTTTCCCGACGCCGAGATCCAGATTCAGGATCTCGCCGGCGACGGCGACCACTATCGCGCGCGCATCGTTTCGACCGCCTTCACCGGCCTGTCCCGGGTGAAGCAGCATCAGGCCGTCTATGCAGCCCTGAAGGGCAAGATGGGCGGCGAACTTCACGCCCTGGCGCTGGAGACCAGCGCCCCCGAGGGAACCTGACACAATGCGCTATCGTCCCCTTGGCCGCTCCGGTTCGGCCGTTTCAGCCCTGACCCTGAAGATCGGCTCGGACGCCCTGGCCGGCGGCCCCTCTCGCGCCCAGTCTCTGGTGTTCGCGGGACTGGAGGCGGGCATCAACACCGTGCACCTGACCAGCGCCGATCCGGTGCTTGCCGAGGCGGTGGGGCAAGCCCTGTCTCAGGTTGATCGCAAGCTCATTCAACTCTCCGTCAGCCTGGGCCGCGTCGACGCGCGGCGGGGCGGCCGTGATTTCTCGCCCGAGGCCCTGACCGGCTCCATCGACCGCATCCTGCACGCCTCCGGCCTGGGCTGGATCGATCTGGCCCTGCTGGACGAGCCGGGCGAGGACGAGATGCCCCAGACCGCCCTGAACGCCCTCAAGGCCCAGCGCACTGCCGGACGCATCCGCATGCTGGGCATCGCCGGGGACGGCGAGGTGATGGACGCCTACATCTCCACCGGCGCGTTCGACGTGCTGGCCACCAGCTATCACGTGAACTCTCCCTGGCAGACCAAGCATCGCATACGAGCGGCGCTGGAACGGGACATGGCGGTGGTGGCCTATGGCTATTTCCCGGAAGAACTGGATACGGCGAAGAAGGCGGAAACGGTTCACGTCCCCAGAAAGGGTCTGTTCGGCCTGGGCGGGCGTCCCAAGCATGATCCGCTGGCCGGCGCGGGCACCTTCGCCTTCCTGCACCGGACCCACGGCTGGAGCGCCGAGCACATCTGCCTGGCCTTCGCCCTGACCGACCCGTCCGTCGCCACGGTCATGGTCGACGCCTCCCACAGCGAGCGCATCGAGGCCCTGGCCGCCGTGCCGGAGCGCGATCTGCCCCCCGGCCTGGCCGCCCAGATCGAGATGGCGCGGGTCCGCATGGCGGCGGCTTGATCCTCCCCAAGCCTTGACCCTGCCCCGATCGGTCCCTAGCTGACGGGTTCCTCCCGAACAGGCGAACTCCCGTGACCGATACGAACGAGAACCCCGTCCACGCCTTCATCGGCGCCACCGTGGCCGAGCACCCGGTGGTGCTGTTCATGAAGGGCACCCCCGACGCGCCGCGCTGCGGCTTCTCAGCCGCCGTCGTGCAGATCCTGGATCATGTGGGCGCGCCGTTCGTCGGCGTGGACGTGCTTCAGGACGAAGCCCTGCGGGACGGCATCAAGACCTTCACCGACTGGCCCACCATCCCGCAGCTGTATGTGAAGGGTGAATTCGTCGGCGGCTCGGACATCGTGCGCGAGATGTTCCAGTCCGGCGAGCTTCAGCAGGCCCTGACCGAAAAGGGCGTGGTCCTGGGCGAGGCCTGATCGTGGCCCGGCAGGCGCTGACCCCGCGCGAGGATCGCCAGGTCTTCACCCTGCCCCTGACCATCCGCGACGAGCACATCGACGAGAACGGCCACGTCAACAATGTGGTCTATGTGGGCTGGCTGCAGGAAGCCGGCACAGCCCATTGGAACAGCCGGTTCAGCGCCGAAGACCGGGCCCGCTGGTCCTGGGTCGCGCTACGGCACGAGGTGGACTATTTCCGCCCCCTGCCCCCCGGCGCGACGGTCGTGGCCCGCACCTGGGTCGGCGATCCGCAGGGGCCGCGCTTCGCCCGTTATGTCCTTATCGAGGACGGCGAGGGCCGTCTGTGCGCCCAGGGCCTTTCCGAATGGTGTCTGGTGGACGCCGAGACCCTGCGTCCGCACCGCATTCCGCCCGAAATGGTCAGGCCGTTCGAGGCCTGACCAATCGCTGCATTCAGGGCACGACCAGCGGATTGGCCAGCACCAGGGCGGCGCCCCGTTCCAGGCCCAGCTCCGCATAGGTCCAGGACAACTCCACACCCTCGGCGATCAGGGCGCGGCAGTGGTCGGGTTCGCTGCGGAACAGGGTCATTTCTCCGGCCATGGCGCCGCCGTCCACGATCTCCACGCGGAAATCAGACTTCTCGGTGCAGCCGTTGGAGGTGACGCGCACCACCGCCTGGTCGCGCTCGAAACGCACGCCGTGCACGCTTTCCAGTTCACGCGGCTCCAGCTCCACCGAGGTGGCCGAGGCGGCGCGCACGGTCGTCGTCTCGCCGCTGTCGCTGGAGTAGATGACGCAGCCGCCCAGCATCAGCGGGGCGGCCAGCAGCAGGGGAAGGAAGCGCATCAGCGGTTCGAATCTTCGCTGGTGGTGATGACGCGCGTGGTGGGCTCGTCAGTGGAGATGATGATGCAGCCGGACAGCAGCGGTGCGGCGATGGCGGCGATCAGAAGAATACGAAGCATTGGGAGGCCCCTTGAGTGACTTGATGCCCGATACTGCCAAGGCGCGCGTGCAAAGACACGTGAACAATCGGAAAGGGTGTCAGCCCTTGTCCTCGCCCCCCTCCACGAAGTCCTGAACGAACTCGGGCGTGTCGCCGTCCTCGACGGGGTCCTCGTCCTCGCCTTCGCCACGCGAAGGGTCCGGCACCTCGAACCCGGCGGGCAGGGACAGGTCCAGCAGGCCGGCGGCCTTCATCTCCTGCACGCCCGGCAGGTCATACAGGCTGGCCAGGCCGAAATGCTCCATGAAGCGGTCCGCCGTGGCGTAGGTGACCGGCCGCCCCGGCGTGCGCCGCCGCCCCTTCAGCTTCACGAACCCCATCTCCAGCAACAGGTCCAGGGTGCCCTTGGAGATGCTGACTCCGCGCACGCTCTCGATCTCGGCTCGGGTGACGGGCTGGTGGTAGGCGATGATGGCCAGGGTCTCCAGCGCGGCCCTGGACAGCCGGCGCGGCTCCTCGCGCTCCTCGGTCATCAGGAACGACAGGTCAGGCGCCGTGCGGAAGCGCCAGCGGCCCGCCACGCATTCCAGCTCCACCCCCCGGCCTGCATAACGCTCGATCAGGGCGGTGAGCGTCCCGCCCACATCGGCCCCTTCGGGCAGGCGGCGCGCGATCTCCTCCACCGACAACGGCGCGGCGGCGGCGAACAGCAGGGCCTCGATGCGGCGCTCCAGATCGTCGGGTTCCACGGTCACGGCGTCAGCTCCAGCGGCTGGCCGATATCGCGGCGGCGCAGGTAGAGGTCATCGAAGGCCCGGGTCTGGCGCACGTCCATGGCGCCTTCCTTGACCAGCTCCAGGCTGGCCGAGAGGGTCGAGGCCACATAGGAGGCCTGGGTCGGCCCCTCCCCGCCCCGCGCCCGCGTCGGGGCGACCTTCTCCAGCGGGGTCCAGTCGGCCAGTTTCGGCATCACCTCACGCAGCCAGTCGCGGGCTTCCTCGAGGGCGAAGGCCTCCACCCGCTGGGTGGGCGTATAGTGGCGGTGCTCCTCGCGGCGACGCTGGACCACATAGGCCACCATCAGGTCGTACAGGCTGATGTCCACCCGGTCCGACGGCACGATGACCGTGGCCTCCGGGTCGCCGCGGGTGAACACGTCGCGCTTGAGCTGAGGCCGCGCCGTGATGGCCTCCACGGCCGTGCGCATGGCCTCAAGCTTCTTGAGGCGGAAGGCGAGCGCGGCGGCCATCAGCTCGGCGGGCGGCTCATCCTTGGTCTTCTGCTCGTTGCGGGGCAGCAGCAGGCGGGACTTCAGATAGGCCAGCCACGACGCCATCACCAGATAGTCCGCCGCCAGCGAGAAATTGCGGCTGCGCGCCTCGTGCACGAAGGCCAGATACTGTTCGGCCAGCTTCGTGATCGACAGCTTCAGCAGATCGACCTTCTGGGTGCGGGCCAGCGCCAGCAGCACGTGCAGCGGCCCCTCATAGCCGTCGATGTCCACCACGAAGGTCTGGTCGTCGGGCACCGCGTCCACCGCATCGAAGCCCAGATCGGTCTGGAATTCCTCGGTCATGCCTCACCCGCCGCCGGGCCGGCCGCCGCCGTCATCCGACCCGCCAGCCGCGCCGCGAACCGGGCGCGGGCGTGGGCCTCGTCCAGCGGCTCGGGCGTGGCGGGCACGCGGGCCAGCGCCGCCTCGGCCCGCTTCGCCGCCGCACCCCTCAGGCGTCCGACGCCCTCGGCCACGGCGCGCATCTCGTTGAGATTGCCGTTGCAGTGCAGGACCACGTCGCATCCGCCTTCAGCGAGGCCTCGGCCCGTTCCCGCAGCGAGCCGCTGAGGGCGTTCATGGACAGGTCGTCGGTGATGATCAGGCCGCCGAAACCCAGACCGCCCCTCGCCACGTCCTCGCGCATCAGCCTGACCGCCTTGCGCGAGGTGGTGGCCGGCCGCTTCCTGTCGATGGCCTCGAACACCACATGGGCGGTCATGGCCAGGGGCATGTCCGACAGGGCGCGGAACGGCGCGAAATCCCAGGCGTCCAGGGTCTTCAAGGGATCGGACACCACCGGCAGGGCGTGGTGGCTGTCGGCCGTGGCGCGGCCGTGTCCGGGCATGTGCTTGATCACCGGCAGGACGCCGCCCGCCAGCAGGCCCTCCGCCGCCGCCCGGCCCAACAGGGCCACCGTGGCGGGATCGTGGGCGTAGGCCCGGTCGCCGATGATGTCGTGGGCCCCCGGCGTCGGCGCGTCCAGCACCGGCAGGCAGTCCACCGTGATCCCCAGCGCCAGCAGGTCATGGGCGATCAGCCGCGCACCCAGACGGGCCAGCTCGCGCGCCTCCAGCGG
>NZ_BATC01000024.1 GCF_000466985.1 Brevundimonas abyssalis TAR-001
GCGCCCTCGGCCACGGTCTTTTCGAGCGTGACATAGAAGGCCACCGCTCTCTCGAAATCCTCTTCGTCCACCACCAGCACGTCATCCACCAGCGGGTCGGCCAGGGCGAAGGTGATGTCGCCCACCGCCTTGATGGCGATGCCTTCGGCGATCGTCTGACCCCCGCACTTGGGGGTCTCGCCCTTACGCCGCGCGGAGAAGGAGGGGTACATGGCCGCCTCAACCCCGATGATCTCGATGTCCGGCTTGATGGCCTTGGCGGCGATGGCGCAGCCGGCGATCAGACCGCCCCCGCCGATGGGGATGACCAGGGCGTCCAGATCCGGCGCGTCCTCCAGAAACTCCAGGGCGCAGACCCCCTGTCCCGCCACGATGCCCTCGTCGTCGAAGGCCGAGATGAAGACGTAGCCTTCATCCTCCACCAGTTGCCTGGCGTGAGCGCTGGCGCCGGAGAAGTCGTCACCTTCGATGACCACGGTGGCCCCGTGGGCGCGCGTGCCGTCCGCCTTCACGAAGGGTGTGCCATGGGGCATGACGATGGTCACCGGCACGCCGAGACGGCCGCCGTGATAGGCCAGGGCCTGGGCGTGGTTGCCCGCCGAGGCGGCGACGACACCGCGCTTCCGCTCATCCCCGGTCAGCTGCATCAGTCGGTTCAGGGCGCCTCGCTCCTTGAACGAGCCGGTGAAGTGCAGATTGTCGTACTTCACCCAGACATCCGCGCCGGTCAGCTGGGACAGGCGGCGGGAATGGCGGACAGGGGTGCGGTCCACCTGGCCGGCGATACGCTGCTGCGCGGCCCGAATGTCGTCGATAGTGACGGCCATGAATCTGCCTGAGCCCTTTTCCTTTGCGGCGACCTGCCGCGCGGCGAGGCTTATCGTTTTCGTGAGGCGGCGAAAAGCGCTCTCACGGCCTCTTCACCAAGGCTTCGCAACCTTGACCGTGTTGTATGTGTTAAGACATCCGACATTCGCGCGTTACGAGAGGATTTCGCCATGCATGCCGCCAGCTTCGTCAGGATCGCCGCCGTTTCGGCCCTGGGCGCCGCAGCCCTGGCCGCCTGCGCGCCGACACCCGCGCCGGGCCCGATCCCTGGAGGCGGCCTGTCGGCCAGCTTCAGCGCGGCGGACTTTGCATGGTCCACCCAGTCGGGTGCAGCGGCGGTGGAAGGTCGCGTGGATTACCGCGCGGGCGGCCAGAACTTCGACTGCATCGGCTCGGTGGGACTCATTCCCGAAACGTCCTACACGCGGCATCGCTTCCTGACGCTTTATCAGTCTCTGGACCGGGCCGCCGTTCCAGCCGGGGAGGTGCGCTCGCGCAGCGGCGGCGAGCCCAGTTCCGACTATCGCGCCTATGAGCGGTCCACCGCCTGCGATGCAGAGGGGCGGTTCGCGTTCCAGAACCTGCCGGCCGGCGGATGGTTTGTCATCGCGCCGGTCCGCGCCGGGTCAGGCGAACCCGTGGTCCTGATGCGTCGCATTGAAACTAGCGCCCGCGGCGCCGTCAGAGTCACCTTGGATTAGGCAGACAGAGCCTCGTTGAGGCGAGAGGAGTGGTAGCCATGTCGCGTCCCCGCCCGTTAACCATGATGGCCGCCGCCATCGGACTTGCCGCCGCCGGCTTGACCGCCGAGCCCGCCGTCGCGCAGGCCGGCCATTACGGCCACTACAACCGGGGCTATGATCAAGGCTGGCGTACGCCGTCCTGGTGGGATCAGCGGGATCGGCCGGGCGACTACCGCTGCGACGCCTACTGGGACGCCAACCGCACCGACTGTCACGAGCGCTGGCGTCATCAGCGGCCGCGTTACGCCGACAATCGCGGCTATCGCGATCAGGGCCATGGGCGTTACGGTTACAGCCGGGGACAGGGGTACGCACAGCGCCATGATTATCAGCGCTACGCCGCTGCGGTGCGCGGCGCCAATGTGTGGCCGGGCGCCTATGGGCGGCCGGATCTGGTCTATCCCGGCGGAGGCCAGAGTCACGCAGGCGGACGCGATCCCCGCCGCATCGACTGGTGCCGCGCGAACTACCGCTCATACAATCCGGCCACCGGCTATTACCGCGCCTACAGCGGGCGGCGGGTTTATTGCGGCTGACAAACACAAACCCTTGATGACGCAAGGGTTTGGCGAGCGCTGTTCGCCATCAAATGAACGTATCCGCCCGTCTTGAGTGCCTTGGCCCCGACGTCGGGGCCTGTACCCAAGGGGAGCGCGTTCATGTCCCAGCACAACATTGTCGGATCCGAAGCCTTCGAAAAGGCGCCCTTCGTTTATGTCCGAAAGGTCAGGCCGGGCGGCCTCAGACGACGCCGCGCCCGCACGGCCTTGGCTTTTGTGGCGGGGGCGGCTGTGGCTGTGGCGTTCGGCGCGGTGGCTACAATCCTGGCCTTCGGCCCCGCCCTGGGCATTAGCTAGCCGGGCTAATAGATATGCCCAAAATTCACGAAGAATATTACAGACCGTCATAAAACATTCATGACGCCCTCTCTTTACAGCGCTGGGAAACGGCGCAGTCTGCTCTGAACCCGGACTGATTTCGGGATTGGAGGAGACGCCCATGCGCACGCCCATGCCCCTTGTTGCGGCAGTTGTCGCCGCTTTTTCAGTACCTTGTGTTGCTGCTGCACAGCAGCAGGATCAGACGCCACGCGCGGAAGCGCGGTTTGAACGCGCGGCCTATGTCTGTGCGACCGATGAAGCCACACGTCGTTCTTTCGAGCGGGAGTACGGAGCCGAGCCCATTTATGTGACAGCCGAGGAAGCCTTGGCCGCCGCGGACGCCGGTGAGCGCTGGGCGACGCCCCGGTGCATGACCGAGGCCCAGCATCAGCGCCTGGAGCGTCTTCGTCGCCAGACGGCCTTGAAGAACTGAACGACGGCAGGTCATCAAGTGAAAAGGGCCGCGTCTTGCGACGCGGCCCTTGTCGTTCTGATCGGAGGCGCGAAGCCTATTCGATGTCTTCGTTCAGCAGGCCGACCTTGTAGTAGGCGTTGGCCTGAAGCGTGTTCATGACTTCCATGAAGCGCTCGTAGGTCACTTCCGCGTTGGCGCGGACGAACACGCGCTCTTCGCGCGGGTTCGGCACGGCCAGGGCAGCGTTCAGGGCCGGGATCAGGTTTTCGAGGGTCGTTTCTTCATCCACGACATAGATCGAGGTGTCGTCCTGGATGGAGATGAACACCGGTTCTTCCTGTTCCTCGCCCGGAGGCGGGGGCGAGGCCGGCGGCAGGTCCAGACGGATGGACACGGTCGCCAAGGGCGCGGCCACCATGAAGATGATCAGCAGCACGAGCATGACGTCCACGAACGGCGTCACGTTCATGTCCGAGTTCAGCTCTTCGACCTTGCCGCCCTGTTGCTTGAGTTTGGCCGCCATACACAGTGTCTCCAGTCGGGCCCGCGCGATTAGGGAGAGGGTCGCGGGCGAACATAAAAAGCGTGTCGGACAGTCTCTTGGCGTCCGATCGGGCGCTTGTAAAGCGCTCAGGCGTGCCGGAGCGTTCCGAAGCGGTGAATTACCCCTCCCGGGGGAATGAATCCAGAGCGCGGCCCTTTCGTCACCCCTCGGCGCCTCCTAGCTCTTGGGGATGCTGACCCGGAGAGCCGCCCATGAAGACCGTCAAGACCGACCACGTCGAGATTCCCGCCCTGGGCTTCGGCACCTATCAGCTGGAGCCGGCGGATGCCCGGCGCATGGTGGCCGAAGCCCTGCGCATCGGCTACCGCCACGTGGACACGGCCTTCATCTACAAGAACGAGGAGGGCGTGGGTCAGGGCATCGCTGATTCGGGGGTGGCGCGTGACGATGTCTTCCTGACCACCAAGATCTGGGTGACCAATTTCCGCGACGGCGATCTGCAGCGCCAGGCCGAGGAGAGCGCGCAGCGTCTGGGGCAGGTCCCGGACCTTCTGCTGCTGCACTGGCCCAAGCCCGAACCGGCGCTGGAAGAGACCATCAAGGCGCTGAACGACGCCCGTGTTCGAGGCTTTGCGAAGAACATCGGCCTGTCCAACTTCCCCTCGGCCCTGTTCCGCGAGGCCGCCGCCCTGTCCGAGGCGCCGTTGGTGACCAACCAGGTCGAGTACCACCCCTATCTGTCCCAGAAGACCCTGATCGAGACCGCGCGCGAGTTGGGATCGTCCATCACGGCGTGGTCGCCTCTGGCCCAGGGGAAGATTGTCGACGATGCGGTCATTGCCGAGATCGGCAAGGCCCACGGCAAGACGCCCGGTCAGGTGACCCTCCGCTGGTTCGTCCAGCAGGACGTCATCACCATCCCCAAGACCGCCAGCGAGAAGCGCGCGGCCGAGAATCTGGACATCTTCGATTTCGAGCTGAGCGCCGACGACATGGCCCGCATCCACGCCCTGGCCCATCCGGGCGGGCGCATCGGCGACTGGATTGATCCGGCCTTTGAATGGGATCAGGATACCTCCCAACAATAGAAGACCCTTAGGGAGGGTTCGACCATGGGCTCCGTCCTGGGATTTCCCGGGGCCGATCCGGCCGACGCGGCCATCGGCGCCCGGCTGAGACGCTGGCGCGACCAGCGCGGCGTGGATCTGGAGGCCATGGCGCAGGCCCTGCACATCCCGCCCGAAGAGTTGCGCCTGATCGAGGCGGGACGGGCGCATCTGGACTCTGTCCAGCTGGGCGTGGCGACCCGGCATCTGCACCTGCCGGTCTGGGCGCTGGTGTCGGACACACGGGCGTATTGATAGCGGGTGACACGCCGCCCCTGTCCGCCTAATCGGTGGTCATGGCCTACAAGTCCCTGCGCGATTTCATCGACATGCTGGAAGCCCAGGGCGAGCTGGTGCGGGTGTCCGAACCCGTGTCCACCGTCCTGGAGATGACCGAGATCCAGACCCGGCTGCTGCGAAACGGCGGACCGGCGGTGATCTTCGAAAAGCCCGTCATGCCTGACGGCTCGGTCAGCCCCATCCCGTGCCTGGTCAATCTGTTCGGCACGGTGAAGCGGGTGGCCATGGGCGTGACCCTCGAGAACAAGCAGCGCACCACCGCCGCCGAGTTGCGCGAGGTCGGGGAGTTGCTGGCGTTCCTCAAGAACCCCACACCGCCCCGCGGCCTGTCCGACGCCATGGAGATGCTGCCGATGGCGCGCACCGTCATGGGCATGCGGCCGAAGGTGGTGAAAAAAGCGCCGGTGCATGAGGTGGTGCTGAAGGGCGACGACATCGACCTGACGAGCCTGCCCGTCCAGACCTGCTGGCCCGGCGAGCCCGCGCCCCTGATCACCTGGGGGCTGGTGGTGACAAAGGGGCCGTCGGATGCGGCCGAGGACGATTTCAACCTGGGCATCTACCGCATGCAGGTGCTGGGCAAGGACAAGGCCATCATGCGCTGGCTGGCCCACCGGGGCGGGGCGCAGCACTACGCCCGGCATCGGAAGGCGGGAAAGCGCGAGCCCCTGCCCGCCGCCGTGGTGCTGGGGGCCGATCCCGGGACCATCCTGGCGGCGGTGACGCCGGTGCCCGACACCCTGAGCGAATACCAGTTCGCCGGACTGATGCGCGGGGCCAAGGCCGAGCTGGTCCCCTGCAAGACCGTGCCCCTGATGGTTCCGGCCCAGGCGGAGATCGTGCTGGAGGGCCATGTGCTGCTGGACGAGCACGCCGAGGAAGGCCCCTACGGCGACCACACCGGTTATTACAACTCGGTGGAGACCTTCCCGGTGTTTCAGGTGACGGCCATCACCATGCGCCGCGACCCCATCTATCTGACCACCTTCACCGGCCGGCCGCCGGACGAGCCCTCGGTGCTGGGCGAGGCGCTGAACGAGGTGTTCATCCCCCTGCTGCAGGCACAGTTCCCCGAGATCATCGACTTCTGGCTGCCGCCCGAGGGCTGCAGCTACCGCATCGCCGTGGTCTCCATGAAGAAGGCCTATCCGGGCCACGCCAAGCGGGTGATGCTGGGCGTCTGGAGCTATCTGCGCCAGTTCATGTACACCAAGTGGATCATCGTGGTGGACGACGACATCGATGCGCGGGACTGGAAGGACGTCATGTGGGCGGTCTCCACCAAGATGGACCCGGCGCGCGACATCACCGTGATCGAGAACACCCCCATCGACTATCTGGACTTCGCATCGCCGGAGAGCGGACTGGGTTCCAAGATCGGCCTGGACGCCACCGACAAGCTGCCGCCCGAGACGAAGCGCGAATGGGGCGAGGAGATCCGCATGGAGGCGGAGGTCGTGGACCGGGTGAACGCGATGTGGGATCGGCTGGGTCTGCCGGGGAACGGCGCCCCCATATGGAAGTGAGACGGCTCGCCAGCGAACCGCGTCGGGGCGGCCTGACCCTGGCCGGGCCGCTGATCTTTCTGCTCGTGATCTGGCTGGGCGCCTATTTCGCGTGGCGCATCGTCCATGGTGACCGGCTGGAGCAGGGCGTGGTGACCCACATCGTCTATCCCGACACGCGCGTGGGACGCGTCGCCCACGACGTCTTCCTGCCGCTGCGACGTCTGGATGAGCGGTATCTGGGGGTCAGCTCCAGCATGGCGGCTGCGGCATCGCCGGAAGATTAGCGCCCCGCCAGAATGGTCTCTATTGGCGCTCGGCCCTCGCATTTCCACAAAGCGTCACTATATCAGGGTTATGAACTATCGTCTCACCACCGTCGAACGCGCCTATCAACTCGCCGAAAGCGGCGAATTCGCCAATGTGGGCGAGATCAAGCGGCGGCTGACTTCGGAAGGCTATTCCGACGTCCAGGGGCAGCTGTACGGTTCAACCATCACCTCGGCCCTCAAGAAGCTGTGCGACAAGCGCGGGCGGACATGCCTGCCGAGAAGGACGCGACGCGGTCTGACATTCCGGATTTTAGGGGCTAGAAGGCTGCATCGTCCGGCGCGCCGCCGGAGCTTCGAAAGCGCCTCATGCGTCCAATTGTCTGGCTCTGCGCCGCGTCTCTTCTGTTTGCGAGTCCCGCCATGTCCCAGTCGCCTTCCGTTCCCAATGCCGCGCCGTGGGATCAGACTTTCCTGCCGCCAGCGCCCGAGTGGAGCGGCGCCAGCCGGTCCTTGCTGCGCGAGGCATCCGACCCCTGGGTGACGGCGTTCGAGGCGGACCCCGAGCATGATTTCAGTCCGACCTATGCAGACACCCGGGCGTGGTTCGACCGGCTCGATGCGGCCTCGGACCTGATCCGCATCGAACAGTTCGGAACCTCGCCGGAGGGACGGCCCATCTATGCGGTGATCGCGTCGAAGGACGGGGCGGAGTTCGACCCGTCCAAGCCGGTGCTGCTGGCCCAGGCCGGCATCCACCCGGGTGAGATCGACGGCAAGGACGCGGGCATGATGCTGCTGCGCGACATCGCCTTCTACGGCCGCGACGACCTGCTGGACCGGGTCAACCTGATCCTGATCCCGATCCTGAGCGTGGACGGCCATGAGCGGACCAGCGCCTACTCCCGCCCCAACCAGCGCGGACCGCGCATTCAGGGCTGGCGTCACACGGCCACCAACCAGAACCTCAACCGAGATTTCGTGAAGCTGGACCAGACCGAGATGCGCGCGGTCATGGGCCTGATCCAGCGCTATCAGCCGGACCTTTATCTGGACATCCACGTCACCGACGGCATCGATTACCAGTACGACGTCACCTACGGCTACAACGGCGAGAACGGCATCTGGTCCCGTTCACCGGCCACCGCCCTATGGCTGGACGACGCCTTCAAGCCGGCCATGAACGACGCGCTGGAGGCCCAGGGGCATATCCCCGGCGAGCTGGTCTTCGCCGTGGACGACCGCAACCCGCGCGCGGGTCTGTCGGACGGCGGGCTGGGCGAGCGGTTCTCCAACGGCTGGGGCTCGGCCGCCCATGTGCCCACCATCCTGATCGAGAACCACAGCCTGAAGCCCTACGAGCAGCGGGTGCTGGGGACCTATGTGTTCATCGAGACGGCCATGCGCCTGCTGGCCGATCACGGCGATGACCTGCGGGTGGCGGTGACGCGGGACCGCGCCCTGCGTCCGTCCGAAATTCTGGCGAATTTTGAATCCACCCCCGAGCCGGTGGCCACCCGCGCGTTCCTGGGCATCCGCTACGAAACCTGGGAGAGCCCCGCGTCCGGCCGGTCGGAGATCCGCTGGCTGGGCCAGCCGGACCCCGAGCCCTGGATGATGCCGTTCTACGGCTCGCGCCCGACCCTGACCCTGGCGCGGCCCGAGGCCTACTGGGTGCCGTCCTGGCGCGCCGACATCATTGAGCGCCTGCATCTGCACGGGGTGCGGATGGAGGTGCTGGACGCGCCGCGCACGGTCCCGGTCCAGATGCTGCGCCTTGAGGACCCGCGGGTCTCGGGACGCACCAGCGAGGGGCATGTGCCGATCACGGTGGAGACGGTGACGCCGGAGGACCGCGACTGGACCTTCCCCGCCGGATCGGTGCGCGTGCCGACCGATCAGCCCCTGGGTGACCTGGTGGTGCTGGCGCTGGAGCCGCAGTCGTCCGAGAGCTTCTTCGCCTGGGGCATGTTCCCGGAAGTCCTCAACCGGGTGGAATACATTGAGGCCTACGCCATCGCGCCGCTGGCCGAGCGCATGCTGGAGGCCGACCCCGCGCTCCGCGCCGCCTTCGAACGGCGTCTGGCCGAGGATGCGGACTTCGCCGCCGACGGCGACGCCCGTCTGGCCTGGTTCTACGAGCGGACGCCCTTCTATGACGACCGCTACCGCCTGTATCCCATTGGAAGGGAGGTCCGTTGATGGACCTGTTCACCGCCGCCGTTCAGGACTCCGCCCGCGCCGCCGCCTTGTGGGGCGGGCTGCTGATCCTGCTGTTGATCACCCTGTCGGGTCTGGTGGTGCGCCAGCGCCAGCGACTGCGGATCGGCTATGGCGACGGCGAGTCGCCGGAGCTCATGGGCGCCTCGCGCGCCTTCGGCAACGCCGCCGAATATGCGCCGGCGGCCATGGGCGGGCTGGCGCTCATGGCGCTGGTGGGGGTCACGCCCTGGCTGATCCATGTGGTGGGCGCCATGTTCCTGCTGGGCCGCCTCGTCCACGCCTTCGGCCTCTCCCGATCGGTGGGCGCCACCCGGGCGCGGGTCATCGGCATGATGCTGACCTATGTGCCCTTGCTGGTCCTGGCCGTGGTGCTGATCGCCTACGCCGTGCCCTGACGCCGGTTGCGGGCGGGCGGACGACCGGCCATATCGGGGCATGGCTGATGCTTCCCTCCCCACCGCCGACATCCTGAACGACATTCTCTCCGCCGCGCTGAAGGCCGGGGCCGACGCCGCCGAGGCTGTGCACGCGGACCGGCGCACCCTGTCGCTGGGCGTGCGCAACGGCGAGTTGGAGGAGGTGGAGCGCGAGGAGTCCCGCGATCTGGGCCTGCGCGTGTTCGTGGGCCGTCGTCAGGCCACCGTTTCCGCCTCGGACCTGTCGCCTGCGACCCGCGACCGCCTTGTGGAGCGCGCCGTGGCCATGGCGCGGCTGGCGCCGGAGGACCCCTATGCGGATCTGGCGCCCCGGGATCGGCTGGCGCAGGGCCCTCACCCCGATCTGGACCTGTTCGACCCAACAGAATGCACCGCCGAGGCGCTGGAAGCCGCCGCGCGTCAGGCGGAAGACGCCGCCCGGGCCACGCCCGGGGTGTCCATCTCCGAAGGCGGCAGCGCCACATGGTCCGCCAGCGACTGGCGGCTGGTGACCTCTCACGGCTTCGACGGGGCGCACCGGGGCAGCAGCTTCTCGCTGGGCGTCGGCGTCATCGCCGCCCGCGACGGGGCCAAGGAGCGGGGCAGCGAGCACCGGTCGGTCCGCCACCTGTCGGATCTGCCGGACGCCGGGACCATCGGCGCGGAGGCCGGACGGCGGGCCGTGGCGCGGCTGGGCGCGCGCAAGATCGCATCCACCACCGCCCCGGTGATTTTCGAGAACCGTCTGGCGGCGCAGGTGATCTCGCCTTTCGTCCAGGCCATGGCCGGAACCGCGGTGACTCGCGGCGTGTCCTTTCTGAAAGACCGGCTGGGCCAGCAGGTGCTGTCGGACGCCGTCACCCTGATCGACGACCCGTTCCGCCCACGTGGGCTGGGCTCCACCCCCTTCGACGACGAGGGCGTGGCGGTGGAGCGGCGCGAACTGATCTCGGCGGGGGTGATCAACGGCTGGCTTCTGAACACCGCCTCGGCGGCGCAACTGGGCCTGCAGACCACCGGCCACGCCTCGCGCGGCCTGGCGGGGCCGTCCGGCGTCTCGGGCCATAATCTGCACTTGGAGCCCGGCGAGCGGGATCGGGCGGGCCTGATGGCCGACGCGAAGAGCGGGCTTCTGGTCACCTCCATGTTCGGCCCGTCGCTGAACCCCAACACCGGCGACTGGTCGGCCGGGGTGTCCGGCTTCTGGTTCGAGGACGGCCAGATCGCCTGGCCCGTCAGCGAAATCACGGTGGCGGGTAATCTGCTGGCCTGGCGGGACGGATGGTGGTCGGATCGGACCTGGAGTTCCGGGGTTCGTTCAACAGTCCGTCGCTGCTGATCGACGCGGTGGCCATCGCCGGGAAATGACGCTCGCCGCCGACCTGGACCTGCTGAAGGCGGCGGCGGTCGAGGCCGGCGCCCTGGCCGTGCGCCACCGGGCGCAGGGCCTGAAGATCCAGTCCAAGCCCGGCGGCTCGCCTGTGACCGATGCGGATATGGCCGTGGACAGCTGGCTGCGGGAGCAGCTGACGGCGGCCCTACCCGATCACGGCTGGCTGTCCGAGGAGACCGCAGACAATCCCGAACGGCTGTCGCGGCGGCGCATCCTTGTGGTCGACCCCATCGACGGCACCGTGGCCTTCATGAAGAACAGGCCGTGGTGGAGCGTGGCGCTGGCCATCGTCGAGGACGGCCGCCCGGTGGCTGCGGTGATCCACGCCCCGGACCTGAATGAGACCTTCGCGGCGGTGGAAGGCGGCGGCGCCCTGCTGAACGGGCGGATGATCGCGGCGTCAGAGACCTCGATGCTGGAGAACGCCTCCGTCCTGACCGGCGCCGGGCTGCTTGAGAGCCCGAAATGGCCGGAGCCCTGGCCGCCCATGCGGGTGGAGAACCGCAACTCGCTGGCCTATCGTATGGCGCTGGTGGCGTCTGGCGCCTTTGACGCCGCCCTGGCCCTGACGCCCAAATGGGACTGGGACGTGGCCGCCGGGGCCCTGATCGCTGCGGAGGCGGGGGCGACGGTCAGCGACCATCACGGCCAGCCATGGCGCTTCAACCGGCCCGATCCACGTCAGGCCAGCCTGATCTGTGCGGCCCCGGCGCTGCATCCGTTGATAATCCGGCGCTGTCGGCCTATTCCGCTGGCCAACTGAACCGCCACCCAACGGACGGAAAAGAATGCCTCAGGAAATCGAGAACAATCAGCTGCTTCACATCGTGTTCGGCGGGGAGCTGCGCGACCTGAACGGGACCGCGTTCCGCGACCTGTCCCAGGTCGATTTCGTCGGCGCCTTCCCCAACTACGAGGAAGCCCGCAAGGCGTGGAAGGCCAAGGCGCAGCAGACCGTGGACAACGCCCACATGCGCTACTTCATCCTGCACGCCCACCGCATGATCGATCCGAGGGGCGACGAGGGGGCGGCGAAGGCGTAAGGTCTCGCCATGACAATGTTTGGACAGACCCTGGACGGCCAGCAGCTGTTCGGCCTCATCTCGCTTCTGACCCTGCTCGCCTTCTGGATCCTGGTCTGGCGGCGGGACCGTCAGGCCACGCGCTGGTTCCGGGAATGGGCCACGCGGCGGCAGGCCGAACGTCAGGCGCGCGAGGGCGGCCCTGATGGCGGCTCCGGCTCCCACGGCGGGCCGTGGGGCTAGGGCGGCCACGCCTTGACTTCGCCACCCTGACGTCGGAGCGGAACCCATGACCGTGACCCCGCCCGAAGCGCGACAACCGCTGCGCCCCCTGCTGGCGCGCATCTGGCGCGACTACCTGTCGG
This sequence comes from Brevundimonas abyssalis TAR-001, assembly GCF_000466985.1. Lineage (GTDB taxonomy): Bacteria > Pseudomonadota > Alphaproteobacteria > Caulobacterales > Caulobacteraceae > Brevundimonas > Brevundimonas abyssalis. The sequence goes on from NZ_BATC01000024.1 coordinate 11,972, forward strand.
AGCGAAAGGGCCGGCTGGCCCTGGCCATGCTGTGCGCGGCGATCACGGCCGGGACCACGGCCCTGATCCTGCGGCTGCTGGAGCCGGCGGTGAATGGCCTGTTCGTGGATCAGGACCCCAACGCCCTGTGGATGATCCCTGCCGCCATCGCCGGGGTGGGCGTGATCCGGGGCGCCGCCGCCATCGGCCAGGCCAATCTGGTCAATCGCCTGGGCCACGGGGTGGTGGGCGAGATCCAGAGCCAGCTGTTCGCCCGCATGATCCGCGCCGATCTGGCCCGCCTGCGCGCCCAGCATTCCGGCGGTTTCGTCTCTTCGGTGCTGTTCGACGCCAATCTGGTGCGCGAGGCCTTCACCACCGGCACGGTGAGCTACACCCAGCACGGCCTGACCCTGCTCGCCCTGATCGCCTCCATGATCTGGATCGATCCCATGCTGGCGCTGGTGGTGCTGTGCGGCATGCCGGTGGTGAATCTGGTGCTGCGGCGCTTCTCCAAGAAGGCGCGCAAGGCCGCCGTGGGGGCCATGGCCGAGACCACGGTGCTGTCCACCGCCCTGATGGAGAATCTGGACGGGGTGCGGCTGGTCAAGATCGAGAACCGCGAGGACGCCGAGGACGCGCGGGTGGGCGAGGTCATCGCCCGACGCCAGCGCTTCGTCATCAAGGGCGCCAACGCCAAGGCGTTCTCGGGCCCCTCCAGCGAAATGGTGGCCATGTTCGTGGTCGCCGCGGTTCTGACCTATGCGGGCTGGCGCTCACAGCAGGGCGAGATGAACGTGGGCGAGTTCACCGCCTTCATCGGCATCCTGCTGGCCGCAGCCCAGTCCCTGCGCAATTTGAGCAATCTTCAAACTGTTCTGGCCGAAGGCCTGACCGCCGCCCGCCGCCTCTTCGAGGCCCTGGACATCCAGCCCGAGATCCGCGAGGCGGCCGAGCCGGTCGATCTGCCGGACGGTCCCTGCGAGGTGCGGTTCGAGGACGTCAGCTTCGCCTATTCCGACGCCGCCCCCACGCTCAGCGGCGTGGATATCCGGGTGAGTCCCGGTGAGACGGTGGCCCTGGTCGGTCCGTCTGGCGGGGGCAAGAGCACGATCCTGAGCCTGCTGCCCCGGTTCTATGACGTCACGGGCGGCGCCGTGCGGATCAACGGCGTCGATGTGCGGGATGTGGCGCTGAAGGCTCTGCGCGACCGCATCGCCCTGGTGACCCAGGAGCCGTTCCTGTTCGACGAGACCATCGCCTTCAACATCGCCTACAGCCGCCCGGACGCCTCGCAGGCGGAGGTCGAGGCGGCGGCGCGGGCGGCGGCGGCCCATGAGTTCATCACGGCCCTGCCCGAGGGCTACGACACCCGCGCCGGCGAGGCCGGGGTTCGCCTCTCCGGCGGCCAGCGCCAGCGCATCGCCATCGCCCGGGCCTTCCTCAAGGACGCGCCGATCCTGCTGCTGGACGAGGCCACCAGCGCCCTGGACACCGAGAGCGAGGCGCTGGTGCAGGCGGCGCTGGAACGATTGATGGAGGGCCGCGCCACCCTGATGATCGCCCACCGCCTGTCCACGGTGCAGAACGCGGACCGCATCTATGTGATCGAGGCCGGGCGGGTCGTGGAGGAGGGTTCGCACACCGAACTGGTTGGGCGCGGTGGTCTGTACGCGCGCCTGGCGCGCCAGCAGTCCCTGGACGCCGCGCCGGACGAGGCGGGCTCGTGAGGCCGATCCGCAATCCGGTGATTCAGGGGGTTCTCAGCCGCCTGATGGCGGGCTGGATGCGGCTGTGCTTCGCCACCATCCGCTGGCGCCACGAGAACTGCGACCTGGTCGAGGTCGCCTGGGCAGGGGGCGGGCCGGTCATCATCGCCTTCTGGCATTCGCGCATCGGCCTGGCGCCCGCCGCCTGGGACCATGACCGGGGCCAGCCGGTCCGCGCGCTCATCTCCCTGTCCCCTGACGGGCAGTTCATCGCCGACGCGGTGGCGCGGCTGGGCTTCCCGGCCATTCGCGGCTCGTCCCAGAAGAAGGAGAGGCCGGAGAAGGCCAAGGGCGGCTCCCAGGCTCTGCGCGACGCCCTGAAGTGGCTGAAGTCCGGCGGGGCGGTGACCCTGACGCCGGATGGGCCCCGGGGGCCGGCGCGGCAGATGGGCGAGGGGCTGGCGGTCATGGCCCGCATGTCCGGGGCGCCGGTGCTGCTGCTGGGCCTGGCCTGCCGCCCGGCCATTCGGCTGAACAGCTGGGACCGGGCGATGCTGCCGCTGCCGTTTGCGCGCGGGGCCATGGTGTGGGACCGGGTCGAGATCGGGCGGGGCGTGGATCCTGCTTCGGTGATCGACGAGTGGACCGCGCGCCTCACCGCCGTCGAGGACCGGGCCGAAACCCTGGCGCAGGGCTGATGTCGCTGGTCCTGAAAGCCTACAGCGTGGTCACCGGCTGGCTGGAGCCGCTGGCGCCGCGCCTGCTGGGTGCGCGGGCCCGGCGCGGCAAGGAGGACGCTGCGCGCCTCAACGAACGACTGGGCCGTCCCTCAATCCCGCGGCCGTCCGGACCGCTGGTATGGCTGCACGGGGTCAGCGTGGGCGAGAGCCTGTCCCTGTTGCCGGTGATCGCGCGGCTGCGGGCCGAGCGGCCGGAGGTGGCGGTTCTGGTGACCTCGGGCACCGTGACCTCGGCGCGCATCCTGGCCGAGCGCCTGCCGCCCGACGTCATTCATCAGTACGCGCCGGTCGACGGGCCTCTGGCGACCGCGCGGTTCCTGAACCACTGGCGGCCCTCGCTGGGGGTGCTGGTGGAGAGCGAGCTGTGGCCCAATCTGATCGGGGCGGCGCGGGCGCGGGGCGTGAAGCTGGCCCTGATCAGCGCCCGCATCACCGACAAGACGGCGCAGGGCTGGGGCCGCATGCCGGGGGCGGCGGGGGCGCTGCTGTCGGCCTTCGACCTGATCCTGCCCCAGGACGACGCTCGGCAGCCCGCATCGAGGCGCTGGGCGGGCAGGTGCAGGGCCGCGCCAATCTGAAGCTGGCGGGCGGCCCCCTGACCCACGACAAGGGCGCCTTCGAGCAGTTGAGCGCCGCCATCGGCGACCGCTCCGTGGTGCTGGCGGCCAGCACCCACCCCGGCGAGGAGCGGGCCATCGCCAGGGCTCTGGACGCGTTGGAGGAGGTCCCGTTCCTGATCCTCATGCCGCGCCATCCGGAGCGGGGCGGCGGGCTGGTCCAGACCCTGCGGGCCGATGGGCGGGTGGTTGCTGTGCGCTCAGCCGGCGAGACGATCGCCCTCGACACCTCGGTCTACCTGGCCGACACCCTGGGCGAGATGGGGCTGTTCCTGGCGCTGGCGGACGTGGTGGTCATGGGCGGCTCGTTCGGGCCGGTGATCGGCCATGCGGGCGCGGGCGGGCACAATCCGCTGGAGCCCGCGCGGCTGGGCAAGCCCACGGTCTGCGGACCGGACATGGCCAATTGGCCCGACGTGGCGGCCGATCTGGAGCGGGCGGGCGGGCTGATCCGGGTGGAGCGGATCGAGCAACTGGCCCCGGCCGTCGCGCCCCTTCTGGGGGACCCGGTGAAGGCGCGGGCCATGGGCGAGCGGGCCCGGCGTGCGGCCCAGGCGGCGGACGCGGGGCTTGACCGGCTGTGGAGCCATCTGGCGCCCCTGTTGCCCGCCGGGAGGACCCGATGAAGCTGAACACGCCGCGTTGGTGGTATGTGCGCGAGGGCGCGCCGTCGCCGGTCATTCGCACCCTGCTGAAGCCCCTGTCCTGGCTGTGGGCCGGGGCGACGGCGCGGCGCATGGCGCGGACGGTTCCGGTGGATGCGGGGATCCCGGTGATCTCGGTGGGCAACCTGACCGTGGGCGGGTCGGGCAAGACGCCGGTGGCGCGCGAGGTGCTGCGGCTGTTGCGGGACAAGGGGTTGGAGGCCCACGGGCTGACGCGGGGCTATGGCGGGCGGCTGGCGGGGCCGGTGCGGGTGGATCCTGCACAACACGCCGCCGGGGACGTGGGCGACGAACCCCTCCTGCTCTCCAGCGTGGCGCCGGTGTGGGTGGCCCGGGACCGGCCGGCGGGTGCGCGGGCGGCGGCTGAAGCCGGCGCGGCCGTGGTGGTCATGGACGACGGGCATCAGAACCCGACCTTGCGGAAGAGCCTGTCCCTGATCGTGGTGGACGGGGAGACGCGGGGGGGCGAGTGGCCCTTCGGGGACGGGGCGGTGTTCCCGGCCGGGCCCATGCGCGAGCCGCTGCGGGCGGGGCTGGCGAGGGCCGATGCGGTGGTGGTGCTTCTGCCCGCGGACCTGCCGGGCGCGGATGAGGAATTACTGAATATTTTCAAAGAGAAGCCGGTGTTCATCGCCCGGCTGGAGGCGGCCGCGCCGCCGCCGTCGGGGCCGCAGCTGGGCTTCGCGGGCATCGCCAAGCCGTGGAAGGTGGAGCGGGCCCTGACGGCGGCCGGGTGCGACCTGATCGACTTCGCCGCCTTCCCCGATCATGCCGCCTTCGCCGAGGGCGACCTCAAGGCGCTGGCCGCCCGGGCGGCGGAGCAGGGGGCCGGGCTGGTGACCACCGAGAAGGACTGGGTCCGCCTGCCGCCCGACTGGCGCGGCCGGGTCACGGCCTGGCCGGTGCGGGCGCGGTTCGAGGATGAGGCGGGCCTGATGACCCTTGTGGCCGGATTTCAGACTCCGGGCGGAAAAAACAGGGTCTGAATAGTCCGAATAGTCCGAAATCGGCCCCGAGATTCAGACTCCGACCCCGAAAAAACAGGGTCTGAATCGTATCAATGGTATCAAAGCCCCCTTCGCTCGCCGCGTCGGACCACGTCCGCCAGACCGCATTTTAAGGCGCCCGGGAGGGTGGGGGATGAAAAAAATCCGCGCCCCTGTTCAGGCCCCCAGGATCGCCCGGGCCGCCGCAGCGTCGGCGTCGATCTGGGCCTTGAGGGCGTCGAGGCCGTCGAAGGCGGCTTCGGGGCGCAGGAAGGCGATCAGTTCGGTCTCCAGGGTCTGGCCGTAGAGGTCGCCGTCGAAATCGAACAGCCAGGCCTCCAGCATGGGCGTCTCGGTGCGGAACATGGGCCGCACGCCGAGGCTGGAGACCCCGTCCACCACCCGGCCGTCGGGCAGACGGGTGCGGGTCGCATAGATTCCGTAGGCCGGGCGCATGTAGTCGCCCAGGGCCATGTTGGCGGTAGGCACGCCGATCTCGCGGCCGCGCTTGTCGCCGTGGATCACCTCGGCCTGGATGGCGAAGGGGCGGCCCAGAATGGCGGCGGCGCGGTCCATGTCCCCGGCCTTGAGGGCCTCGCGCACCGCGCTGGACGACAGCTTGAGCCCGTCGGCGTCGTCCACCCGCTGGGCGGCGGAGACGGTGAAGCCCATCTCGCGCCCGTACTCGGCCAGGGCCTGGGGCGAGCCCGAGCGGCCCTTGCCGAAGGTGAAGTCGAAACCCACCGCGGCGTGGACGACGCCCAGCCCCTGATGCAGCACCTGATCGGCGAAATCACGGTCGCTCATGCCCGCCATCTCGGCGTCGAAGGGCAGCAGATAGAGCCGGTCCACGCCCAGCGGCGCCAGCGCGCGGGTCATCTGATCCGGCGTCATCAGGCGGAAGGGCGCGGCCTCGGGCTGGAAGAAGCGACGGGGATGGGGGTCGAAGCTGACCACGGCCAGCGGGGCAGCCAGCCGGTCCGCCGCCGCCTTCGCCTCGGCGATCACCGCCTGATGGCCCCGGTGGACCCCGTCGAAGGCCCCCACCGCCACCGCCGCGCCCCGGTCGCCCGCAGGCAGGGTGCGCCAGTCGGTGATCAGGCGGACGGGCAAGTCAGTCCTTCGCCGGACGACGACGGCGCGGCACGCGGACAATGGCCTCGCCGCCCATGATGAAGGTGTCGCCGATATAGCCCTCGGTCTTGAGGGTCACGCGCGCGGACTCCAGATCCACGGCGGCCACGGTGACGCGGGCGGTGACCTTGTCGCCGATGCGCACCGGCTTTTCGAAGGCCAGGCTCTGATGCAGGTAGATGGCCCCGGCGCCGGGCAGGATGGTGCCCACCACCGCCGAGCCGAACGAGGCCGACAACAGGCCGTGGGCGATGCGGCCGCGATAGGCGGTCTTTGACGCGAACGCCTCGTCCATGTGCACGGGATTGAAGTCGTCCGAGGCGTCGGCGAACTGCTGGATGCGCTGCTCGGTCATCTCGACGGTTTTTTCAGCGGTCATGCCGACGTGCAGTTCGTCGAGGATGTAGCCGCCGGAGGGGTGAGCCCCCACAAGTTTTTTCTCAGTCATGGAGGTGATCTAGCGCCCGCCGCGCCGCTTGGCGAGCCTCACCAGGCCAGGTCCAGCATCGTGTAGCGGCGTAGGTGGTCTCGGCCCTCAGAAGCTCGCCCGCCTTTTCCGCATCGACCCGGCCGTCGGGCCCCTGCGCGGCGGCGCCGTGGATGCCGGCGGCCACGAACAGGCAGTCCAGCCCCTGGCCGTTGGCGCCCATGACATCGGTGACCACGCCGTCGCCCACGCACAGGACGCGGGACCGGTCCACATTGGCGCCCAGCAGGCGCTCGGCCTCCTTCATGGCCAGGTCATAGATCGGGCCGAACGGCTTGCCCGCCATGGTCACGCGCCCGCCGAGGGTTTCGTAGAGATCGGCCAGAGAGCCGGCGCAGTAGATCAGCTGGTCGCCGCGCTGGACCACGCGGTCGGGGTTGGCGCAGACCATCTCCAGATCCCGGGCGGCCGCCTTCGACAGGGCCTCGCGATAGTCCTGCGGCCGTTCGGTGGTGTCGTCGTACAGACCGGTGCAGCAGATGAAGCCCGCCTCGTCCGGCCCGTCGGACACGGCCACGCCGGTCCCCTCGTACAGCGGCATGTCCCGGTCCGGCCCCAGGGCCCAGACGGGGCCGGGGGCGCGGCGGCTCAGCTCGGCGCGAGTGGCGTCGCCGGAGGTGACGAAGGCGTCCCAGGCCGTGTGGGGCACGCCCAGGCTGTCCAGCTGCGACAGCACGGCCTGAGAGGGGCGGGGGGCGTTGGAGATCAGCACCACCTTGCCGCCGCCGTCGCGGAAGCGGATCAGGGCGTCCAGGGCCGGGGCGAAATGCTCGCGCCCGTTATGGATCACGCCCCAGACGTCGCACAGCAGGACGTCATAGTCGGCGGCCACGGCGCGCAGGCCGTCGATGGGATGGGGCAGGGGCTGGATGGTCATGTACCGGGGGTAGGCGCCCACGGGGGTTGCGTCAACGCGGAACCGGATGCACGCCCGCGCCTTTCGTGCGAAGCCGGGGGCCTTCCGGCGAGAGGGGCAGCCTTGGACGTCATCACCACCTTCATCGACACGTACAGCGCCTATATCGGCCTGGCGTTCCTGGTCGGGCTGTTCGCGGCCTTCATCAGCGAGCGGCTGCCGCCGACGGTGATCGCCGTGGGCGGGGTGGCGGTCATGATGCTGGCGGGCTTCCTGCCGCTGACGTCAGCCCTGTCTGTGCTGGCCAATCCGGCGCCGGTGACCATCGCCGCCATGTTCATCCTGTCCGGGGCCCTGGTGCGGACCGGAGCCATCGAGGCCGTACTCGGGCTGGTGACCCGCAGCGCGCAGGAGCGGCCGCGCCTGACGGCGGCGGGGGTGTTCGGCGGGGCCCTGACCGCGCCCGCCTTCATGAACAACACCCCGGTGGTGATCATCCTCATCCCGGTGATCAAGAAGCTGGCCAAGGCCTTGTCGGTGGCCTCCACCCGCCTGCTGATTCCGTTGTCCTATCTGTCGATCATGTCAGGAACCCTGACCCTGATCGGCACCTCCACCAATCTGCTGGTGGACGGCGTCGCGCGCGACATGGGCATGGAGCCCTTCGGCATCTTCGAGATCACGGGCGTGGGTCTGGTCACGGTGCTGAGCGGGGTGTTGACCCTGGCGGTGCTGGGGCCGTTCCTGCTGCCGAAGCGGGACGACACCGACGATGGCGAGGCGGACGCGCACATTTTCCTGACCGAGCTTCTGGTGCGCGACGGCAGCGACCGCATCGGCCGCAAGCTGGGCGAGATCAAACTGCTGAAGCGGTCCGAGACCAAGGTGGTGGGCCTGAAGCGGGACGGCCGCATCCTGCGCAAGGATCTGGACGAGCAGGCCCTGCTCCAGGGCGACCGCATCCTGCTGTCGGCGCCGGCCCATGAAATCCAGGCCCTGGCCCGGGCGCCCGGCTTCACCGTCGGCATGAACGGACGCACCGGCGGCATCGTTTTGACGCGCAAGGAGGGGGAGGAGAATCCCGACGTTGAGGACGACGAGATCACCTTTATCGAGGCCACCATCGCCCCCACCCATCCGGGCATCGGCCGGCGTCTTTCGGAAATTCCGCTGCTGTCACGGTTGAAGCTGCGGGTTCTGGGGGTGTCGCGGCCGCACCACCTGCCCGGCCCCGACCTGAGCGGCGCCCGCGTGCGGGCGGCGGACACCCTGCTGATCGCGGCGCCGCCCGAGACCATGCCGGACCTGCGCGAGAACCGCACCCTGATCGGGGTCGGCGAGACACAGAAGCAGCCGTTCCGCCGGGCCAAGGCGCCCATCGCCATCGCGGCGCTGGCCGGGACGGTGCTGGCCGCGGCCCTGGGGATCATCCCCATCGCCGGGGCCGCCATCATCGCCGTGGCGGTGATCCTGGTGACCCGCTGCATCGACCCGGAGGACGCCTGGGGCGCCATCGACGGGGACGTGCTGGTGCTGATCTTCGCCATGCTGGCCATCGGCATCGGCCTGCAGAACGCCGGCAGTGTGGGCCTGATCGTGGGCTGGGCCACGCCCCTGCTGGTGGACGCCTCGCCGCTGGTGGTGCTGATCTGCCTGTATTTCCTGACCACCATCCTGACCGAAATGGTGACCAACAACGCCGTGGCCGTGATCATGACCCCCATCGCCATCGGCCTGGCCGAGCAGATGGGCATCGACGCCCGGCCGCTGCTGGTGGCGGTGATGTTCGCCGCCTCGGCCAGCTTCGCCACGCCCATCGGCTATCAGACCAACACCCTGGTCTATGCGGCGGGGGACTACCGCTTCACCGACTTCCTGAAGATCGGCGTGCCCATGATGATCATCGTCGCGCCGCAACCTGCGCCGCCATCTGGTGGATTTTCGGGGTCTGATCAGTCCAGATAGGTCACGCCGCCCTTCATGACGAAGGCCACACGCTCCAGTTCGGTGACGTCGCTCAGGGGGTCGCCCGCCACCGCGATCAGGTCCGCCGCCATGCCGGGGGCGAGGCGGCCGATCTGGTCCTGCAGGCGGAAGTGTTCGGCGGCGTTGACGGTGGCGGTCTGGATGGCCTCCAGCGGCGTCAGGCCCGCGCGCACCAGCAGGGCGAACTCCCGGGCGTTGTCGCCATGGGCCGAGACGCCGGAATCGGTGCCGAAGGCGATGCGCACCCCGCCCTCGTGGGCGCGGCGGGCCATGTCCAGCATCAGGGGCCCGGCCTGGAGCGCCTTGGCGGTCTGGTTGGGGGTGAGGAAATTGTCCGGCCCCGAGGCGACGCGGGCCACGAAGTCACCCGCCAGCAGGGTGGGCACCAGCCAGGCGCCGTTGGCGCGCATCATGCGGATGGAGTCGGCGTCCAGATAGGTGCCGTGCTCGATGGAGTCGCCGCCCGCCGCCAGGAAGCTGTTGATGCCGTCGGTCCCGTGGGCGTGGGCGGTGACGGTGCGGCCCATGAAGTGGGCGGTCTCCACGATGGCCTCCAGCTCCGCGTTGGAGAACTGCTGGCCCAGACCTGCGGCGGTGTCGGACAGCACCCCGCCCGTGGCGGTGATCTTGATGATGTCGGCGCCCGCCAGCACCCGTTCCCGCACGGCCCGGCGGCAGTCGTCGGCGCCGGAGCAGACCCCGCCCGAGCGCAGATGCGGCACCAGATCCTCGCGCACCCCGTTGACGTCGCCGTGGCCGCCGTGGGGCGTGACCCCGCCGGCCGAGACCAGCAGGCGCGGGCCGGGGATGTGCCCGGCGGCGATGCCGTTGCGCAGGGCCACCACCGCCTCGCTCATGCCGCCCAGATCGGCCACGGTGGTGAAGCCGGCCTCCAGGGTGATGCGGGCGTAGGCGGCGCCCTGCATGGCGGAGTCCGCCGCGCTGCGGGTGAAGCGCTCGATGCGGCTGTTGGGCCCCTGCTGGCTGGTGATGTGCACATGGCTGTCGATCAGGCCCGGCAGGACGAAGCGGTCGGACAGGTCGACCACGTTTCCTTCGCCGACGAAGCCGTCGCGGATTTCGCGGACGCGGCCGTTCTCGATCACGACGGTTTGATTGCGGCTGACCCGGCCGGTGGAGGGATCGGCCAGAAGGCGGCCCGCATGGACGTATGTCACCGCCGTTTCAGACGCCGCAGTCCCTTGTCCTGACTGGGCCAGAGCCGGAAAGGCCGTCGTCGCCGCCAGCGCCAGGGCGCACAGGAACCGCTTCATCATACTTTCCCCTCACTATGGCCGGTCAGGTGATCCGGGCTGCGGCATAATAGGCGTCCGGGACTTTTCGCCAAGCTCACGCTTGCAGGAGCGCGAACAGGTATGGAACAAATCGGCCCAAGGGGTTCAATCCGCATACAAGGGCGTCGCATGCGGCTATCCAGACGTGGACTGATCACGGGCGGTCTCGCCGCAGGCGGGGCTATGGCGCTGTCCGGCTGCGCCTCCACAGGCGCCGCACCGGTGCAGCAGGTGATGCTGCCGGCGTCGCTGGACCTGGCGCCGCGGCCCATCCAGACCGTGCAGGTCCGGCCGCCGCTGGACCCCTCCGGCCAGGTGCGCCCCGAGTTGATGAGCCGGGCCATGGCGGCCCTGGACATCCACCACCGCCGCATCCCGTCGCGGGACCGCATGTATCTGGTGGATTTCACGCGCTTCTCGGGCGAGACGCGGCTGTACGAGGTCAATCTGGAGTCCGGCGGGGTGCAGGCGTTCCGCACCAGCCACGGGCGCGGCTCGGACCCGGCCCATTCCGGTTTCGCCCAGCGGTTCTCCAATGTGGTGGATTCCCACATGTCCTCGGTGGGCTCGTTCGTGACGGCGGGCCCGAACTGGGGGCCGCAGCAGGGACCGAATGTGCTGCTGGACGGGCTGGAGTACTCCAACTCGGCCGCGCGCGAGCGGGCCATCATCGTCCACGGCGCCGATTACGCCGAGCCGGAATTCCTTGAGCGTGAAGGCAAGCTGGGGCGGTCGTACGGCTGTTTCTCGCTGTCGCACGCCGACCTTCGGGCTGTGCGCGACCGCATGGGCGAGGGCCGGCTGCTGTTCGCGCTGGCCTAGGCGAAATCCGGCCTAGTCGTCCCGGTCCAGCGCCCGCCAGCCGATGTCGGAGCGGTGGAAGCCGCCGGGCCAGTCGATCCGGCTGATGGCGGCGTAGGCGCGCTCGCGGGCTTGCGCGATATCGGCCCCGCGCGCGCAGACGTTCAGCACCCGGCCGCCTGAGGCGACCAGAGCGCCGTCCTTGTTGCGGGCGGTGCCGGCGTGGAAGACCTCGACGTCCGGGCCGAAGTCCTGATCCGCGCCGCGGATGACCGAGCCGGTCAGGGGGCTGTCGGGATAGCCCTTGGCGGCCATGACCACGCAGATCACCGTCTCGGGCCGGAACTCCAGCGGCGGCAGCTTCGACACGTCGCCCCGGGCGCAGGCCAGCAGGTGGGGCACGATGTCCCCGGCCAGACGCATCATCAGCACCTGGCATTCCGGATCGCCGAAACGGGCGTTGAATTCCACCACCTTCGGGCCGTCCGCCGTGGCCATCAGCCCGGCGTAGAGCACGCCGCGATAGGGCGCGCCCTCTGCCGCCATGCCCGCCATGGTCGGCTGGATCACGCGCTCATCGGCCTGTTGAACGAGTTCGGGTGTGAAGACGGGCGCAGGGGAATAGGCGCCCATGCCGCCGGTGTTGGGGCCCAGGTCGCCGTCGAAGGCGCGCTTGTGGTCCTGGGCGCCGCCCAGCAGCACGGCGCGGGTTCCGTCGCACAGGGCGAACAGGGAGCCCTCCTCGCCGTCCATGAACTCCTCGATCACCACCCGGGCCCCGGCGGCGCCGAAGCGGCCGCCCAGCATGCGCTCGATCTCGGCCTCGGCGTCGGGGCGGTCGGGGCTGATGGCCACGCCCTTGCCGGCGGCGAGACCATCGGCCTTGATCACATAGGGGGGCCTGAAGACGTCCAGGGCCTGTCTGGCCTCGGCCAGGGTCTCATAGACGCCATAGCCCGCCGTGGGGATGTTGTGGCGCTCGAGGAAGTCCTTGGCGAAGGCCTTGGAGGTCTCGAGCTGGGCGGCCCTGGCGGTGGGGCCGAAGCAGGGGATGCCCGCCGCCGCCAGACGGTCGGCCAGCCCGGCGGCCAGGGCCATCTCGGGCCCCACCACCACCAGATCGGCGCGGATCTCGCGGGCGAGGGCGGCCAGGCCCTCGGCGTCGTCGGCCTTGACCGGGGCGAGCTCGCCCAGCCGCTCCATGCCCGGGTTGCCCGGCGCGATGACCAGCGACGTCACCAGCGGCGACTGGCGGATTTTCCAGGCCAGGGCGTGTTCGCGACCGCCCGATCCGACGAGAAGTACCTTCATGCCCGCGACATGACCGTGACTGCGCAGGCGGTCAAGTCACGGATCGCATGAGATCAGGATGGCGGAGACGACCGTCCCCGCGATCAGCACCACGCCCCCGATCAAGAGGACGGCGGATCTCGTTCGAACACCTCCTCGATCGTGCACCCGAACGCCTCCGCGATGGCGAACGCCAAGGGCAGCGAAGGATCGAAGTGGCCGTTCTCGATCGAGTTGATCGAATTGCGCGACACCCCGACCCGCGTCGCCAATTCCGCCTGGCTCCAGCGGCGGTCAGCACGAAGAACCCTGATCCTGTTTTTCACGACGGATCGCGCGCGTCCCGCGACATCCACACGTGCCAGCCCAGACTCAGCAGCATTGTGCATATGGCCTGTGTGATGACGACCGCCATGAAGCCGAAGGTGAAGGTCGTAATCACGAGGCGTGAATCCGGATTCGGCGTTCCGCCCCAGACTGCGGCGCCGGAAACGATCAGGTCTCGGACCGGAGGCAGGGCGAGAAGCAGGGCGACCATGCCGGCGCCGACCGTCCAGCCCCATTGGCTCGAGAACCGCGCATTGCTTCGCTGCCATTCATCGATCTGGCGATCGTTGATGACGGCGAGCGCGATGCTTGCGAGCACCGTCAGCGTGGCGGCGATCCCGGTCAGGAGAAAAACCAGCCCGTCGGGTTGATGCCTCAGCCACGGAATGGAGGCCAAGATCGCAATGGGCGGGACGACCATGATGACGGCGAGCGCCAGGACGCGCGATCGGGTGGGCGATGGCATATGCGTTTCTCCTTGATCGACGGTATCGCAACGCGACCCGAAACGAACAACAAACTTGTCATATTGCCAAGTTAACTTGGCATGATCCCGCTCCCCCGTCAATGCTGCGGGGAGCCGATTCGCCGCCACGCCCCGTTCCCCCCACACGCCCGCCCCGTTAGTCTCCCCCGATGAGCGACGAATCCTACGTCTTTGAGGGCCCCGCCGGGGGCGTCCCCGATCCCCACGACAACAACCCGCCGCTGTCGATCTCCGAGCTCAGCTTCGCGCTGAAGCGGACGCTCGAGGAGCGGTTCGGCCATGTGCGGCTGCGCGGCGAGATCTCCAAGGTGAACCGGCACGCGTCCGGCCACGTCTATCTGACGCTGAAGGATGATCGGTCCTCCATCGACGGGGTGGTGTGGAAGGGCGTGGTGCGGGGGCTGCAGGTCCAGCCGGAGACGGGGCTGGAAGTCATCGTCACCGGCAAGATCACCAGTTATCCGGCGCGGTCCTCGTACCAGATCGTCATCGACAGCATGGAGCCGGCCGGCGCGGGCGCCCTGCTGGCCCAGCTGGAGCGGCTGAAGGCGAAGCTGCACGGCGAGGGCCTGTTCGAGCCGGGGCGCAAGCGGCCCATCCCGGCGTTTCCGGCGGTGGTGGGGGTGATCACCAGCCCGACGGGCGCTGTGATCCGCGACATCCTGCACCGGATCGCCGAGCGCTGGCCCTGTCGGGTCATCGTCTGGCCCTGCGTGGTTCAGGGCGATGCGGCGGCGGCCCAGGTGGCGGCGGCGGTGCGGGGCTTTGACGCCATGACGCCCGGCGGGCCGATCCCGCGACCGGACGTGGTGATCGTGGCGCGCGGCGGCGGCTCGGTGGAGGACCTGTGGGCCTTCAATGACGAGGCCCTGGCCCGGGCGGTGGCCGAGGCGGGCATCCCGATCATCTCGGCGGTGGGCCACGAGACCGACACCACCCTGATCGACTTCGTCTCGGACCGCCGCGCGCCGACGCCGACCGGGGCGGCCGAGATGGCCACCCCGGTGCTGGCGGACCTGAAGGCGGCGGTGGCGGATATGGAGCGGCGGCTGTTCCGCTGCGGCTCGCGGGTGCTGGAGGATCGGCGCACGCGCCTGAGGGCCGCCGCGCGGGGACTGCCTGCCCGGCCCGAGGACCTGATCGCCCTGGCGCAGCAGCGGCTGGACCATGCCTCGAGCCGGCTGTCGTCAGGCCTGACCCGCAATGCGGCCATTCATGAGCGGGAGCTGGTGCGCGCCGCCTCGCGCCTGACGCCGGGCCTGCTGATGCGGCCGATCCGGCATCAGGCCGAGCGGCTGGGCAGTCTGGACGCCCGCATGGCCGGGGCGCTGGGCCGGGTCATCCCGCGCGAGGCGGACCGGCTGGGCCGCATCAGCCGTCTGTACGAGAGCCTGAACCCCGATGGACCGCTGAAGCGCGGCTTCGCACGGGTTCACGCCGAGGACGGGGCGCTGGTCCGGTCGGCGGCGGCGCTGCAGTCCGGGCAGCCGGTCAGGCTGGTGTTCGAGGACGGCGACCGCCAGGCCGTGGTGGACGGCGCGTCCGCGCCCCCGCCTCCGCGCAAGGCGAAACCCGCGGCGAAGGCGGATCAGGGGGATTTGTTCTAGGTCGAAAAGGAAGGGGCGCCTGCCGAAGAGCAGACGTCCCGAACCCCGCTACGGTGGGAAGCGGGCATCCAAAAGTCACCAGCCAGAGGGCGAGCAGCCGGCTTGGCCGCGCGCTGCGCCGCAAGGCGCTCAAAGCGATGCGCGACGACGTGCATCGCAAAGCGGAGGCCATGGCCGACGCAAGGCGTCAACTGCGCGAAGCGCATAGGGAGAGAGATGGCTTGGCCGCGTTAGCGATGTTCCGCGATCTTAAACAGCAGGAGTCGGGCCGGGCGGCCATCTCGCGCTTGCGGTCATTGACCGAGGCGCGGTCGAAAGAGGCGTTTGCGGGTAGCCAGTCTCCCGCCCGTTCCCGAGCACCGTTGCCGTCCCGCCCGGGCGGTCGTTTCCGATAGCTTTTGGACTATTGAAATCTATTTATTTGATGCATTTTAGGCGATCATAATATAAATATGTGATGTGCTTTAGCGCATCATTATCTTGACGTTTGATGCAATATAAACGATCATATATCTATAAAGTGATAGCTTATGGCGCATCAAATGGACCAGCGAGCCCTCGCACGCAAACACCTGGACCGTCAGCTAAAAGGCTGGCGTACACTGAAACGTGACCGGCGGCCGCCGCACGGGTGGATACGGGCCATCCGCGATGCTCTCGGCATGAGTTCGCGGCAGGCGGCGATGCGCATGGGCATCGCCCAATCGACCTACACCCGCTTTGAACAAAACGAGGCCGATGACGCCATTACCCTGGCGACGCTGCGCAAGGCCGCCGGCGCACTTGATTGCACGCTCGTCTACGCGCTCGTGCCCAACCGTCCCCTGGAAGACACCGTGCGCGAACGGGCCCGCCAGGTCGCAGACCGCAGACTTGGCCGCGTCCATCACACGATGCGCCTCGAGGATCAGGCCATGACGCCCGACGACCTAGCGCTCGAGCGCGAGCGCTTGGTCGACGACATCCTGCGCAACGACATGCGTCGTCTCTGGGATGACGCATGAGCGATGACGATGACCTTTTCGGTGGACAGGATGACGCCGCGACGCCGCTAACGCCCGATGAGCAGGACGGTCTGATACCGACCTACATCACGACCCGCGCCCAACTGAACGAGGCAGAACACCTCAACATCGCCGCAGCCGACGGCTGGGCGTTTCGCAAGAAGCGCGGCATCCTCGACATCGACTTCATGCGGGCGCTTCACAAGCGCATGTACGGCAAGGTCTGGCGATGGGCAGGCGAGTGGACGCGCCAGCAAGGCCGGCGCATCGGCGTCGCCTTCTTCATGGTCGAGCCTGAACTTCGCGGCCTTATCGACAACGTCCAATTCTGGATCGCCCACCAGACCTTTTCGCCTGACGAAATCGCCGCGCGCTTCCACCACAAACTGACTTGGATTCACCCCTTCCCGAACGGCAACGGGCGCTTCGCGCGTATGGCGACAGACCTGTTGCTCGTGTCGCTCGGCCGCCCCCGCTTCACCTGGGGCGGCGAGAACCTCGTCCATGCGGGCGAAACCCGCAGACGCTATGTCGCCGCGCTTCGCGCGGCCGACGCGCATGACATCGCACCGCTCCTCGAGTTTGTGCGCTCCTGATGCTGCTGATGCTGCTGATGTTGTTCATCATCCTGCGCAGCAATGTGACGACCATTTCCGCCTACCGCGAGCACACTGTGACCTTAAGCTTGCAAGCGGACCCGTGGGATCGGTGATTTCAGGAGCCCACGCCTCAGGCGAAGCGGCGGCGGCGTTCGGCGCTTTGCAGGGTGTCGCGGACGAAGTCTGAAGGGGCGTCCGATTCGGCCAGCACGGCTTCCTTGATGGCGCGGGGCTCGCCGAACAGGTGGCCCTGGCCCATGGCGATGTCCAGCTCCAGCACGTCCACCACCTGACGCTCGGTCTCCACCTTTTCGGCGATGACCTCCATGCCGTAGCGGCGCACCAGACCGGCGAAGTCGGCGGCCTGGATGTCGCGCAGGGACGGCAGGGCCGCACCCGCGTCCTGGTCCAGCAGCTGTTCGATCAGCAGGTCGGCGGAGATCTTGACGAACTTGACGTCGGAGCGCTGCAGATCGGTGAAGTCCAGATCCAGGGTCTGGACCTTGTCGATGGAGAAGCGGAAGCCCAGGTCGGCCAGCTTGGCCATGTTGCGGGCCTCGACCGCGCCGCGGGCGTCGAACACCGCCTGGCCCAGCTCGAAGATCAGGGCGTCCTTCAGGTCGCGGTTCTCGCTGAGGAACTCGAGGAATTTGGGGAAGAAGGTCTCGTCGCCCAGCGAGGTCAGGGAGACGTTGCAGAACACGCCCACCTTGCGGTCCTGCGTCGCCAGCCGCCGCACGATCTGGGCGCAGCGGAACAGCAGCAGGTTGTCGATGGCGGGGACCAGACCCTCGCCCTCGGCCACCGACAGATATTCGGCGGGCATCAGCACCCGACCGGTGCCGTCGCGCAGGCGGGTGAAGCTCTCATAGAAGGTGGTGCGCCGCTGGGGCAGGGTGACCACCGGCTGCAGGTACAGGTCCACCCGGTTGTCGGCCAGGGCGTCCTGGACCGTGCGCAGCAGGGCGCCTGCTGCTGATAAAGGCGCGCTTCGAGGCTGCCGGGCGGATGGGCGGGCGCGGCGGCCAGCTTGGCCTCAAGGCCTTCGCTGATCTGGGTGACCAGGCTTTCCAGCATGCGCACCTCGGTGGTCAGCTCCTCGGTGCGCGACAGGGCGCCGGTCTCGATGGCCTGGGCCAGTTCGCTGAGGGCGTTCTGGGTGTTCTCCATGGCGTCGGCCAGCAGGCGGTGGGCCTGACGCACGGCCTCCACCTCGCGGCGGATGGCGCGGCGGTCCAGCGAACCGGTCACCAGGGCGTGCAGGGCCATGCCGACGCCCAGCGCCCCGAAGAAGGCCGCCGTCGCATTGCCCAGCCCGAAGCCCGCGCGCCAGATGAGCGCCGAGACCGTCAGGGCCAGGAACAGATAGGATGCAAGGAGCAGCCCGGATGTGATCTTGCGCATGGGATGGATCGCCGCCTTCCCGGATGGAATCGCCCGAGTATCGGGGTATCAGGGGTCCGCGGCTAGTGCCGTATAGGGGAACAAGAAGGTTAACGCATGAAACTGTTCGATTTGTCGGGGAAAACCGCCGTCATCACCGGGTCTTCCAAGGGCATAGGCAAGGCCATCGCCGAGCAGATGGCCGATCACGGCGCCAATGTCGTCATCTCGTCGCGCAAGGCCGGGCCTTGCGACGAGGTCGCCCAGGCCATCAATGCGAAGCACGGCGAGGGCCGCGCCATCGCCGTTCCGGCCAACATCGCGTCGAAGGAGGACCTGCAGCGTCTGGTGGACGAGACCAACGCCGCCTTCGGCCAGATCGACATCCTGGTGTGCAACGCCGCCACCAATCCCTACGCCGGGCCCATGGCGGGGATCTCGGACGAGCAGTTCGAGAAGATTCTCCAGAACAACGTCATCTCCAACCACTGGCTGATCCAGATGGTCGCGCCGCAGATGCTGGAGCGCAAGGACGGCTCGATCATCCTGCTGTCGTCCATCGGCGGCCTGAGGGGCAACGCCCTGATCGGCGCCTACAACGTGTCCAAGGCCGCCGACATGCAGATGGCGCGCAATCTGGCGGTGGAGTGGGGGCCCTCCAACGTGCGGGTGAACTGCATCGCCCCGGGCCTGGTCCAGACCGATTTCGCCAAATACCTGTGGGAGAACCCGGAGCTGCTGAAGACCGTCACCGAGCCCGCGCCCCTGAAGCGCATCGGCCAGCCGGACGAGATCGCCGGGGCGGCGGTCTATCTGGCGGCGCCCGCCTCCGCCTACATGACCGGCCAGACCCTGGTGATCGACGGCGGGGTCACCATTGCCTGGTAGGCGCGCGGTTCACGGCCGGGACGACAATCCGTCGCCCGGAAAACGCCTGGGCTGGCTGGCCCAGGCGGCGGCCTTCACGGCCTATTCCGGCCTGATGCGGGCCCTGCCGGTGGAGACGGCGTCCAACTTCGGCGCCTGGCTGCTGGCGCGGATCGGCCCTCTGACCAGCACCGAGAAGACGGTGCAGAGAAACCTGCGCCTGGCCTTCCCGGACATGGACGAGGCCGGGCGCCGCGCCCTGTCCCGCGCCCAGTGGGAAAGCACGGGCCGCACCTTCGCCGAGTTTCCGCTCATGGACCGCATCACCCCGGCGACGGGGCGGGTGACAGTGGTGGGGGCCGAGCGGCTGCACGCCGTCCGCGACAGCGGCCGGGCGGCGGTGCTGGTATCGGGCCATTTCTCCAACTGGGAGGCCATGGCCGCGGCCATCGTCTCCACCGGGCTGAAGACCCAGATCACCTATCGGGCGGGCAACAACCCCTATGTGGACCGCATGATCATCGACGGCCGCGCCCGCTACGGCGTGGAGCTGATGGCGGCCAAGGGCGGGGACGGGGCGCGCGAACTGCTGGACGGGATGAAGCGCGGGGAGTCGGTGGCCCTGCTGAACGATCAGAAATTCCGCGAGGGGCCGGCGGTCGCCTTCTTCGGCCATCCGGTGAACACCGCCACGGGCCCCAGCCGCCTGGCCCAGCGGTTCGACGCGCCGATCATTCCTGTGACTGTGGAGCGGTCAGGCCCGGCCCGCCTGACGGTGACCTTCCATCCCGAGATGCGGGTGCGTCCGGCCACGTCCCCCGCCGACAAGGCCAGGGCCGTGGAGGAGGCGACCCAGGCCATCACCCGCTTCATCGAGGATCAGGTGCGGTCGCGGCCGGAAGAATGGTTCTGGACCCACAAGCGCTGGCCCGAGGACGTCTATGCGACGTTGGAGGCCGAACCCACGTCGGTGGAGCGGCGGAAGGGCCCGGCGTAGCCGACGGGCGTCTTCCTGCGGCGGCAGGGGCCGAAATAGTCGTCCGCCTTCACGAAGGGGCGGGGGTGGAAGATCACGGCGTGAATCCGGTCCAGCATCGCCTTGGGGGTGACCGGCTTGACCACGAACTCGGTGACGCCGGCGTCGCGCGCCTCCTGCACCCGCGTGCGCTCGGAATGGCCGGTCATCATGATGATCGGCAGATAGGGATTGGCGCTGTCGGCGCTGTTGCGGACCATGCGGGTGAACTCCACACCGTCCAGCGGGAACATGTTGAAGTCGACGATGGCCAGGTCGATGGGCAGGTGATTCAGCACCTTCAGGGCCTCGGCGCCGTCGTCCACCTCGTGGATGTGACGGATGCCCGCGGACTTCAGAATGGCTCCCGCAATCGTGCGCATGTGCTGGTTGTCGTCCACCAGCAGAATCTCAAGCGCTTCCATCGCCGCCATCGCGGGGTGTCCCTCTGTCACCGGCTCCCCGCCGATTCGCGCAAGTTAGGCACAAACGCGAGGGGAGAAAATCCCCAGGAATGCGTAACTTGATCATGGAAGCGCTACCATGACCGGTCGCGGCGCTGTCAGGCTGGCGGCGGGGCCTCCGCGCCGACCAGCAGGCTCGGATCAAGGTTGCGGTCGCGCCATTTCAGACGCCAGCACAGGTGCGGGCCGGTGGCCCGGCCGCTGGCGCCGACCCGGCCGATGGCCTGGCCCTGAACCACCCGCTCGCCGGGACGCACGTCCAGCCGCGACTGGTGCAGATAGGCCGAGATCAGGCCCTGGCCGTGATCGATCAGGGTCAGGCCGCCCTCGAAGTGCAGGTCCGGCTCGGCCAGGGTGACCAGGCCGTCGGCGGGGGCGCGGATCACTGTGCCGGTCGGCGCGCCCAGGTCGATGCCGTAGTGGGGCCGGGCGGGCGTGCCGTTGAGGACGCGCTGGGCGCCCCAGCGGCTGGTGACCCGCCAGGTCTCCAGCGGACGGATGAAGCCGCCGTTGAAATGATCGGCGTCCGCGCGGCTGGCGAAGCCTCGGTCTTGAGCGCCGCCTCGCGCTGGATGCGGGCCAGGACCTCGGGCGCGGTGGGAGTCACGGTCTGGGGCGGGAGGCCGTCGATGCGGGTGATGGCGAAATCGCCGGGGGCGATGGTCACGTCGCGGCTCTCGCGCCGGACGCCGGACAGCACCTCGATCCGGGCCGATGCGGCCGCGTCGCGATCGAAGCCGACGATGAACAGGCCCGCCGCCGAGGCGGTGGTCAGGGCCTCGCCGTCCACGAAGACGATGGCGCGCGGCCAGGTGCGGCCCATGGCGAAGCCGCCCTGGACGAACCGCCCGTCCAGGGCCAGGCCCTCGCGGGACCAGGCGGGTCCGGCCAGGCCCAGGGCGCCGGCGCCCAGCAGGAAGGATCGGCGGGCGGCGATCATGCCGCCACCGCCCGTTCCATCAGCTCGGCCGGACCCACATAGGGCTCCTGAAGGTCGATGCTCCAGTAGCGCAGGGCGTCCAGCGGGATCTGGCGGGCCGTCACGGCGCAGACGACGAAGCGCCCGGGCTTGAGCACCACATAGTCGCCGTCGCCGTAATGAAGCTGGGCCAGGCCGTCGAGATTGGGGTCATGGGCGTTCATGGTCCCTGTCTAACGCCGCGAGGGCCGCGTGTCAGTCGCGGGCCGCCTCAAAATTCCGAGACCCGTCCACGAATCCCGCCGCTCCCGCGACAATGATCGACAAAATGCGCGCCTGACCCGTTGTGGCCACATGACGGTCTATGATGCGGGCCTGTCCCGACGCTTCCTAGAGGGAAGCGCATGGGGTAGGCAGACGGCAGCAACCACAAGGGAAGTGTCTCGGATGCGCGTACTTGTTCTCGGCGGCGATGGATTCTGCGGCTGGCCGACCGCCCTGCATTTGTCGGCGCGGGGCTGGGACGTGACGGTGGTGGACAACCTGTCACGCCGGAACATCGACAATGAGCTGGAGGTGTCGTCCCTGACCCCGATCCGGCCCATCGGCGAGCGCATCGCCGCGTGGAAGGAAATCTCCGGCCGCGAGATCGGCTTCCAGAACCTGACCCTGGGCAAGGAATTCGACCGCTTCGTCGCCCTGCTCAAGGACGAGAAGCCCGACGCCATCGTCCACTTCGCCGAACAGCGCGCCGCGCCCTATTCCATGAAGTCGGCGCGGCACAAGCTCTACACCGTCGACAACAATCTGAACGCCACCAACCATGTGCTGGCGGCCATGGTGGAGAGCGGGCTGGACATCCATCTGGCGCACCTGGGGACCATGGGGGTCTATGGCTACGCCACCGCCGGGCTGACCATTCCGGAAGGCTATCTGACCGTGACGGTCGAGACCGACCGCGGCCCGGTGGAGCAGGAGATCCTGTTCCCGCCGAACCCGGCTCGATCTATCACATGACCAAGACCCAGGACGCCCTGCTGTTCCAGTTCTACGCCAAGAACGACGGGGTGCGGATCACCGACCTGCACCAGGGCATCGTCTGGGGCACCCAGACCGAGGAGACCCGCCAGGACGAGCGCCTGATCAACCGCTTCGACTATGACGGCGACTACGGCACGGTGCTGAATCGCTTCCTGATGCAGGCGGCGGTGGACCATCCCCTGACGGTGCACGGTTCGGGCGGCCAGACCCGGGCCTTCATCCACATCCAGGACACGGTGCGCTGCATCGAGCTGGCCCTGAAGAACGCGCCGAAACAGGGCGAGCGGGTCAAGATCCTGAACCAGATGACCGAGAGTCACCGGGTGCGCGACCTGGCCCGCATGATCGCCGAGATGACCGGCGCCGAGATCGCCAATGTGCCGAACCCGCGCCAGGAGGCGGACGAGAACGAGCTGGTGGTGGCCAACGATCAGTTCCGCGACCTGGGGCTGAAGCCCATCACCCTGGCCCAGGGTCTGCTGGACGAAGTCACCGATGTCGCCCGCCGCTACGCCGACCGGGCCGACCTGTCCAAGGTGCCGTGCGTGTCACACTGGAACGCCGCGCGCGAACAGGCGGCGCGCGATCAGACGGGGGCCAGGGTCACCCGGCTCGAGACGCGCCAGGCGAGCTGATCCGCCTTGTCACGCACGGTCCTTGTCTTCGGCGGCGGCTATCTGGGGGAGGCCATCGCGCGGCGCGCGGAAACCGAGGGCGCGCGGGCGGTTCTGACCTCTCGTTCAGCTGAGCGGCGACAGGCGCTTGAGGCGAAGGGCGTGGCCGCGCTCGATCCGGAAGACGCCGAAGCCCTGGCGCGTTCGGCGGCGGAGGCCCACGCCATCGTCATCGCCGCTCCGCCTGATGCGCGCGGATGCCCCGGGGCGCGGGTGCTGCTGCCGGCCCTGGCGGCGGCGGGCGCCTATCCCGACTGGATCGGCTATGTGTCGTCCACCGCCGTGTATGGCGACCGTGCCGGCGGCTGGGTGTTCGAGGACGATCCGCTGAACGCCGCCAGCATCCAGGGCGCCCGGCGGGTGCGGGCCGAGCGGGAGTGGCTGGAGGCCGGACCGGGCCTGGGCCTGACGATCCAGATCTTCCGCCTGCCCGGCATCTATGGTCCGGGCCGCTCGCCGGTGGACCGGCTGAGGGCGGGCACGGCGCGGCTGGTGCGCAAGCCGGGCCAGATCTTCAACCGCATCCATGTGGACGACGCCGCCTCGGGCCTGTTCGCCTCCATGGCGCGGCCCCGCCCGGGCGGGCTCTACAATCTGGCTGATGATGAGCCGGCGCCCGCCGACGTGGTGACGGAATGGACTGCGCGCCGCATGGGGCTGGAGCCGCCGCCCGAGACCGACTGGACCGATCCGTCGGTCAGCGAGACCATGCGGCGGTTCTATCTGGACTCCAAGCGCGTCTCCACGCCCGCGCCAAGGCCGAGCTGGGCTGGCGGCCGGCCTTCGCCAGCTACCGCGAGGGGATCGAGGCGATACTGGCGCAAGGGTGATCCTTCTCCCGCTGGGAGAAGGGGGACCCGCGCACGAAGCCGCGTAGCGGCGTCGTTCTTGCGCGGGGGATGAGGGGCGG
>NZ_BATC01000023.1 GCF_000466985.1 Brevundimonas abyssalis TAR-001
CAAGCCCGAGGGTGACGGAGGGTGGGTGGCCCTACCCGCCCCGCGCGCAGTCGATGCACACGGCCGCGCAGGGGTCCAGGTCGAGGCGGCGGGGGGCGATGGCCTCGCCGCAGTCGGCGCACCAGCCGTATTCGCCCTCCTCCAGCCGCTGCAGGGCGGCGTCGATGCGGCGGATCTCCAGGGCGCGCTGGGCGTCGGCGGCGGTGGCCATGGCCTGCTGCTGCAGGGCGTCCTGGCGCGACAGCCGGCCCACGCTCTGCTGGTCCAGCTCCACGGCCTTGCGCGAGTCCGCCGCCCCCTCGCTCAGCTCGGTCAGCTCGGCCCGCAGGGCCAGCAGCCGGTCTTTCACCTGTTGCGCATCCATGGGGCCAGCCTCGGCCAGCCGGGCGCCCAAGTCCAGCTACAGCCGCCCGGCCTCGGCCAGCTTGTCCAGCATCCACACCCGGGCGGGCGGCAGGGGCTTGTTGAAGGGGTGGAACACGAAGGTCTCCAGAAAGCGGCCGGTCAGGTCCAGCCCCGCCTTCACATCCCCCTCGCTCAGCCCCGCCTGCGCCCCCAGCATGAAGGGCGGCAGGGGCAGCAGCTTGTCCGCATAGGGCGCGCCCGCCGCCCGGCTGACCGCCCGGCCGGTGCGCGGGCTGACCCAGATCAGGTCATCCGCCGAGCCGGTGGCGGCGCATTTGGACAGGTCCAGGCCGAAGCCCAACTCCTCCAGCAGCCCGGCCTCGAAGCGCACGAACACGGCGGGCCAGATGTCGGGAAAGGCGAAGGACGCCATCAGGGCCTCGAAGGCCAGGAAGGCCCCCGGATGGGGCTCACGCTCGGGCAGCGACCCTTGCGCCACCGCCGCCGCCGCGTTCAGCCCGGTCAGGGCCAGGGGATCGTCGAACAGGGCCGCCGGCCCCTCGCCCACCGGCTCCAGCTTCGCCGAGCCCAGATGCTCCGAAGTCCGCGCCCGGTAGTCGGCGACCACCCGCGCGCCCGGCTGCAGGAACGGCTTCATCCGCCGCGACGCCCCGCCCGCCACATAGGCCGCATGGCGCCCATGCCGCTCGGTCAGCAGCTCGACCACCACGCCGGTGTCCCCGTGCGCGCGGGCCGACAGCACAAAGGCGTCGTCCTGGAATTCCATCAGCGGCTGTCCAGCCCCGTCCCCTCGTCCAGCCCCAGCATCAGGTTCAGGTTCTGCACCGCCGCCCCCGAGGCGCCCTTGCCCAGATTGTCCAGCAGGGCCACCAGCCGGGCCTGCGCCCCGCCCCGGTCCCCGAACACGTGCAGCCGCAGCCGGTTGGTGCCGTTCAGGCCCTCGGGCTCGATGCCCGTCATGGCCTCGGTGGTCTCCAGGTCCGCCACCTCGACGAACCGGGCCCCCGCATAGGCCTCCACCAGCGCCCCGTGCAGGCGCTCGATGGACGGCGTCTCCGGCAGGGCCGACAGGTGCAGCGGAACCTCCACCAGCATGCCCTGGCGGTAGGCGCCGACGGCGGGCGCGAACAGCACCGGCCGGGAGAGGCCCGCATGGCGCGTCATCTCCGGCACATGCTTGTGGGTCAGGCTCAGGCCGTAGGCCCGGTGGGCGGTCGCCGCCCCCTCGGCCTCGAACTCGGCGATCATGGCCTTGCCGCCGCCCGAATAGCCGCTGACCGCATTGACGCTGACCGGATGGTCCGCCGGGACCAGCCCCGCCTTCACCAGCGGCCGCATCAGGGCGATGAAGCCGGTGGGATAGCAGCCGGGGTTCGACACCCGCGTCGATCCCGCCACCGCCGCCCGCTGCGCCGCGTCCATCTCCGGAAAGCCATAGGTCCAGCCCGGCGCGACCCGGTGCGCGGTGGAGGCGTCGATCACCTTCACCCCGGGGTGCTCGATCATGGCCACAGCCTCCCGCGCCGCATCGTCCGGCAGGCACAGGATCACCGCATCGGCCCCGTTCAGCGCCTCGCGCCGCGCCGCCACATCCCGCCGCCGATCGCCCAGCAGCAGCAGCTCCAGATCCGCGCGCGCCTCCAGCCGCTCCCGGATCTCCAGCCCCGTGGTCCCGGCCTCGCCGTCGATGAAGATGGTGTGGGTCATAGCCAGAATCGCAAATCCAGTCCGAAGAACACATCCGATATGAGCATGACGAAAAATCCGATCACCAAAACCTGGAAAGAAACAACCAACCAAAAGCCTATCGGATTACGACTGCGGTTGAATCGTACACCGCCAAGCGCTGTCTCGCCCTTGAGAAGCGAACACCAGACGCTCCTCACCAAGACAAGCGCCACCAGCGGAGTGCCTATCTTCACGAAAAGCGACGTCCAATCGGTCATTCGCACCCCCGATAATGGCTTGCCTGGACAAAGAAAAAGGGCGCTCCGGTTTCCCGAAGCGCCCTCGTATTCCCACTCGCGGGTCGCGAGTTAGCGCTTCGAGAACTGGAAGCTGCGGCGGGCCTTGGCGCGGCCGTACTTCTTGCGCTCGACCACGCGGCTGTCGCGGGTCAGCAGGCCGTGGGGCTTCAGCACGGCGCGCAGGCCGGGCTCGTAGTTGGTCAGGGCCTTGGAGATGCCGTGACGGATGGCGCCGGCCTGGCCGGACAGGCCCGAGCCCTCGACCGTGGCGACCACGTCGAACTGGCCTTCACGGTCGCTCAGCTGCATCGGCTGGGCGATCATCATGCGCAGCACGGGGCGGGCGAAGTACACTTCCTGCTCGCGGCCGTTGATGGTGATCTTGCCCGAGCCGGGCTTGATCCACACGCGGGCGATGGCGTTCTTGCGCTTGCCGGTCGCATAGGCGCGGCCCTGGGCGTCGATCTGGGGCTCGCGGACGATGGCCTCTTCCGCGGCGGTTCCCATGCCCTTGAGGGCGTCAAAGCCGGTGGCGGCCGGCGTATCGTTGGTCACGTCGGTCATTACTGGCTCCGGGTGTTCTTGGGCGAGGCCGACTTGAAGTCGATCGTCGCGGGGGACTGGGCCTGATGGGTGTGCTCGGCGCCGGAGAACAGGCGCAGGTGCGTCATCTGCTTGCGGGCCAGGGGGCTTTCCTTGGGCAGCATCCGCTCGACGGCCTTTTCCAGCACGCGCTCGGGGAAGCGTCCGCCCAGGACCTTTTCGGGGGTCGTGGACTTGATGCCGCCGGGGTGGCCGGTGTGGCGATAGTAGACCTTGTCGGTCGACTTCTTGCCGGTGAACACCACCTTGTCGACGTTGGTCACGACGACATAGTCGCCGCAGTCAACGTGGGGGGTGTAGTCCGGACGGTGCTTGCCGCGCAGGCGGTTGGCGATGAAGGTCGCGAGACGGCCCACGACGACGCCCTCGGCGTCGATGTGAATCCACTTCTTCTCGACCTCGGCCGCTTCAGGGAAGCCGTGGTGGTCTTCAACATGGTCAGGTGTCCTGAGGCGAAATCGGGTCGCGGACGCAGATCGTGGGACCGACGCCGCGCGGAAGCGGGGTCAATAGAGGGGTGCGCGACATCCGTCAACGGCGTTATTCGACGCCAATACGACCTACAACGCTGGTTTAACAGGCTTTTTCAAATACGGTATTAAAATACCTATCTGTTCAGCCGAACATTCGCGGCTGGGACCGCCGCACCAGCCACAGATTGACCGTCGCCGCGCCCAGCACCACGGCCGCCCCGGCCTGGTGCAGCACGCCCAGAGACAGCGGCACGGCGTGCATCAGGGTGGCGATCCCCAGCAGCGCCTGGGCCCACACCAGGGCCAGCAGCACCCAGGCCGAGGCCCCGGCGCCCTGCGCCAGCTTCGCGCGGATCACCTGCACCGCATAGACCGTGGTCAGCGCCAGCAGGGCATAGGCCATGATCCGGTGATTGAACTGGACCAGCGCCTGGTCGTGCAGGAAGGCCAGCGCCCCCTGCCCCCAGTCCACCGGAGCGATGACCATGCCGTTCATCAGCGGCCAGTCCGTATAGACCATGCCCGCCTTGGAGCCCGCCACCAGCCCGCCCAGCAGGCTCTGGAGGAACACCACACCCAGCACCAGGGCGGCGAACCGGCTCCACCCGGCGCGCGCGCGCGTGCGGTCCTCGCCGAACCACGCCTCGAGCCCCGTCCATATCAGGCCCATGAAGATGACGAAGGCCAGGCCCAGGTGAACGGTCAGGCGCTCGGGCGCCACGTCCACCCGCTCGCTCAGCCCGGACGACACCATCCACCAGCCGATCAGCCCCTGCAGCCCGCCCAGGCCCAGCAGCACCACGCAGCGCAGCACCAGCCGGCCGGGGACCATCTTGAGCGCGAGAAACACGAGGAACGGCAGGGCGAAGGCCACGCCGATCAGGCGGCCCAGCTGGCGGTGTATCCACTCCCACCAGAAGATGCCCTTGAACTCGCCCAGGGTCATGCCGGCGTTGACCTGCTGGTACTGCGGGATCTCCCGGTACAGCGCGAACGCCTCGTTCCAGTCCGCCTCGTTGAGCGGCGGGACCGCGCCCATGATCGGCTTCCATTCCGTGATCGACAGGCCGGAGCCCGTCAGGCGGGTGATCCCGCCCACCACCACCATGGCGAACACCAGGGCGGCCACGCAGAACAGCCAGATCGCCACGGCGCGTGAGCGATCCCATGCGGAAAAACGGTTCATTCGACGCCCGTCGTTCACTAAAGGAGCTACAGATCGGGTTCGAAAAACCCGACGTTTCCCCTATGCCTACGGAATGGCGTAAGGACCAGTCGCAAATCGGGACAGCGACAAGGGGTCGCCGCCACCACGGAGCGAGACGTGCAGCATCTGGACATCATCCTGGCGGTCGTGGGCGCCCTGGCCCTGGGCTGGATCGCGGACCTGCTGACCGGCGGGCGCGGCATCGCCCGCACCCTGCTGACGTCCGTGACGGGCGCGGCCTGCGGCTGGTTTCTGGCGGTGCGGGTGTTCGGCGCCCACACCATGGACGACCTGGGCTGGGTCGTCTGGGCCATGGCCGGATCGGTCATCGTGCTGCTGGTTTACTTCCTGACCCGCAACAAACGATGAGCAGCATCCCCGCCCGCACCCGCCGCATCATCGCCGCCGTGGCGACCCTGGCGTTCCTGGCCTTCTACATCTGGCTGGCCACGGTGGTGGCCGACGCCCTGCCCGACAGCTTCTGGATCGACCTGATCTTCTATCCCCTGGCCGGCACCCTCTGGGGCGTGCCCCTGATCCCGCTGCTGAGGTGGGCCGAACGCGGCTGAGCGATCGCGAGGGCTGCGTCAGGTCTCAGCGAGCCGGTAGCTGTTCGTCGTGTGCGTTCATCAGATGGGTCGTGAGCTGCCGATCGATTTCTTCGGCCATCTCGGCGACCGGGATGATCTCTCCGCCGGTGTTCTTGATCGTGACAAGCGTGGAGCCGCGAACAAAGTGTATGGCGTCCACAGTGGGGTCATGACCGACGAACGCGACGTGTCCCACGGACACCTCACGCTCTTCAGCCGGAAGCAGTCGCAGCGCCATGCTCGTCTCGAGAATGTCGACGAGCGCCTCATGAGCGTCCTTGATCGAAGGCAGCTGTCTGACGATCACCATGACGCCGGCATCCGGCCTGTCTTCAGCCGCATAGTACTCCCGGTAGCCCCGTGTGGAGCCGCCCTCCGGATGCAGGGCCTCCCTCGCGAGAAAGTGGAGATCAAAAAGACGCTCGTGATCCGTCAGGAACAGGGGCGTAGGGCCATCGAATCCCGCGTCGTCATCAATATGATCGCCCCAGGCCTCGAAGCCATGGAGCGCTTTGACCTCATCGCGTCTGTTCATAACCTTGTCCTCCCGTATTCCCGCTACTGCAGCGGGCGACGGCCGCTGTTGGTGAGCGGTTTCGGTCCAACCGGGTTGCACGCGCCGATCCCGGCCGCCGTGTCGGCGCACAACCGCTCACGGTAGCTCTGGGCGTTGAAAGGCATCGGAATGGGCGTCGCGGGCGACATCCCCATGGTGGTGAAAGGCATCTTCAGCGGCAGGGTCGGCGTATGGGTCACGCCAGTATTCCAATTCCACGGCTGACTTCCTCCATCGACCTGGAGGCAGGCATCATAGAGCGGGTCAGCATAGCTCAAGCCACCGGTCCAGGCGACCTCATGATAGCTGAAGGCGGGACCGAAACCCGGATAGCCGAAGGTGCTGGATCCAATAGCGATGATCTGATTGAGCGCGAAGCCCCGCTCCATGCAGGACTGGGTGAGATCACAGCCCACGGCGTTGGCGAAGGTCGATACGATGGTGGCGCAGTCAGTGCAGTTGATGATGCGCCCGGGACTTGGCGCGCCTTTGAGGAAATTGAGGAAGGGCGTGGCGAGGAAGACCCATCGAGAGATGGTCGCGTTCCCCTCGGTGTACGCCGAAGCGCCTCTGCTCATGTCATAGGTGAGGTTCAGCGATTGATTGACGGTGCGGGTGACGGCTGCGGCGGCCGCATCCGGTGTCGTCGAACCGCTGGCCCATTGGCAGGCATGGTCGAGAACGTCCGTCCAGGGATTCTGGGGGCTGGCGGGAAAGCCCGACTGTTGCCAGGGCGCCGAGGGCGCTGCGAGAACGGTGTAGATACGGTGCCGGGTTGTCTGAAGGCCGGTCCATGCCCCCCCGCCCATGGGGCGGTACTGCCAGGTCCAGGTTACGTCCTGGCGGGCCACCCCGGCTGCGGCCAGGGTTTGCGCGGAGAGCGGCAGGGTCACCCACTCCGGATCGGACACACCGTTCTTGAAGTTGATGGTGACGGGAGCGATCGCTCCGAGCACCCCGCCATCAAGCGCCTGGATCTGCATCTGCACGGGGTCGCGCGTGCTGATCACAAAGCGCGCCTTGACCGTGACGGTGTTTCCCGCAATCGCCGCCAGCGCATAGGCGGCAGGCGACTGGGCAGGGTCTGTTTCGCTCTGGACCCATTCCGGGACGTCGACCTGGGTGGTGTAGTTCTTGCGAATGTTTATGGCGCAGGTGCTGGAGTTCGATGGCGAGTGGTTGAACCAGACACCGGCGAGCGTGACGTTCGGCAACGGCGTGCACGAGCTTGGCCGGCTCAGATAGGTGGTGATGAACACGGCGGCGGTGGCCGCCAGCGAGGCGATGAAGTCGACGGCAGCACCCCACGGGAGCAGGAACTTCAGCACCAGCTTGGCCACGACGCGCAGAAGGGTCCAGAAGCCCACCTCGATCACCAGCTTCGCCAACGCCTTCAGCATTCCGAAGTCGTAGAGGGTTCGGCCCAGGCTAAAGAGGTCGCTGGCCGTAATGGCCGAGCCCAGGGCCAGGATGGCCGCGATCCTCGGATTTCGCAGGACGACCTTGGCGATATAGGCGAGCGCACGATCTGTGAGCTGCGCCCGGACGCCGAACAGCAAATCCAGCACCCCGCCGATCACCACGAAAACGAGCTGCACCTTCCAGAGCGTGCAGTCGTCATAGGCGCCGGCCGCAGCACGGAACACGATCCGGGAGTCTGTCGGCCCGTGATGAACCAACAGGTCCTCGCCGCCCACGCGATGCCTCGTCACGAGAAACGGGAGGTCATGGGGTCGCTCGCGAAGAGCCTCTTCCGCCTCGCGCCAGGCGGCCTCCATCTTCTGTCTCGCCGCGTCCCGTTCCTCGGGCGCCAAATGCGCGGCGATGGTGTCGCAGTCCTTCGCACAGGCTCGACTGAACAGCTCCGGGTCACCCTTCAGGATGTGGGAGAAATCGAGTCCAGCCCGCAGCTCCGCCAGCATTTCGATCTCGGCGCGCGATGGTTCGGCCTGGTCCCGGTCCGGCTCCACGACCAGGATTTCGTCCGGACTGACGTGGGTGATCTGGTTTGAAAGCTCCGCCCCATCCGCCAAGCCGACCGGATGACTGGTGACGGCGTTACGGGCAGGTGCGGAAGCGAACTCGTAGAGCGCCGTGAGATCCGGTGTCGCCGGGTCCGGCGCGGCCGCCATAGACTGGGATATTTCCTCGGCGCTCAGGGCGCGAGACCATACGTCGATCCGGGCCAGATGACCCTGGAGAGACGTCGCTGCGAGGGGCGAGCCATGGGACAGCGCGGCCCCGATCAGCAAGTCGCTTTCGAGACGCATGGACGGAACAGGACCGAACGCGCCCTGTCCGGCGAGCTCCCCGTCGATGTAGATCGACAAGGTCGTTCCGTCGAAGGTCGTTGCGATATTCGCCCATCGATTGGGCAAGACGGTCGTGGTTGACGCCAGGGTGGTGTCGAGTTCGTCGATTGAGCCGCGCTGGGATTTGACGACGAACCCCGGCTCGTTCTCCGCGCGCTCGAGATACAGCGCCATGCCGGAGTCGGTTTCGAGGTCGCCGTTCACAAAGAGCGCCTGCACGGGCGCGTCCGGATCCTCGACATAGGCCCAGACCTGCACGGTGTAGGGATCGGTCTGCAAGCCGCCGGGATTGACGTCTTCATCCCAGATCGGCTGCGCATAGGCCGTGGCCGCGATCGCTACTGAGGGCGTTTCCACCATCATGCGCGCCTTGCTGCTCAGGCTGATCGGCAGATGCGCTGGCCCGAGGTCGCTCGGGGGGTTGGCGGTGAAATCGAACCAGGCGGCGATGGCGCCCGCATCGGGCGTCCCATACATGGCCGCCATGACCTGATCGGCCGACAGGGCCGTGTTGTAGACGCGGACGCTGCGGATCTGACCCTGCAGCGTGTGACCGATCTCAAATGCATCGGCGCTGGTTTGGCCTTGCCCGGAGATCGCCTGAAAGGCGTTGAAGTTGCCGTCGATGTAGAGGCGCGCCTGGCCGCCGGCGAAGGTCGCACAGACGTAGCGCCATTCGTTCTCCGTCAGCGGATCAGCCGTGTCGGAATAGACGGTCGGATAGCCGTTGATGCTCAAGGTCAAGGCTTCGCCGGCCACGCCGAAATCGAACACGCCCGCCTTGCGGAAGATGGACGCACTCGCACAGAGACCGCTCAGGCGCACCCATCCATCGATGGAGAAGGGCTGCGATCCGTCGAGCTTGACCGGCAGATCAGCGGCGGTCTCGGCGTGGGCGAATGCCGAAAGATGAAGGGTCAGGTAACTGGGTACGTCTGGCATGCCTCAGCTCCGGCAAGTGACAGCGTTGTTGGGTCAGGCGAGAAAAACGGTGCCCGTGTCTCCCAGGCGAACAAGGACGCCGTCTCGCGGCATGCCTTCGATCTCGCCAGGCCGGACAGAAAAACGCTCCCACGGTTCGCCGTACTGGTGAGCGGCGTGGCCGATGTCCTGGCCGTAGTAGAGGGTGGTGGTGAGAGTCGCGCCGGGCGGCCAGGTGTTGACGCCCGCAGGCAGAGAGCCCCAGGTCGTCACCGTCCCGTCAAACTGGGCGGGTGTCATGCCGGACCCCGTGATCAGGGTCGTATTCGAGGTGTCGCCGCTGGCGTTCAGCCCCGCAGGCGCGCACTGAACCCCAAAAGTGGTGCCCGCTGGCAGCGGGCCTCGCGCCTCGACCTTGGCCAGGACGGGCACGGCCTCGTTGCTCGGATTGCTCAACGCATCCAGGCGGCTGAACTGACGATCAGGAAAGCTCTGCAGATAGGTGAGGTTGCGACCGCACACATTCTGGTTCTGGCGAACCCAGAGAACATAGTCGCCGTAACTTGTGAAGCCGTCCGGGATCGAGGGTGTCGAAGACGGACTGGCGACGCCGATCATGCAGAACAGCGGACTGGAGATTGCGTCGAGAAGGAAGTTGTCCTGCCCGACGCCGACAGCCCCTGAGGCAATTGATCCCGTCTGAACGAACGGGTTGCCCGAGCGCGTGTAGAGCGGATTGTTCTTCCAGATGCTCGGAGTCATGAACAGCGAGGCGCTGCTTCGATAGCAGTGGATATACCAACCGCTCACCGGTCCGTCCGACAGGTTCTTGGTGCGGACATAGAAAAAATTGGTCTGGCTTCCGAGCTGAACCGGCTGGTTCGGATCCGTGTCATAGTTGCCGGTGAAGAAGCTCTGGGGATCAGCCACCTGTTCATGACAGATCAGGTCGGGCGAATAGTACGGGTAGCCCGGAGACGGGATTACGCCCGTGTCCTGAAGCGAGTCTCGCATAAGAAGACCGTTGTAGCCCGGCATGCCCGCCCCTCCCCAAAGCAATTTCACACGCCTCATACGAGATAACAATCATAAATACCATCTTTAAGTGCATCGGCTAGCATCCGGGAGCAATGGGGCCGTGCGGGCCAGGGGCTCGGCCAAGCCTGAGGGGCGCCCTCCCGAAGCCACCCGCTGCGGGCGGTCTGACACCGCCCCGCTTCAAGATAATATTGGAGAGAGCGTAGCGCAGCCGTATATTGGGCCATGCCCCGGACCGCCCTCACCCGACCCCATCCCTTTGACATCGAAGTGGGCGCACGCATCGCCTTCAGGCGGCGCGAACTGGGGTTGAGCCAGACGAACCTGGGCCAGGCGGTGGGCATAACGTTTCAGCAGGTCCAGAAGTACGAACGCGGGACCAATCGCGTCTCAGCCTCGCGGCTTTACGAGATGTCGAAAGTCTTGAATGTCACTTGCGGCTGGCTGATGGGCGAGGACGCGCGCCAGGTGGAGACGATCTCGGCGGCGTTGATGCGGCATCACGGAAACTGCTGGTGGCATGGGGGCGGCTCAGCGAGCGGGATCGGGGCGCCGTGCTCGCTCTGATCCGGACGCTCTCCAGCCCGACACCGGCCATCTGAATCCTGCTTTAACTGTCTGGACGGTGGGTGCTTTTTTCCCGTAACCTTCAAGCTTGAAGGAGGGGGGCCTTATGCAAGACGACCGCCTGACCAAGCGCGAGGTGCAGTGCGTCGTGCTGGCGGGCAAGGGTCTTACGGATAAGGAAATCGCCCAGGCGCTGCGCCCGGCTGGACGTGGCATGTCCCCCAAGACGGTCAGCAATCACCTGCATAGCGCCTATCAGAAATTAGGCACTCGAAGCCGAGACGGCGCTGCGGCCATCGTCGCCCAAAATTACCCAGTTCCACCCATACCCATACCCTATGCCGATCTCACCGCGCCTGATCGGAACGTCGCCGCAGACGGAAAGGGTCGGGGCGGAAGCGGTGGGCAGCGCGGCAATCCTCTGTATGAGATTTATGCCGGGCTCGGCCCCGCGCGAGTTCCGCCCCGCTGGGTGGGCTCGCGGGTCGGTCTGATCCTCATGTGGACCCTGTTCGGTCTGATGCTGATCATCGCCGGTTTTGGGGTTCTCACCGCCTTCGGCTCAATCGATCGGTTCGCGGTTGACGCATTTCGATCAACCGCTGAAGGCGTGAACAATGAACCGCAATCCAAAGGCCGATAATTTCGCATCCGTAACCGCGGCCGAGCTACAAACCTTCGAACATAATCTGGACCGCGCGATCGCCAGCGGAGGACAGGTGCTCATGACCCTGTCCGCCGGCCGCACGTCAGCGAATCTGGCGGCCGCCATCGGCCAGAGAGGCGCAGAACGGCTGGCCGCAGCGCTTCAGGGACTCGTAGTCGTGCGAGGCCAGGTGGTGCACGCCCATCGATATCTGGAGCGTGACGCCAAGGCGATGGGGATGGAGTGGACGCTGTTCGCACCCATGGAGGACAAGGACGGCTCCACGAGCCCGGATACCCCTCCCCGCGTCGTCACCCACGCATGATCGGCGCCTGATGACGATCACTCTGCTCACCGCCAACCTGATCGCCCTGGCGCTGCTTCTGCGTTTCGGCGGGGGGGAGGATCGGCTGGGCGCAGCGGTGTTCGCGGCGGCTCTGATCATCACACCCCTTGTGGATCATATCCTGTTGGGAAGCTGGAAAGCGGGGGCGGCGTCCGTCGATGCCTTCATGCTCATCGGCTTCTGGATCCTTGCGGAGCGATACGACCGTTGGTGGCTCGCCATGGCGGCAGGCTTTCAACTGATCGCCGTCATCACCTTCATCATCCCGTGGCTGCAGCCCGGAGCCTATTTCATCTGGACGGGGGTCACCCTTCGCATCGGCGTGTGGCTGCTTCTGTCTTTCACCCTGTTTATCGGCGCCTGGGAAGCCTGGGCCGCCCGGCGGTTCGCCAAGGAGGCCACCAATGTCTCATCCAACCTTCGAAGAAGCCGTTCGCCTCTGGACGCATCTGAGCGATGGTGACCAACCGGAGTCCGCGCGCGAGGACAGCCTCTATGAGGCCTGCGAAAAGGTCATCCTCCTGCGTGAGCTCACTTCACCTCAGGATGCTGTCATCGTCTGCCAGGTTCTTCTGGACAATCTCAGATCCGGCCAGAGATCCGACGAGCTCGACGTTCAAGCCCTGGCCTCTCTGAGGGACTGGCTGGGGCGGCTCACCACCAGTGAAGGCCTCGCCAGAAGCTCCCTGCTTCGGAGCGGCGAGAACTAGCTTTGGACTCGTCCACAGCGCGGGCGAAGGAGTCTGCATGTCTCTCAATTCTCGGCCGCGCGCGGCAGGAGATGCGCAACCATGACTTCGAGGATCCGGCGACGGTCTCCATTCCCGTCATGTACCGACAGGCGCGGCGGAACGGTATTCATGCAGGCTGAGGCCCGACACGAGAGGGGGTCTCACATGCTTGTCAGCCTGGGGGCCGCCCCCGCATGTGCCCCAGAGCCCAATTTCAAAGGGGCCGCCCAAGAGCGACCCCTTCAAAAATCCAAACAACCAAGAGGTTAGATGGTCGGAGCGACAGGATTCGAACCTGCGACCCCTTGACCCCCAGTCAAGTGCGCTACCAGGCTGCGCCACGCTCCGAAGGCGCTCCCTATAGACGGGCGGCGGCGGGCCCGCAAACCCTAATCGAGAAGAATTCCGTCAGCGCCCCAGGGCGTGGTCCAGGCTCGCGCGGGCGGCTTCCAGATCGGCCAGGAGCGCGCGCAGACGCGCGGTGTTCGCGCCGTCGGCGACAGGCGTTTCCCGGCTGTCCGATTCGGGGGTCGGGGTGAACGCGGCGTCCTCGTCGCTGAAGCTCGCGATCGCCTTCAGGCCCTGCTCCTTGTAGAGGCGCTGCACGCCCTTGATGGTCAGGCCCTGCTCATGCAGCAGACGCCGCACGCCCTTCAGCACCGCCACATCGTTGGGGCGATAGAACCGCCGACCGCCCGCCCGCTTGAGCGGCGTCACGAAGGTGAATTTCGTCTCCCAGAAGCGCAGCACGTGCTGGGGAGCCCCGATCTCCTCGGACGCTTCCGAGATGGTGCGGAAGGCGTTGGGGCTCTTGGTCATGATCAATCGACGGCCGCGCCGTCCACCTTGGTCTTCATGATCTGGGAGGCGCGGAAGCTGATCAC
Organism: Brevundimonas abyssalis TAR-001; assembly: GCF_000466985.1. Taxonomy (GTDB): domain Bacteria; phylum Pseudomonadota; class Alphaproteobacteria; order Caulobacterales; family Caulobacteraceae; genus Brevundimonas; species Brevundimonas abyssalis. The sequence continues at coordinate 13,208 of NZ_BATC01000023.1, forward strand.
CCGGCGCGGGGTGATGGCCGCGGGTTCGCCGGTCTTGGGATTGCGCCCCATGCGGGCGCGCTTTTCGCGCACCTGGAACACGCCGAAGCCCGACAGCTTGACCGTCTCGCCGCGCTCCAGCGAATCCACGATCAGGTTCAGGGTCCGCTCGACCAGATTGGAGCATTCCTGTCGCGACAGGCCGAGCTCCTCATGAACCGCCTCGCAAAGATCGGCGCGCGTCACAGTCTCGGCCATCGGTCGCTCCCCTCCATCAAGCCCCGGGTGGTTCGCCATCTGACGACAATATGCGTCGGAGTCAAAGCGCAACCACCTGTTTTACATCCTTAACGCCACCGCGCCCCATGTCAGACCCCCGCCCATGGCCTCCATCAGGACAAGGTCGCCCGGCTTGATGCGACCGTCCTTGACGGCCGTATCAAGCGCCAGCGGGATCGAGGCGGCCGAGGTGTTGGCGTGATCGGCCACAGTCAGGATGACCTTGTCCTCGTCCAGGCCCAGGCGGTCGCCCACGCCCTTGATGATGCGCTGGTTGGCCTGATGGGGCACGAACCAGTCCACGTCGGAAATCTGGATGTTGGCGGCCTCGCAGGCGGCCGTCACAGCCTCGGCGATGTTCACCACCGCGTGGCGGAACACCTGGTTGCCCGCCATCCGCAGGTGGCCCACCGTGCCGGTGGAGGCAGGGCCGCCGTCCACATACAGCAGGTCCGTCTTGTTGCCGTCGCAGCGCAGGGCGAAGCCCAGCACGCCTCGGTCGGCGGGCGTCCCCTGCCCTTCCACGGGCTCCAGCACCACCGCGCCCGCACCGTCGCCGAACAGCACGCAGGTGGACCGGTCGGTCCAGTCCATCAGGCGCGTCATTTCCTCGGCGCCGATGACCAGAGCGCATCGGGCCAGGCCCCGCGCCACGAAGCCGTCCGCAACGCTCAGTGCATAGACGAAGCCCGAGCACACCGCCTGGATGTCAAAGGCGTTACACACCGGCGCGCCCAGCTTGCGCTGGACGATGGAGGCCACCGACGGGAAGGTCATGTCGGGGGTCGTGGTGGCCACGACGATGAGGTCGATGTCCGCCGCCGTGCGCCCGGCCGCCTCCAGCGCGCGCAGGGCGGCCTGGACCGCAAGGTCGCTGGTGGGCTGGTCGTCGGCGGCCTTGTGCCGCTGGCGGATGCCGGTGCGTTCGACGATCCATTCGTCGGTGGTGTCGACGAATTTCGACAGATCATCGTTGGTGACGATGTTTTCCGGCAAGTAGGAACCCACGCCGGTTACGGCGCTGCGAGTGACGCTCACGAAACAGTCTCCACCGGTTCGGACGGCGTGCTGTGCAGCACCGCGTCCAGCCGTTTCAGATTGGCCCCCACCTTGGCCGTGTAGTCGCTGCGGGCCAGATCGACGGTCACGCGGATGGCGTTGCCGTATCCCTTGGCGTCCGCGCCGCCGTGGCTCTTGACCACGATGCCGTTCAGGCCCAGCAGCGGCCCGCCGTTGATGGCGCCGGGGTCGATGCGGGCGCGCATCTGTCTCAGGGCCGGCAAGGCCAGCAGCGCCCCCGCCTTCGCCTGCATGCTGGAGGTCAGAGCCTCCTTCATCAGGGTCGAGATGAACCGCGCCGTGCCTTCGGCGGTCTTGAGCGCAATATTGCCGGTGAAGCCGTCAGTGACGACCACATCCACAGTGCCCTTGGCGATGTCGTCGCCCTCGACGAAGCCGTGGTAGTTCAGACCGAAGGGATTGTCGCGCAGGATGGTCGCAGCCTCGCGCACATCCTCATGCCCCTTCATGTCCTCGGACCCCACGTTCAGGATGCCGATGGAAGGGTTGGTGGAGCCGTGAACGGCGGCGTGAAATGCCTCGCCCATGATGGCGAAATCCACCAGTTGCTCGGCGTCAGAGGTGATGTTGGCGCCCACGTCCAGAACGGCGGTGATGCCGTTCAAGGTGGGCCAGCTGGCCACGATGGCCGGTCGCTCCAGCCCCTTGGCGGACATGCGCAGCAACAGCTTGGAGATGGCCATCAGGCGCCGGTGTTGCCGGCCGACACGACGCCCGCCGCCTCACCGGTCTTCACCGTTTCGACGGCGTTCCACATGGACGAGCCCTTGCCGCGGCGCATCGCCTGGGCGGGCTTCTCGTCCATGGCGATGACCTTGTCCGTCGCGCGGATCTCGCAGACCTCGCCGACGCCCGCCTTCTTCACCTCGGCGGCCAGGGCCTTTTCGTCGCCGTGCAGCAGGAAGCGAACGCCCTCGCCGCCGTGCCGTTTCAGATATTCGCGGACACCGCCAACGGTGACAGGCGGTCCATGGTCCCCGCCCATGCCGTCAAGCGAGATGATGAGTGATGACGCCAACTTGGATGTCGCTCCGTGCGCGCGCCCTGCCCGGCGGCGCTTCCTGGTTCGAGGCGCGCCACGATAGCGGCCTCCTTCGATGATGGGAACCGCCTGACGTTACGTCAGGTGTCGCCGGACGAATCCGGCTGCTTGAACTGCTTCAGCACGGCGAAGGGCGATTCCTCGGCCGGCTCCTCGGGCTGTTCGAAAACCGCCCCGGCCTTGCGGGGAAAAGGATCCAGCCCCAGAGCCAGTTGCTCCACCGCATAGACGCCCAGGTCGATCACGCCGTCCTCGACCACGTCCGGGCCGTCGTCTTCGGGATCGACGTCCACCTCGACCGGCGCCCGCGGATCGGCTTCCACCAGTCGATGGCGAATGATTCGTCGATGTCCGCCGGCAGCGGCTCCAGCGTCAGGCCGCAGCGCTGCACCGCATGGGCCGTGACCTGCCCCGAGAGGGTCCAGCCCGTATCGGCGGGCTTCACGGTCAGGCGGGCCTTGAACACCGGCAGTTCGATCAGGTCCAGGGTCCGGGCGATACGGGCGCGGGCGGCCTCGTCCGGCTCCAGATCGCGCGTGGCGCCCGCGCCGATCTGGTTCAGGCGCAAGGGCTCGCTGAAGGGTGGAGGCGGCAGGCTCATGCGGCCGCCAGGGTCGGCTCGGCCCATGCAGGCGACGTCATGACGGCGTCGAACGGCTGGTCCCCCAGGGCGGCGCGGGCGCGCAGGGCGTAGTCGGCCATGGCCCGCATCTCCGGCGTGGCCGCATCGGATTCCAGGATGTTGCGGCTCAGGGCCGCCGCCAAACCCTGGTCATCGCCGGCCAGGATCGCTTTTTCATAAGCGGTCATGCGGCCGTACATGGCCTCGCCCAGCCGGCGCATCTTCTTGCCGACCGCCACATCGCCGACGCCCAGCTCGCGAAGGGTGTTGTCGAGGGCCGAAACATAGGTGTCGAACAGGTCCTGGGCCGTATCCGCGCCCGCCTGGCCCTCATCCCTCAGCCGCAGGATCATCAGCAGCACATGCAGCGTGTAGAGTTCGAACCGCGCGTCGATGCGGTCGGGCACGCCAATGTCCGTGTAGAACACCGGAAGACGGGCCTGCGCGGCGCAGGCCGCATACAACCGTTCGGCCACTTGCCGGGACGGCCTGGATTTAAACAAATTCCGCAGCAACTGTTGGCCCCTTGTCAGGTCTCGGCGTTGAACTAATGCTCCGGGACCGCTAGGTCAAAGCCGTCGATCCATTCGAGGTCCGTTTCCATGTCCCGATTCATTCCCGTCCTGACCGTGGCGGCGCTCGCCGCCGGCCTCATGGCCTGCGCGCCCCAGGTCGGTCGTCACGGCTTCCAGATGATCGACATCGCGCCCAACGAGATCGAGGCGGGCGTGGACACCCGCGAAACCGTCCTGGCCAAGCTGGGCTCGCCATCGACCCGATCCACCTTCGAAAGCGAGAGCGTCTGGTACTACATCAGCCAGACCACCGAGCGGTACACCTATAACGCCACCCAGGTGGCGGGCCGCAGCATCACCGAGATCACCTTCGCCGACGGAAGCGACCAGGTTCAGGGTGTGCGCCTCATTGGCCTCGAGGATGGCCGAGAGATCGCCATGAACAGCCGCGAGACGCCGACCCGGGGCCGCGAGCTCAGCGTGATCGAACAACTGCTGGGCAATGTGGGCCGCGGTCAGCTGCCCCGCACCGAGGACGACGATCCCGGCCGCCGCCGCCCGGACTGATTTTTCGGAGCCGAAAAGAAACAAGCCCCGGAGCCTTCGCTCCGGGGCTTTCTTTCTGGGCGCTTCCCGGGCAGCGCGAACCGCCCGGGTCACGATCATCAGCCGATGTTTCCGCTCGCCAGCACCGCCAGCAGCAGAAGCGCCACGATGTTGGTGATCTTGATCATCGGGTTCACCGCCGGACCAGCGGTGTCCTTGTATGGATCGCCCACCGTGTCGCCGGTGACGGCGGCCTTGTGAGCCTCCGACCCCTTGCCGTGAAGGACTCCGTTCGCGTCGGTGTAGCCCTCCTCGATCAGCTTCTTGGCGTTGTCCCAGGCGCCGCCGCCCGAGGTCATCGAGATGGCCACGAACAGGCCGGTCACGATCACCCCCATCAGCATGGCGCCCACCGCGGCGAAGGCGTTGGCCTTGTCCGGCTGGATCAGCATGATGGCGACGAACAGCACGATCGGCGACAGCACCGGCAGCAGCGACGGCACGATCATCTCCTTGATCGCCGCCTTGGTCAGGATGTCCACGGCCCGGCCATACTCCGGCTTGACCTGATAGGTCATGATGCCCGGGTTCTCGCGGAACTGGCGGCGCACCTCGGTTACAACGGCCTCGGCCGCGCGGCCCACCGCCATCATGGACATGCCGCCGAACAGGAAGGGCAGCAGCCCCCCGAACAGCAGGCCCACCACCACGTAGGGGTTGGACAGGTCAAAGGCGACCGGCCCCATGTCGGCGAAGAACGGATAATCCGCCGGATTGGCCGAGAAGTACTTCAGGTCCTCGGTGTAGGCCGCGAACAGCACCAGGCGCCCAGACCCGCCGAACCGATGGCGTAACCCTTGGTGACGGCCTTGGTGGTGTTGCCCACCGCGTCCAGGGCGTCGGTGGAGGTCCGCACGTCGGCGGGCAGGCCCGCCATCTCGGCGATGCCGCCGGCGTTGTCCGTCACCGGTCCGAAGGCGTCCAGGGCCACGATCATGCCCGCCACGCCCAGCATGGTGGTTGTGGCGATGGCGATGCCGAACAGTCCGGCCATCTGATAGGTGGCGATGATGCCGATGATGATGGTCAGGGCCGGAAGCGCGGTGGACTCCAGCGAGACCGCCAGACCCTGGATCACATTGGTGCCGTGACCCGAGGTGGACGCCTTGGCCACCGACTTCACCGGGCGATAGGTGGTGCCGGTGTAGTATTCAGTGATGACGACGATGGCGGCGGTCACCGCCAGGCCGACCACGCCGGACCAGAACAGGCTCATGGCCTCGATGGTCAGGCCGTTCGAGGTGACCACCGGCTCACTGACCAGCTGATCGACCACGAACCACAGGGCCGCGACCGACAGCACGCCGGTGGCGATCAGGCCCTTGTACAGGGCCCCCATGATGTTGTTCGACTTGCCCAGGCGCACGAAGAAGGTGCCGATGATCGAGGTGATGATGCACACGCCCCCGATGGCCAGCGGCAGCAGCATCATGGCCTCAACCAGCGGCGACTCGCGGAAGAAGATGGCGGCCAGCACCATCGTCGCCACGGTGGTCACCGCATAGGTTTCGAACAGGTCCGCCGCCATGCCGGCGCAGTCGCCGACGTTGTCGCCCACGTTGTCGGCGATGGTGGCGGCGTTGCGGGGGTCATCCTCCGGAATGCCGGCCTCGACCTTGCCCACCATGTCGCCGCCCACGTCGGCGCCCTTGGTGAAGATGCCGCCGCCCAGTCGCGCGAAGATGGAGATCAGCGAGGCGCCGAAGCCCAGGGCCACCAGGCCGTCGATGACCTCGCGGCCGACGCGGTCCAGACCCATGCCCTCGGTCAGGAAGGCGTAGTAGCCCGCCACGCCGATCAGGGCGCCGCCGGCCACGAACAGGCCGGTCACCGCGCCCGAGCGGAAGGCCAGGTCCAGGCCGCCTGCCAGGCTCTTGGAGGCTGCCTGGGCCGTGCGGACGTTGGCCCGCACCGAGATCAGCATCCCGGCGTATCCGGCCGCGCCCGACAGCACCGCGCCGATCAGGAAGCCGATGGCCGCATACGGGCCGATCAGGAAATAGGCCGCGACCAGGATCACGATCCCGACGATGCCGATGGTGGTGTACTGGCGCTTCAGATAGGCCGAGGCCCCTTCCTGGATCGCCGCGGCGATCTCGCGCATCTTGTCGTTGCCGGCGTCGGCCTTGAGCAGCGAGGCGGTCTGGATGGCGCCGTAAAGCACCCCCAGCGCGCCTGCCGCTATGACCAGCCACAGATAGGACGTCATAAGCGTTTCAACCCTTTATGCATTTCTGCGCGCGGACCCTTGGCGCGGCGTCCTTTCCGGACTTGTCCGCCTTCCGGTCCCCCCGTGCGCACCGGCCGCTGGCTGCGGCCACGCGGGAATTGCGGCCGGAAAGTGCCAAAGCCCGCCGACTCGCGCAACAGCGTTTAGTTGGAGCGCATCCCCGTGCGGCGGCGGGGCGCCTGATTGACCACCTCGACCGAGGCGATGACGCCGTCTCCGGCCACCACCCGCGCGGCGGCCATGGTCGCGGCGATCAGCACCCGCTCGTTCAGAAGAGTCCAGTCTCCGGCGGCCGAGAAGTCCACCCGGTGAGCGGCTTTGACCAGGGCGTCGCGGATGAAGGATCGTGCGGCCGGACGGCCTCGGCAGTCTGTCCGCTCGCCAGATGCAGACGCAGGTTCACGAACACATAGTTCCGCAGGCGCCCGTCGCTGACGACGGGCAGGCCCAGCGGAACCAGGTTCAGGGTGGCGGCGGCGGGAGGCGCATCACTGGACGGCGCGGCGGCCGCCGCCGTCGCGGAGACGGCGAGCACGGTTCCGGCGGCGATCAGGTCACGGCGGCGCATTCAGGCCATCTAGCCGAGCGGCGTTAGGAAACCGTTTCAGCCGTGCCGCCAGCCTGTCGTCTTCACCGGCACGACCTCCCCGCCATGCCGCACCGTCACCCCTTCGCCCTGGGTTGCCGCACCCAGCACCGTCAGACGCAGATGGCTGGCGTCAGCCGCCCGCTTCAGCCCCTCGACGGCGGCGGGCGGCACGGCCATGACGATCTCATAGTCGTCGCCGCCCGTGGCCAGCTCCGTCAGGGCGGCTACCGGGTCGACCCGGGTCTCGAACCACGCGGTGGCGGCGCGCGAAAGTGGCAGCTTCTCCAGATCGATCAGGATGCCCACGCCGCTCGCACTGGCCATATGGCCCATGTCGGCGATGAGGCCGTCCGACACGTCCAGCGCTGCAGCCGCGTGCTCGCGCACAGCCAGGGCGAAATCAACCCGCGGTTCCGGCGTCCGGTAGTGAGCGGTCAGGGCCGCGACCCGTTCGTCCTCAAGCCCCAGTTCCCCGCGGGCCGCCTTCAGCCCCAGAATACCGTCGCCGATCATGCCCGTGACCACGATCAGGTCGCCCGGCTGCGCGCCTGCGCGCGCCACGGCCCGGCCATGGGGAACCCAGCCCAGAGCGGTCAGACTGAAGCTGGCCGGGCCCGGCGTCACCACCGTGTCGCCGCCCAGCAGGTGAACGCCGAACTTCACCTGATCCTCGGCGAGACCCGCCGCGAAGGCCTCCCGCTCAAGCCAGCCCGACGCCTCGGGCCAGAAACAGGCCAGCAGATAGCCGAACGGCTCGGCCCCCTTGGCCGCCAGATCCGACAGGTTCACCCGCAGCAGCTTCCTGGCCACGGTATCGAGCGGATCGTCCGGCAGGAAATGCACGCCCTCGACCATGGCGTCCTTGGTCAGGATCAGGTCGTATCCGGGCCGCGACGGCAGCGCCGCCACGTCATCGATCAGGCCGCGGCCCCATTCCGGATGCGCCAGAGGCCGGAACAGCCGCTCGATGGTCTCGAACTCGTCGGCCGCATCAACCCCGGGCATCGCGGGCGACGCCATCCAGGGCGGCGTTCACGAACTTGGCCTCGGCCGCGTCGAAGAACGCCTTGGCCAGCTCCACATATTCGTCGATGACGATCTCGCGCGGCACCTCGGGCTTCTCGCGCAGCTCCCACACCCCGGCGCGCAGCAGGCTCGCAGGGTGGCGTCCAGCCGCTCGATCCGCCAGCCGGAGGCCAGACGCGTCACCACGGCCGTGTCGATGGCCTTCTGTCCCGCCACCACCCCGCGCACGATCTCGGCGAACCATGCCTCGTCCGCCTCGGCCAGGTGCTCCCCGTCCATATCGGCGTCAAAGCGGTGGTTGAGGAACTCGTCCACCACCGTGTCCACGCCCTGCCCGCCCAGCTCCATCTGGTACAGGGCCTGAACGGCGGCCAGACGCGCCACGGTGCGGGCCCGGCGCTGGCGCGAGGTCAGACCGGGCTCGGCCCGCTGCTTCTCGGCCTCGGCCAGATGGGCCATGACGGATTTCAGGCTGTTGGCTTCGCTCACAGCCGGCCCTCCCTCAGACGACGGCGCAGGTCGATCAGCTCAAGGCAGGCGCGCGCCGCGCCGCCGCCCTTGTCCCCCTCGGTGAAGCGGGCGCGGGTCCAGGCCTGGTCCTCGTCCTCCACCGTCAGGATGCCATTGCCGACGGCCAGGCCCTTCAGGCCCAACTGCATGATGCCCGCGGCTGACTGATCCGACACGATCTCGAAATGATAGGTCTCGCCGCGAATGACCACGCCCAGGGCCACATAGCCGTCATAGCGCACGCCCAGCGGGCTGCGGCCCATCTCCTCGGCCTGGGCGATGCCGAGCGGCACCTCCAGCGCCCCGGGCACCGTGGCCACATCGAAGGTGGCGCCGCGCGCCCGCAGGGCTTCCTTGGCCCCGTCAAGCAGCGCGTCGGACAGGTCGTCATAGAACCGTCCCTCGACGATCAGGATGCGCAGGGGATCGGTCAAGACTGGGGTTCTCCATCCATGTCACGCCAGCCCGCGATGCGCAGGCCGTAACCCTCAATGGCCGTGGGATTGGGCCGGGTCGAACTCATCACGATCATGTCGCGCACGCCCAGGTCCAGCAGGATCTGGGCGCCCACGCCATAGGCCTTCAGGGCCCGGTCGCTCGCGCCGGGCTTGTCGCCGTCGCTCAGGCGTTCCGCAAGCCCCTTCAGCTCGGGGTCCCGCAGGAACACGGTCACCCCTGCGGCCGCGCCGTAGCGCTGGGGCTCGCTGATGGCCTTCAGGGCGCTGGGCACATAGTTCTGGCGCGCCTCCACATGGCCCAGCAGGTCGGCGGCGAAGTCCACCTGATGCATCCGCACCAGGGTCGGCTTGGCCGGATCGATCCGGCCGTGAACCAGCGCCACATGCTCCACGCCCTCGATGGCGTTGCGGTACAGCATCAGGCGGAACGGCCCGCCGTGCACGCTCTCGAACGGCCGCTCCAGCACCCGCTCCACGAACCGCTCCGTGCGGCGGCGATAGGCGATCAGGTCGGCGATGGTGCCGATCTTCAGTCCGTGCAGCTGGGCGAAGGCGACCAGGTCCGGCATGCGGGCCATGGTGCCGTCGTCGTTCATGATCTCGCAGATCACCCCGGCGGGCGTCAGGCCGGCCATGCGGCTGATGTCCACCGCCGCTTCCGTATGACCGGTGCGCACCAGCACCCCGCCGTCCCGCGCCACCAGCGGAAACACATGCCCCGGCGAGACCAGATCGTCAGGGCCCCGGTTCGGGTCCACCGCCACCTGCACCGTGCGGGCGCGGTCCGCCGCGCTGATGCCGGTGGTCACGCCTTCCTTCGCCTCGATCGACACGGTGAAGGCGGTGCCCATGCTCTCGCGGTTCTCGGCCGACATGGGGGGCAGGCGCAGGCTGCGCGCCCGGTCCGCCGTGATGGCCAGGCAGATCAGCCCGCGCGCGTGCTTGGCCATGAAATTGATCTGGTCCGGCGTGGCGAACTGGGCCGGAATGATGACATCGCCCTCGTTCTCCCGGTCCTCGGCGTCCACCAGGATGTAGGGCCGCCCGTTACGGGCGTCCTCGAGGATGTCCTCGATGGGACTGATGGGGCTGTCGTTCACATTGGCCGCCGGGTGCATCACGCTGTCTCCTGCCAGCGGGCCAAGTAGCGCGCCAGCATGTCGATTTCCAGATTAACGGCGGAATCCGGCGACAGCGTCCCCAGGGTCGTCGCCTCCCAGGTATGGGGAATGATGTTCAGGTCGAAGGTTCGTCCGTCCACGGCGTTGACGGTCAAGGACACGCCGTCGACCGTGATCGAGCCCTTCTCGGCGATGTAGCGATGCAGCGGCGCCGGCGCCTCCACCACCACGCGGTGCGATCCGCCCTCGGGCGTGATGGAGACCACGCGCCCCACCCCGTCCACGTGGCCCGAGACGATATGGCCGCCCATCTCGTCGCCCAGGCGGGCCGCGCGCTCCAGATTGACGCCGGTCCCTTCGGTCCAGGCGCCCAGGGTGGTCTTCGACAGGGTCTCGCCCGACACCTCGACCGCGAACCAGTCGTCGCCCCGCTCCACCACCGTCAGGCAGACGCCGGAGTGACTGATCGACGCTCCCATATCAATGGTTGACGGATTCCACGCCGTGGCGATCTCGAAGCGCCGGTCGCGCTCGGTCTGGCGGACGCTCCTGACGCGGCCGATGTCGGTGACGATTCCAGTGAACATTCTATCAGGTCCGCTCGTAACGTTCCCACAGGTCGGGGCCCAGGGGCTCGACCGCAAGGCGCCGGAACCGCGGCGCGTCGGAAAGCTGCGCCATGGCCAGCGCCGCCACGCACGGCCGCCCTTCCCCGCCCAGCAGGATCGGCGCCCGGAACCACTCCAGCGCATCCACCGCATCCGCCGCGATAAAGGACGCCGCCACCTGTCCGCCGCCCTCGATCAGGACCGAGCCGACGCCGTGCCGCTTGAGGGCCTTCAGCACCGCATCCACGGCCGGGCGTCCATCGCCATCCGCATCAACCTGCTCGACCAGCGCACCGCCCACCGCATGCGGCTCGGCGGTGGTCAGGATCAGACTCCCCTCTCCCACCAGCTTCGCGCCGGCCGGCGTCCGCAGGCGGCTGTCCAACACGACCCGCAGCGGCTGGTCCACGGATCGTCCCGGCAGGCGCACGGTCAGTTGCGGATCGTCGGCCAGCACCGTCTGGACACCCACCAGCACCGCGTCATGAGCGGCCCTCAGGCGGTGGCCCTGCTCGCGCGCGGCCTCGCCGGTGATCCATCGGGACTCCCCCGTCGCGGTGGCGATGCGCCCGTCCAGCGAGGTGGCCAGTTTCAGGGTGACGCGCATCACCGCTCCTTGTCGGAGTCGCTGAATCCTTCGGCGCCCAGGAATTTGGCGAAGTCGCCGGTGTGGCGGAAATCCTTGTAGACCGAGGCGTAGCGCACATAGGCCACCTCATCGACGCCCTTCAGCGCCTTCATGATGAAGTCGCCCACGGTCGAGGACTGGATCTCGGTTTCGCCAAGGCTCTCCAGCTGGCGCACGATGCGGCTGACCAGCTGTTCGATCTGGTCCGGGTCCACCGGGCGCTTGCGCAGGGCGATGCCCAGCGACCGCTCCAGCTTCATGCGGTCGAACGGGGTGCGGCGCCCGTTGCGCTTGACGATCACCAGTTCGCGCAACTGCACCCGTTCAAAGGTGGTGAAGCGCCCGCTGCAGCCCGGGCACGCCCGGCGGCGCCGGATGGCCGCGCCGTCGTCCGACGGGCGGCTGTCCTTCACCTGGGTGTCCGGGTTGCCGCAGAAGGGGCACTTCATGGCCGGGCCCTACCGATAGATGGGGAAGCTGTGCGTCAGCTCCCGCACCTGCGCGGCCACGCCCGCAGCCACCGCCGTGTCCGCCTCGTCGCCGCCGTTCATGGACACGACCACATCGGCGATCCAGTGGCCGATCTGCCTGAACTCATCCTCGCCGAAGCCGCGCGTGGTGCCCGCCGGTGTTCCCAGCCGCACGCCCGAAGTGATGGTGAAGGGCGCGTCGTCGAACGGCACGCCGTTCTTGTTGCAGGTCATCAGCGCCTTCTCGAGCTCATGCTCGGTGGCCTTGCCGGTCACGCCCTTGGGCCGCAGGTCCACCAGCATCAGGTGGCTGTCGGTTCCGCCCGAGACGATGGCCAGCCCCCGCTCCACCAGCACGTCGGCCATGGCCTGGGCGTTCTTGACCACCTGCTGCGCGTAACCCTTGAACTCGGGCTTCAGCGCCTCGCCGAAGGCCACGGCCTTGGCCGCGATCACATGCTCCAGCGGTCCGCCCTGCAGGCCGGGGAATACCGCCGAATTGATCTTCTTGGCGATGTCGCCGTCATTGGTCAGCACCATGCCGCCGCGCGGGCCGCGCAAGGTCTTGTGCGTCGTCGTGGTCACCACATGGGCGTGGGGGAGCGGATCGGGATAGGCGCCGCCCGCGATCAGGCCCGCATAGTGGGCCATGTCGACCATCAGATACGCGCCGACCGAGTCCGCGATCTCGCGGAATTTCTTGAAGTCGATGTGGCGGGAATAGGCGCTGGCGCCGGCCAGGATCAGCTTGGGCTTCTCCCGTTCGGCCATCTCGGCGACGTTATCATAATCAATGAGATGGTCGTCTTTCCTCACCATATAGGTGACCGGGCGGAACCACTTGCCCGACTGGTTCGCCGGGCTGCCGTGGGTCAGGTGCCCGCCGCAGGCAGATCCATGCCGAGGAAGGTGTCGCCGGGCGTCAGCAGGGCCTGAAACACCGCCTGGTTGGCCTGGGCGCCCGAGTGCGGCTGCACATTGGCGAAGGCCGCGCCGAACAGCGTCTTCGCCCGCTCGCGCGCCAGGGTCTCGGTGATGTCCACATATTCGCAGCCGCCATAGTAGCGACGACCCGGATAGCCTTCCGCATACTTGTTGGTCAGGACGGAGCCCTGGGCCTCCAGCACCGCTTGCGAGACGATGTTCTCGGAGGCGATCAGCTCGATCTGCTCCTTCTGGCGGCCGAGCTCGCCCTGAATTCCCTTGAAGATCTCGGGATCGGCCTCGCGCAGGGATTGGGAGAAATAGGCGTCATGGACGAAGCGGGCGGTCACGGGCGGCTCCGGAAATCAGGGGGCGGGAAGATGCCAGATGCTTTACGCCTTCCACCCCCGCCCCACAACATGTTGTGCCGCCGCACCCGCCAGGGCCCGCCGCAGCTTGCCGATGGCGATCCGCTCCAGATGCGCCCGCTCCTTCACCGGCCCTACCGCCGAGGCCTCGGTCCCGGTCGCCGCATGGATGGCCGAGCATTTCAGATAGGCGCCGTTGCGCACGAATTCGACGATGACTTCCCCGAGATCACCGGTCCCCATCGGCCTCAATCCCACGACGGCGGGGCGACGCGCAGCGCGCCGAGCGACAGAGACGACGGCAGGTCCGCTTCGCTGGAGGCCATCACGAACCAGTTCAGACCCGGATGCGGCCACGGACAGGCGCGCGCGGCCAGTCCTGCCTCGGCGGCCAGGGCGATCACCTGGTCCGGATGGTAGGGCACGCAGGCCGGATAGGCCCACTCGACCGCGTCGGCGCCCGGCGCCGGGTCGCCCAGCAACAGATTGACCAGCACCAGCCCGCCCGGGGCGAGGCTTTCCGCGAAGGCCTTCAGCCCCCGCCGTGTCGCGTTCGGCCCTGTATGGGAAAAGACCGACTGGGCGATGATGAAGTCAAACCGCTCGCCGAACACATCGACCCGGTATTCGGCGTTATGGTCGAAGCGCGGCCGTTTCAGCGCGCGGATGTCGTCGCCCATCTCATGGGCGAAGCCCGCCTCGATCAGGTCGGCCTCCGGATCCACGCCGAAATAGCGGTCGGCCGCCAGATAGGGAATCGCCAGACGTCCCAGCCGCAGCGAGCCGCAGCCGAAATCCAGCAGGCGGTGGGTCTCGCGCAGCCCGAGCAGGAAAAGCAGGGCGAACTGGGACGCGCCCATCACGTCATAGCGCTGCGGCTGGCCCACATAGGCCCTGTGCGGCGCATGCCCCGGCATCGCCCGCGTCATGTCGTCGATGCTGAACTGATCGCGTCGCACGGGCCCCTCCTCGCAGTGATCAGGGTCGGCCCGTCACGCGCGTCCCGTCAAGGGTCACGCCGCCTTGGGCATCCGCGCGACGTTGCAGTGGGTCCACAGCTTGTCCATGGCCGCGACCAGGGCGTCCATCATGCCGTCGTCGTGGTTGGGCGACGGGGTGAAGCGCAGGCGCTCGGTCCCCTTGGGCACGGTGGGATAGTTGATCGGCTGCACATAGACGCCGAAGTCTTCCAGCAGCATGTCCGAGATCATCTTGCAGTGGACCGGATCGCCCACGTGCACCGGCACGATGTGGCTGACGCTGGGCAGGACGGGGATGCCCGCCTCGGCGAAGCGCGCCTTCAGGGTCTCGGCCCGCTCCTGATGGGCCGCGCGCAGGTCGGCGGCGCCCTTCAGGTGACGCACCGAGGCCAGCGCCCCCGCCGTCAGGGCCGGCGGCAGGCTGGTGGTGAAGATGAAGCCCGCGGCCCACGACCGCACCGCATCGATGATCACGGCGTCGGCCGCGATGTAGCCGCCCATGACGCCCACGGCCTTGCCGAGGGTGCACTCGATGATGTCGATCTGGTCCAGCACGCCGTCGCGCTCGGCCACGCCCGCGCCGCGCTCTCCGTACAGGCCCACCGCGTGGACCTCGTCCAGATAGGTCATGGCGCCGTACTTCTGCGCCAGGGCGATGGTGCCGTGCAGGTCGGCGATGTCGCCGTCCATGGAATAGACGCTCTCGAAGGCGATCAGCTTGGGCGCATCGGCCGGCGCGGCCTGCAGCAGCGCTTCCAGATGCTCCAGATCGTTATGCGCGAAGATGTGCCGCTCGCAGCCGCCGTTGCGGATGCCCGCGATCATGGAGGCGTGGTTCAGCGAGTCGGAGAAGACGATCAGCCCCGGCATGATCCGCTGCAGGGTGGTCAGGGTCGCCTCATTGGCCACATAGCCCGAGGTGAACAGCAGCGCCGCTTCCTTGTGGTGCCAGTCGGCCAGCTCGGCCTCCAGGTCCACGGCCCAGCGAGTGGTGCCGGAAATGTTGCGCGTGCCCCCGGCCCCGGCCCCGGCCTCGTCGATGGCCGCCTGCATGGCCTCAAGCACCACCGGGTGCTGACCCATGCCCAGATAGTCGTTGGAGCACCAGACCACCACGTCCTGCTCGGATCCGTCCTCGCGGCGGCGCACCGCCTTGGGGAATTGGCCGCGCACGCGCTTCAGGTCGGCAAAGACGCGGTAGCGCCCTTCCTTCTGGACCTGGTCGACGGCGTTCTGAAAGGCGGCCTTATAGTCAAACACGCTGACGGCTCGTTTTGATTATGATCGTCTGCTTCGCGTTTTGCTCCCCGCAGAACCGCGTGTCCACGAAAACCGGCGGACAAAAGGCCGCAACCCCTTAATTGATAACGGTTCTCAATACCGTATCGACAGCATGGGCATCGGTTCAGGCGTCTTTGCGCGCTCCAGGCTGTCCAGATCCCCGCGCAGAAACTGCAGCATGGCCGAGAAGTCCCGCCCGCCGTATCCCAGCCGGTCGAACAGGGCGTACATGGCCTCGGCCTGGGTCCCCAGCGGCGTGGACGCCCCGGCCTTGGCCGCCGCGTCCTGGGCCAGCTTCAGGTCCTTCAGCATCATGGCCGTGGCGAATCCGCCCTCGTAGCCGCGATTGGAGGGCGCCGTCGGCACCGGGCCGGGCCAAGGATAATAGCTGGTCACGCTCCAGCACTGCCCCGAGGACTTGGACGCGATCTCGAAGAACCGCTCGGGCTCCAGTCCCAGCCGCTCGGCCAGGGCGATGGCTTCGCAGGTGCCGATCATGGAGATGCCCAGCAGCATGTTGTTGCAGATTTTGGCCGCCTGCCCCGCCCCGTGGTCGCCGGCGCGGATGGTGATCCGGCTCATGGGCTCCAGCGCCGCCTCGACCCGGGCCAGCACCGCCTCGTCGCAGCCGACCATGAAGGCCAGGGTCCCCGCCTCCGCCGCCGCCGTGCCCCCCGACACCGGCGCGTCCGCAAAGGCGTAGCCCGCCTCCTGCGCCAGCCCCGCCACCTTGCGGGCGGTGTCCACGTCGATGGTGGAGCAATCGACCAGCAGGGCCGAGGTCGGCGCCGCGCCGATCACCTGCTCGGCATAGACCTTCATCACATGAGGCCCGGCGGGCAGCATGGTGATGACCACGTCCGCATCCTTGACCGCCTCCACCACCGAGGTCGCGGCGAGGCAGCCCGCAGCCTTGGCCCGGTCCAGCGCCTCGGTGGACAGGTCGAACGCCGTCACCGTTCGCCCGGCCTTGGCCTGATTAGCCGCCATGCCGCCGCCCATGTTGCCCAGGCCGATGAATGCGATCTTCATGTGCGTCTCTCCCTCACAGTTCTTGGGCCCGGACTTAGACTCATCGCGCCCGGATCGCCAGCGTGGCCAGGCGTCGCCCAGGCGGGGATTCGCCGGAAATACTTGACTTTTCACTGTGGATTTCTATATCCGGGCCAACAGTTCGGGACAGGTCTGGCGAATTCGCGCCGCCCGCTCGCCCAATGAGGGGCGGTTCCGTGCGTCATGAGTCTGAAAAGACTCCCCATCACGAGTTACATGACCGAATTCTCCAAACTGGGCCTTTCGCCCACGACCCTTCAGGCGGTCGCCGACACCGGCTACACCACCGCCACCCCCATTCAGGAACAGGCCATCCCCGTGGCCCTCGCCGGACGCGACGTTCTGGGCATCGCCCAGACCGGCACCGGCAAGACCGCGGCCTTCACCCTGCCGATGGTGGATCGCCTCGGCTCCGGCCGCGCCCGGGCCCGCATGCCCCGCGCCCTGGTTCTCGCCCCCACCCGCGAACTGGCGGACCAGGTGGCCGAGAGCTTCGGCAAATACGCCAGGGGCACCAAGCTCAACTGGGCGCTGCTGATCGGCGGCGTCTCCATGGGCGAACAGGTGGCCTTGCTGGACAAGGGTGTGGACGTCCTGATCGCCACCCCCGGCCGTCTGCTGGACCTGTTCGAGCGGGGCAAGATCCTGCTGACCGGCGTCGAGATCATGGTCGTCGACGAAGCCGACCGCATGCTGGACATGGGCTTCATCCCGGACATCGAGCGCATCTTCAAGCTGACGCCGCCGCGCCGCCAGACCCTGTTCTTCTCGGCCACCATGCCGCCCGAGATCACCCGTCTGACGCAACAGTTCCTCAAGGATCCCACCCGGATCGAGGCCTCGCGTCCGGCCATGACCGCCGACACCATCGCCCAGTATCTGGTGCGGATCCCCTCCAGCGACCCCAAGGCCAAGCGCACCGCCTTGCGCGCCCTGGTGGGCCGCGAGGACGTCAAGAACGGCATCGTCTTCTGCAACCGCAAATCCGAAGTGGACGTGGTCGCCAAGTCGCTCAAGCAGCACGGCTTCGACGCCGCGCCGATCCACGGCGATCTGGACCAGTCCCTGCGCACCAAGACCCTGGCGTCGTTCCGCTCGGGCGAACTCAAGCTGCTGGTGGCCTCCGACGTTGCCGCGCGCGGCTGGACATCCCGGACGTCAGCCACGTCTTCAACTACGACGTCTCGCACCACGCCGACGACTATGTGCACCGCATCGGCCGCACCGGCCGCGCGGGCAAGAAGGGTCAGACCTTCATGATCGTCACCCCGTCCGACGACAAGTCGCTGGATAAGGTGCTGAAGCTGATCAAGATGGACCCGGAAGAGCTGACTCTGGACATCGACTGGTCCGGCGTCGGTTCGGGCGGCTCCGCGCGCGGCGGCCGCAAGACGCCTGAGCGAGCCGAGCGCAAGGCCCCGGAGCGGACCGAACGCAAGGCGCCCGAGCAGACCGAGCAGGCCGAGAAGCCCCAGCGCAGCCGGGGCGGACGCCGCAGCCGGTCGGAGCCCGCTGTCGAAGCGGCCGCCGCGCCGGTCGACGCGACCGCGCCCGAACCTGTCGCCGCCGCCCCCGCTGAACAGACCGAAAAGCCGCGCCGCACCCGCAGTCGCCGCGGATCCAATAGCGAAGCTGCGCCCGTCGCGGCGGGCGTTCCCGCCGTGTCCGCACCGGTTCCTGCTTCAGCGGCCGCTGCGCCCGCAGCCGCCGTCGCGGTTCAGGAGCCCCAGCTGACCCAGGCCGAGCGCCGCGGCGGCCGCAAGGGCAAGAGCGACGACCAGGCGCCCGCCAAGGGTTCCGGTTTCGGCGACGATGTCCCCGCCTTCCTGCGTCGCCCTGTCCCGGTTTCGTCCTGAAATAACGCCGGTCCTTAACCTCGTCCTTACCTGGCGAACCTAGGGTTTCTCCGGCGCTGAACGGGTGCAGGAGACGGGACCAGTATGACGGCACAGGTTGAAACAACGCTGCGCGGACCCGAGGCCTTCTCCCTTGCGCGTCAGGCGCTCGAGGCCATGGAAGCCGCCGGCGTCTGGCCGACGCCGCTCAATTTCGAGCTCTGGATCCACTACATCGGCACTCCCGAAAGCCCGTTGAGCCGTGAGATGAAACGGCTGATGGAGCTCGGCACGCCCTTCACCGAGGACATCAGCGAGATGCTGATGTCCGAATATCTGCCGCGCGGCCGTCTCAGCGATGAGATCCGCGACGCCGGCCTGATGCTGAACCGCGAGCTCAACAATGTGGCCGAGGTCATCGCCTCCGCACAGTCGTCCCAGGCTGAATACGGCCAGACCCTCGCCGAGGCCGGCGCCAGCATGGAGACGTCGCTCGCACCCGAAGAGATCAAGCGGCTGGTCGGCGACCTGACCACCGCCACCAGCAAGGTGCACCTGGAGAACGCCACCCTCGAGAAGCGCCTCGAGGCCTCCACCCGCGAAGTGGCCCAGCTGCGGCAGCATCTGGAGCAGGTCCGGCGCGACGCCATGACCGACGCCCTGACCAATCTGGCCAACCGCAAGGCGTTCGACGAGGAGTTGGACCGCGCCTGCGCGGCAGCGGGCGACAAGGCCCCCCTCACCCTGGCGGTGCTCGACATCGACCACTTCAAGAGCTTCAACGACACTTGGGGCCATCAGACCGGCGACCAGGTGCTGCGCTATGTGGCCAGTGTACTGGGCCGGACCCTGCGCAGCCCCCGCGTGGCCGCCCGCTACGGCGGCGAGGAATTCACCCTGCTGTTTCCCGGCGAAACCGCCCGCATGGTCGAAACCGTCCTCAACACGATCCGCGAGGAGATCGCCTCGCGCAGCCTGCGCCGCCGCTCCACCAATGACGATCTGGGCGCGGTCACCGTCTCCATCGGCCTGGCCCAGAAGCTGCCCGGCGACACGGCCGTCGCCCTGATGGGCCGCGCCGACGAGGCGCTCTATGCGTCCAAGCACGCCGGCCGCAACCGCGTCACCTGCGCCACGAAACTGCCGCGCTCGGCCAGAGCCGCCTAGTCTGGGCCGTGAATCACGGCCAAGGTCGCGGCATGCGCAGTCTCGCCTTCGCCCTCGCCTACTGGCCCCTGTCGATCCTCCACACCCTGGGGGCCGCCTTCGCCGCCCTGACGCCCGGGCGCGGCCTCGTCCGGGGCGTG
Source organism: Brevundimonas abyssalis TAR-001 (assembly GCF_000466985.1). Lineage (GTDB taxonomy): Bacteria > Pseudomonadota > Alphaproteobacteria > Caulobacterales > Caulobacteraceae > Brevundimonas > Brevundimonas abyssalis. The sequence goes on from NZ_BATC01000023.1 coordinate 32,719, forward strand.
ATCCGCAGCTATGTGCGCTCCATGGTCTGGGCCATGCGCGTCCTGGCGGGCATCCGCATCCAGGTGCGCGGCAGGGATCGCCTGCCCGACGGCGCCTTCATCCTGGCCTGCAAGCACCAGTCCTGGGGCGACGGCTTTTCCATCTACAACCAGTTCGACGACCTGGCCTTCGTCACCGGGGACCATCTGGAGCGGTTTCCGCTGCTGGGCACGGTGCTGCGCAAGCTGGGCGCCATCGTGGTCAACAACTGCGGCGGTCACGAAGCCCGCAAGGCTCTCGCCACCCGCGCCGCCGAGGCCCACGCCGAGGGCCGCAGGATCCTGATCTATCCCGAGGGCAATCTGGCGAAGGTGGGCGAGAAGTACCGTTACCGCTCCGGCGTCTGGCACATGTACCGCGACTTCCAGATGCCGGTGGTCCCCGTGGCCACAAACCTCGGCCTGTTCTGGCCGCAGGAGGCGTACGAGAAGCACCCCGGAACCGCGACCCTGGAGTTTCTCGACCCCATCCCGCTGGGGCTGGGCAAGGACGAATTCATGGCCCGGCTGGAAGCCGCCGTCGAAACCCGCACCGCCGAGCTGGTGGCCGAAGCCACCGGCGACCCCGTCACCCCCGCTGTTCAGGTTCTCACGCCGGATGAGGCGCGGCGTACGGCTGCCTAGCCTTTCGCGGGAATGATGGTGACGCTCTCGCCGCACCCGCAGGCGTCGGTCTCGTTCGGATTGCGGAAGACGAATTTCGACGCCAGCTTCGAGGTCTCGTAGTCGATCTCGGTCCCGATCAGGAACAGCACCGCCTTGGGATCGATCAGGATGGTGACGCCCTTGTCCTCCACCACCTCGTCCAGCGGCTCTACCGCCTCGGCATAGGCGAAGGTGTATTCCTGCCCCGCGCAGCCGCCGTTCTTCACCCCCACGCGCAGGCCCACATAAGGCTGCTCGGCCTTGGCCATAATCGCCTTGACGCGCGCGGCGGCGGCGTCCGTCAGGGTGACGGCCTTGGGGCGCGGGCGGCGCGGACGGGCGGTGGTCTGGAGTTCGGTCATCAGAACATGTTCAGTTGCAGCTTGGCCTCGTCGCTCATGCGCGAGGGGTCCCACGGCGGGTCGAACACCAGATTGGCGCGGGCCGACTTGATGCCCGGAACCGTCCGCACCGCGTCTTCCACCCAGCCGGGCATCTCGCCGGCCACCGGGCAGCCCGGCGCGGTCAGGGTCATCTCCACTACCACGTCCCGGTCGTCGGACACGTCCACCTTGTAGATCAGGCCCAGCTCATAGATGTCGACCGGGATTTCCGGATCGAACACGGTCTTCAGCGCCGTGACCAGCTCGTCGGTCAGGCGGTCCAGTTCGGCCTGGTCCAGGGCGGCCGTCTTCGGCGCGTCCCAGGCCTCGGCGAAGGTGGCGTTATCGGTGATCGGCTTGTCGTCCATGGTCATCAGATAAAGAACTCGCGCGCTTGATCAGCGCATCCACGAAGGCGTCGGCGTCCTCCTTCGTATTATATAGGGCGAATGAGGCGCGCGCGCTCGACGTCACGCCCATTCTTCTGGCCAGCGGCTCGGCGCAGTGCAGGCCCGCCCGCACCGCCACCCCGTACCTGTCCATGATCTGGGCGATGTCATGGGCGTGGGCGCCGTCAACGGTGAAGGTCAGGATGGCCCCCTTCCCGTCCGCCTCGCCCAGCACCCGCAGTCCGTCGACACCGTCCAGCCGCGCCCGCGCATGGGCGTACAGCGCCTGTTCGTGGGCGATCACCTGGGCCTTGTCGAAGCCCATCAGCCAGTCCAGCGCCGCGCCCAGGCCGATGGCCTCCAGGATCGGCGGCGTCCCCGCCTCGAACCGGTGCGGCGCCTTCGCATAGGTGACCCGGTCTTCCTCCACCGTCTCGATCATCTCGCCGCCGCCCTGCCACGGCGGCAGGCTCTCCAGCGCCTCGGCGGTTCCGTACAGCGCCCCGATGCCCGTGGGCCCATACAGCTTGTGGCCCGTCAGCACGTACCAGTCGCAGCCGATGGCCTGCACGTCGGGTGCGGCGTGCACCGCCCCCTGGCACCCGTCGATCAGCACCCGCGCCCCGGCCTTGTGCGCCAGCCGGGTGATCTCGGTGATCGGATTGATGGTGCCCAGCACATTGGACATGTGCGTCACCGCTACAATCTTCGTCCGCGGGGTCAGCAGCGCCTCGAACCCCGCCATGTCCAGCGACCCGTCGTCCAGCACCGGCGCCCATTTCAGCACTGCCCCATACCGCTCGCGCAGCATGTGCCAGGGCACGATGTTGGAGTGGTGCTCCATCTGGCTGACGATGATCTCGTCACCCGGCTGGATCGACTGGCCCACGCCCGCCGCCACCAGATTGATCGCCTCGGTCCCGCCCTTGGTGAAGACGATGTTCGTCTCTGCCTCGGCGTTCAGGAACCGCGCCACGGTCGCCCGCGCGCCCTCGAACGCCTCGGTGGTCTCATTGGCCAGGGTGTGCAGGCCCCGGTGCACATTGGCGTAGGAGCCCGACATGGCGCCGCTGATCGCGTCGATCACCGCTTGCGGTTTCTGCGCCGAAGCCGCGGAATCCAGATAGACCAGCGGCCGCCCGTTCACCGTCCGCGACAGGATCGGGAACTGCGCCCGTGCGGCATAGGCGTCAAAGGCTCTCACAACCGATCCGTCAGCCATTCCCGCACCCTTTCCCGCGCGCCCTCGTGATCGATGCGGTCCACCACCTCGATCAGGAACGCCTGCACCAGCAGCGCCCGCGCCTCGTCCGCCGACAGGCCGCGCTGCTGCATGTAGAACAGGGCGCTCTCGTCCAGCGCCCCCACCGTATTCCCGTGGGCGCACTGCACGTCGTCGGCGTAGATCTCCAGCTCCGGCTTGGCGTCCACCTCGCCCCGTTCGGACAGGATCAGGGCGTGATGCCCCATGCGCGCATCGGTGCCGTCGGCCCCGCGCTGGACGATGATCTTGCCCTGGAACACGCCCCGCGCCTGATCCCGCACCACGCCCTTGGTCAGCTGCGAGGTGACCCCGTTCAGACCCGAATGGCTGACCACGCTGGTCATGTCCGCATGGCGCGCGCCGGTCAGCAGATAGACCCCGTCCATCCGCACCTCGGCGCCCTGCCCGCCGTGGCTCAGGTGTGTCTCCTGCCGCTGCAGTTTCGCCCCGGTCAGCAGGGTGGTCTGGCGGAACGTCCCGCCCGGCGCCACCGCCACCTTCGCCTCGGCCACCGAGATGGCGTCCTCCGGTTCCTCGACCAGCACCACCCGCGTCACCTCGGCGCCCGCCGGAATGTCGATGTCCAGCCGGTTGTGCGCCACATAGCCGGCGCCCGACCCCTCATGGCTTTCGAGGATGAGCAACTTGGCGCCCGGCTTGACCGCGATGCGTGCAGCGGCGCTGTGGCCGGTGTTGGCAGCTTCCGACACGAACCGCAGCCGCAGGGTCTGTTCGCCCGAGGCCACGAAGGCGTCCGCCCCCACGGCCCGCCCGTTGGCGAACGTCATCTCGTCGCCGCCCAGCATCGCGAACGGCCCGCCCGGCGCGACGGAAACCGCCGGCGACGGCTCAGGCGCTTCGCGCAGAACCCGGCGCAGATCACTGTATTTCCATGCCTCCACCCGCCGCGACGGGAAGGTGGCCGGATCATTGAGGTTCAGGACAGCCGCACTCACGCCGCCGCCGGAAGGAACTTGTCGTAGCCTTCCGCCTCCAGTTCGTGGGCCAGTTCGGGCCCGCCCGAGGCGACGATGCGCCCGGCCACGAGCACGTGCACCTGGTCCGGTTTGATGTAGTCCAGCAGGCGCTGATAGTGGGTGATCACCAGCATCGACCGCTCCGGCGACCGCAGGGCGTTCACCCCGTCGGCGACGATGCGCAGGGCGTCGATGTCCAGACCCGAATCCGTCTCGTCCAGGATCAGCAGTGACGGCTCCAGCAGGGCCATCTGCAGGATCTCCATCCGCTTCTTCTCGCCGCCGGAGAAGCCCACGTTCAGGGGCCGCTTCAGCATGTCGAAGTCCATCTTCAGGGCCTTCGACGCCTCGCGCACCTTCTTCAGGAAGTCCGGCGCCGAGATCTCGGCCTCGCCCCGTGCGCGCCGCTGGGCGTTCACCGCCGTGCGCACGAAGGTCAGGGCCGGCACGCCGGGAATCTCGATGGGATACTGGAACGACAGGAACACGCCCTTCGCCGCCCGCTCCGCCGGGTCCAGCGCCAGCAGGTCCTCGCCCCGCCAGGTCACGGAGCCCTCCGCCGCCTCGTAGCCGGGCCGCCCGGCCAGGGCGTAACCCAGGGTCGACTTGCCCGCCCCGTTC
>NZ_BATC01000022.1 GCF_000466985.1 Brevundimonas abyssalis TAR-001
CGCGGGGATGAGCGGAAAACGGGATCAGGCCGTGTCATGGCGGCGGAACAGCCGGCCCTTCTCGGCCCACAGCACGAAGGCCAGCGCCCCCAGGCCGCAGACCACGAAGCCCACCGACAGGGGCAGGGTCGAGCCGTCGTACTGCTGGCCGATGAAGAACCCGATCAGGCCCCGCCCACGGTGGTGATCAGCCCCTGCACCGAGGACGCCGTGCCCGCGATGTGGCCCAGCGGCTGCATGGCCAGGGCCCCGAAATTGCCCGGCACCAGGCCGAAGAACAGCATGGTGGCGGCCTGCAGGGCGATGAAGGTCCACAGGGTCTCGTGGCCCAAGGCGGACACCAGCACGTGCAGCGCCGCCATGCCCGTGAAGCCGAACAGGGCCAGGTGCGACAGGAACCGCATGCCCATGCGCTCCACCAGCCGCGCGTTCAGGATCGAGGCCACGGCGATGGCGCCCGCGATGCCCGCGAAGGCGATGGGGAAGACATTGGGCCGGCCGAAGGTGTCGGCGAAGATCTGCTGGGCCGAGTTGATGAAGCCGAACAGGGCGCCGGTGATCATCATCATGCCCAGCATGTAGCCTACCGCCTGGCGATGGGTCAGGCTCTCGCGGAAACCCGCCGCGATGCGGCTGAACTGGATGGGCAGGCGATACTCGGGATGCAGGGTCTCGGGCAGCTTGAGGAAGCACCAGACCAGCCCCGCCGCCCCCGCCGCGCCCAGCACCAGGAAGATGGCCCGCCACTCGGCGAAGAAGAGCACCAGCTGGCCGACGCTCGGGGCGATGATCGGCACGCCGAGGAAGACGATGAAGGCCAGCGACATGACCCGCGCCATGGTCCGGCCCGAATAGCAGTCGCGGACGATGGACACCGCCAGCACCCGCAGCGCCGCCGCGCCCACGCCCTGCAGGGCCCGCGCGATCAGCAGGGTGTCGAAGGTGGGCGCCAGGGCCGCGATCAGGCCGAACAGGGTGTAGATCCCCAGCCCGATCAGCAGCAGCGGCTTGCGTCCGAACCGGTCCGCCAGCGGCCCATAGACGATCTGCGCCCCGCCGAAGCCCAGCAGATAGGCCGTCACCACCCACTGGCGGTCATTGTCCGCCAGCACGCCCAGGTCCGCCCCGATCTGCGGCAGGGCCGGCAGCATGGCGTCGATGGCCAGAGCGTTCAGGGCCATCAGGGTCGCGATGGTGACGACAAAGGCCCTGAACCCCAGACCGGGATGCGGCGGGGCGGACGAAGCGGAGGCAGGAGCGGACATCGGCTCCATATCGGCGCGCAATAACGGCGGCGCTAGTCCGCCGCCGAAAGAATCACGCCGCCCGGTTGCTGCCCTCCGGCGCGGTCCAGCGCAGGACCGGCTGGCGGGCCGCGCGGGTTTCGTCCAGACGCCGCATGGGGGCGTGGAACGGGGCGCCTTGAAGCGGTCCACGTCGCCGGCCTTGGCCGCCGTCGCCAGCGCGCGCATGGCCTCGATGAAGCGGTCCAGCTCGGCCTTGGACTCCGTCTCGGTCGGCTCGATCAGCATCGCCCCGTGCACCACCAGCGGGAAGTACATGGTCATGGGGTGGAAGCCCTCGTCGATCATCGCCTTGGCGAAGTCGAGGGTGGTGATGTCCGTGCCCTTCAGCCACTCATCGTCGAACAGGGCCTCGTGCATGCACGGCCCCTCGGGGAAGGCGGCGCTCATCAGGTCCGACAGCCGGGCCTTGATGTAGTTGGCGTTCAGCACCGCGTCCTCGGCCACCTGACGCAGGCCGTCCGAGCCGTGGCTCATCATGTAGCTGAGCGCGCGCACATACATGCCCATCTGGCCCTGGAAGGCGCACAGCCGGCCGAACGCCTGTTCGGCCTCGTCCTCGGCGAACTCCACCAGCTTGAAGCCGTCCTTGCCGCCGACCACCCAGGGGGCCGGGGCGAACGGGGCCAGCGCCTCGGACAGCACCACCGGACCCGCGCCCGGCCCGCCGCCGCCGTGGGGCGTGGAGAAGGTCTTGTGCAGGTTGATGTGCATGGCGTCGACGCCCAGATCGCCCGGCCGCACCCGGCCGACGATGGCGTTGAAATTGGCGCCGTCGCAGTAGAAATACGCCCCCGCCTCGTGGGTCAGGCGGCTGATCTCGAGAATGTCCCGCTCGAACAGGCCGCAGGTGTTGGGATTGGTGACCATGATGGCGGCCACGTCGTCGCCCAGCTTGGCCTCGAGGTCGGCCAGATCCACGCGCCCGTCGTCGGTCTGGGCGATCTCCACCACCTGATAGCCGACGAAGGCCGCGGTGGCGGGATTGGTGCCGTGGGCGCTGGTGGGCACCAGCACCTTGTTGCGGGGCTTGTCCGAGCGCAGGCCGTGACCCGCCGCCCGGTGCGCCGCGCGAATGGCCATCAGGCCGCACAACTCGCCGTGGGCGCCCGCCTTGGGCGACAGCGCGACGGCAGGCATGCCGGTCAGGGTGGTCAGCCAGTGCGACAGGGAGTCCATCAGCTCCAGCGCGCCCTGCACCGTCGACTGCGGCTGCAGCGGGTGGATGTCCGAGAAGCCCGGCAGGCGCGCCATCTTCTCGTTCAGGCGCGGGTTGTGCTTCATGGTGCACGAGCCCAGCGGATAGATGGCCAGGTCAATGGCGTGGTTCTTCTGGCTCAGCCGCACATAGTGGCGCATGGCCTCGGGCTCGCTCAGCCCCGGCAGGCCGATGGGATCGGCCCGCACCAGACCGCCCAGATCGCCGCCGTCGGTCTTGGGCTCCGGCAGGTCGACGCCGGTCTTGCCCCAGCCCTCGCCCTCGAAGATCAGCGCCTCGTCCTGCAGCAGGCCGCGTCCGCCCGTCAGGGTGTCGGGCTTGGTCTCGACCGTGTTCGGCGTGGTGGGGCGTCCCACCGTGTTCATGGTGCTCATCACAGAACCTCCGCCAGGGCGGTCTTCAGGGATTGGATGTCGTCGTCCGTGGTGGTCTCGGTGGCCGCGATCAGCAGCACGTCGTCGAACCCGGCGCCGGGGTTCAGGCGGCCATAGGGCACGCCCGCCAGCACGCCGCGTTCGGCCAGCTGCTCCACCACCTCGACGGCGTTCTTCGGCAGCTTCACCGCGAACTCGTTGAAGAAGCGCGGGGTCAGAATCTCCACGCCCGGCACCGACGACACCGCATCGCGGGTCGCCAGCGCCTTTTCATGGTTCAGCAGGGCCATGCGGCGCAGGCCGGTCTCGCCCAGCAGGCTCATGTGGATGGTGAAGGCCAGCGAGCACAGGCCGGAGTTGGTGCAGATGTTCGACGTCGCCTTGTCGCGGCGGATGTGCTGCTCGCGGGTGGACAGGGTCAGGACGAAGCCGCGCCGCCCCTCCGCGTCCGCCGTCTCGCCGCACAGGCGGCCGGGCATCTGGCGCACCAGCTTGTCGCGGGTGGCGAACAGCCCGATGTAGGGCCCGCCGAAGTTCAGGGCATTGCCGATGGACTGGCCCTCGGCCGCCACGATGTCCGCGCCCATCTCGCCCGGCGACTTCAGCAGGCCCATGGACACCGCTTCGGTGACCACCACGATCAGCAGGCGCCCGCGGCCTGGGCCGCCTCGGCGATTTTCGTCACGTCCGTGGCCGTGCCGAACACGTTCGGCGTCTGCACCACCACGCAGGCGGTGTCGGCGTCGATGGCCGCAATCACCGCGTCCTCGGCGTCGATGGCCGGGTCCAGCGCCTGGGTCTCGACCCCCACCGCGTGGACCACCGTCTCGGTGGCCGACACATAATGGGGATGCACCCCGCCGGAGATCACCGCCTTGTTCCGGCGCGTCACCCGGGTGGCCATCAGCACGCCCTCGGCCATGGCGGTGGAGCGTCATAGAGCGAGGCGTTGGCCACGCCCATGCCGGTCAGGTTCGCCACCTGGGTCTGGAACTCGTACAGGTACTGCAGCGTGCCCTGGGCGATTTCCGGCTGGTAGGGCGTGTAGCTGGTCAGGAACTCGGACCGCTGGATGATGTGGTCCACCGTCGCCGGCACATGGTGGCGATAGGCCCCTGCCCCGCAGAAGAACGGCGCGTCCCCCGCCACGGTGTTCTTGCCGGCCATGCGCTTGAGGCTGCGCTCGACCTCGAGCTCCCCCATCACGCGGGGCAGGTCCACGAAGCCGTCGCGCCGCGCCGCCTGGGGCACGTCCACGAACAGATCATCCACGGATTTCGCTCCGATGGCGGCCAGCATGGCCGCGCGGTCGTCGGGCGTCAGGGGGAGGTAGCGCATGGCGGGGAGGTCCGTGCTGAAAGGGGCTTTAGAGCGTGGTCAGGTACTGGTCGTAGGCCGCCTGATCCATCAGGGCGTCCAGCGCCGAGGCGTCGGCCACCTTGATGCGTGCGAACCAGCCGTCGCCCTGGGGGTCGGCGTTGACCGTCTCGGGGGCCGAGGCGAGGACGGCGTTGGCCTCGACCACCTCGCCGGCGACGGGGGCATAGACGTCCGAGGCCGCCTTGACGCTCTCGACCACGGCGAAGCTGTCGCCCGCCTTCACGGTCTTGCCCACTTCCGGGGTCTCGACGAACACCACGTCGCCCAGCGCATCGGCGGCGTGCTTCGAGATGCCGACAGTGGCCACGTCGCCGTCCAGACGGACCCACTCATGTTCCTTGGTGTAACGCATTGGCTGGTTCCTTGCGGGCCTGAGTTCAGGACTTGGGTTTGCGATAATAGCGGTTGGCGACGAACGGCGTGGCGACCACCTCGGCGGCCAGCGGCTTTCCGCGCACGATGACGGTCAGCACCGTTCCGATCTCGGAGAACTGGGGCGACACATAGCCCATGGCGATGTTCTTCCCCAGCGACGGCGACGGCCCGCCCGAGGTCACCTTGCCGATGACCTTGCCGTCCGCGTCGGCGATCTCCGCGCCTTCCCGGGCCGGGGCGCCTTCCTTGACGTGCAGGCCGACGCGGACCCGCGACAGGCTGCCGTCCAGCTCCTTCAGGATGCGGTCGGCGCCGGGGAAGTCGGCGCGCTCCTTGCGCGACTTCGACAGGGCGAAGGCCAGGGCCGCCTCCACCGGGCTGGTGGTCTCGTCGGCGTCGTGGCCGTACAGCGGCAAGCCCGCCTCCAGCCGCAGCGAGTCCCGCGCGCCCAGGCCGATGGGCTTGACCCGCGCGTCCTCCAGAATGGTGTTCCAGATGCGCTCGGCCTGATCCGCCGGGACCGAAATCTCGTAACCGTCCTCGCCGGTGTAGCCCGAGCGCGACACGAAACAGTCGGCGCCGAACAGCATCAGCCGCGCACAGTCCATGAAGCCGAAATCGGCCAGCACCGGCTCATACGCCGCCATGACCTCGGCGGCCTCGGGCCCCTGAATGGCCAGCAGGGCGCGGTCCAGCCGGGTCAGTTTCGCATCGCCTTGAAGCCCCGCCTCGATGTGGGCGAAATCGGCGTCCTTGCAGGCGGCGTTGACGACGATGAACAGGCCGTCGTGGTCGGGCTTGCCCGCCATCAGGTCGTCCATGATCCCGCCCTGGTCGTTCAGCAGCAGGGAGTATTTCTGGCGGCCCGCCTTCAGGATCCCGTAGTCGCCGGGCACGAAGCGCTCGAACTGCGCCACGGCGTCGGCGCCGGTCAGCTTGGCCTGACCCATGTGCGACACGTCGAACAGGCCGGCGTGCTCGCGGGTCCAGCGGTGCTCGGCCAGCACACCCTCGTACTGGACCGGCATGTCATAGCCCGCGAACGGCACCATGCGCGCGCCCAGCGCCCGATGCGCGGCGTTGAGAGGCGTGGTCTTCAGGGTCTGGTCGCTCATGGGCACGCTCCGGCTGGGGTGGGTCGGCGGCGCACCGGGCGAAGCTTCGCCCGTCACGCGCCCCCGCTGTCCTGAAGCCTGAGAGATTCCGTCCCGTCCCGGCTCGGCGCTCCGCACCGTCCGGGATGACAAGACTTGCTCCGTCGGCGAGCCCGAAGGCTGCTTTCCAGCGTTCCTGAGCCGTCGCGGTCCTTTTGCCTGAGCGTTTCCGGGGCGGTTGCGCCTTCGGCTCCGAAGCCCGGAATCAGGACCTCGATCTCTCCCGCGAGAGCCACTCTTCCCTGTGCGCGGAACCCCTAGGAGTCAAGCGGCGCCGGTTGGTGCAGACGCAGAAACGGCATGGCCGGCGCCGTCTCCAGCGCCCGCTTCAGCCCCTCGGGCGTCGGGGCGGCGGCCAGATAGGCCTCGGCCGCCGCATCGTCGAAGTCGCGGTTGCGGGTGTAGCGCAACTCCTGCCCCCGATCCTGAACCACCGGCGCCATGGCCGCGATCTCGCCCGAGGCGATGCGTTCGATCAGACTGTCGTGGGCCGCCTTGACCGCCTTCATGCCGAACACGAACGGGTCCACCGCCTCGATGGGCGGCCGGGCGTGATACAGCATGTCGCCGCTGTCCAGGCCCCGGCTCAGCCGGTGGATGGTCGCCCCCACCAGATCCGGACGGCCGTCGTTCAGCGCCCAGAAATTGCACGAGCTGCCCCGGTACCAGGGCGACAGGCCCATGTGGATGTTCAGGGCGTCCCGGCTCACCAGATGGTCGATCAGCGGCCCGCGGATATAGCTGGCCCCGAACACCACGAAGAGGTCGGACTCCAGCGCCGCGCCCAGCCGCTCCATGGGCATCAGCGACAGATCGCCCATGCGCAGCGGCAGCTGCCGCACATTGTCGGGCAGAAACCGCGCCTGACCGAATACGGTCTGCTCGGCCTCGACCACGCGGCCGAAATAGCGCTGCATGACCTCGCTGCGGCGGAAGAAGTCCTCCACCTGCCCCGGGAAGGCGGTGACGCATTCGTGGACCACGAACACCTCGTCGGCGATGGCGGAAAGACCCTCGGCCAGCGACAGGTGCCGAGGACTGTTCGACGTAAAAAGGGTGATCTTCACAGCAGCCCCATCTGTCTGGCGATGCGCCCATGGTCCTCGCGCGGCAGTTCCAGCGGCCCGCCGCCACAGTCATGCAGGTTGGACCGAAAGCCCATTACGATTCCCAGTTCGCCCAGCACTTTCAGGGTCCGCGCGTCATAGGCGTTGCAGGGATGGCTCATGACCGTCGGCGCGGCGCCCAGCAGGCCGGTCAGGTGGGCGTGGTTGCGCCGATATTCGTCCCGCTGCCTCGCCTCGTCCAGCGCCGCCAGATCGGTGGGATGGCTGTAGGAATGCAGGCCGATGACGTGGCCCTGATCGCGCAGGTCCAGCAGATGGTCTTCCGTCATCCACAGCCGCGCCGCCGCCTGCTCCAGATCGAAGCCGTCGTCCTCGTCCATCAACGCGTCCATCAGCGCTTCGTAGCGCGCCGGTCCCAGCACCCGATCGCGCAGGAAGCGGAACCGCCGGTCGGCGTCGGTGTAGAAGTCGAACTGCGCCAGATAGCGCTCCGCCTGGAAATCGCTCAGCGCCGCGCGGGCCTCCGCGCCATGGTCAGACCGCTCCAGACGGGCCTGAAACGCCGCGTAGAATTCATCGACGTCGCCGAAGCGGGTGCTGCGGAAATGACGGTACAGCTCCAGCCGCTCGGACCGCCCCTCCAGCACCGAGGAATAGACGAACCAGAACCCGGTCAGGCCGTAGGCCTTCAGCACCGGGGCGGCGATCTCGGACTGGCACAGCAGGGCGTCGTCGAAGGTCAGGCACAGATCGTCCGGCCCCAGCCGCCCCGCCAGCGCCCGCTCGGTCCAGTCCTGCGGGCTCAGGAACCGGTCGGGGCCCAGCCAGTCCAGCATGTCGGCCAGTTGCTGGCCGGTGATGGCGCCCTGGCCGTCGGCGTGGCCCTCGCCCCTGAAGTGATGAAACATCACCCCGTGCGGCGGCGCGGCGTCCTGTCGGGCGGCTGAACGAATCATGGGGCCCAGCCTGCCCGCCAAATCCTGCTTATGTCTTGCCGGACCCCGCCAGTCGTTCCGCCAGCCCGCGCGCCGCCGCGCTGACGTCGGCCCAGGTCACGTCGAACCCGTCATCCCCGCCGTAATACGGGTCCTCCACCGGCGCGCCCGCCCGGCCGGCGTGCGCCAGCATCAGGCTGAGTTCGGCCTGCGCCCCGGACGGCTTCAACCGCTCGAGATTGGCCAGATTGTCGGCGTCCATGGCCACGATGTGGGTGAAGCGGACGAAGTCCTCCGCCTTCACCTGACGGGCGCGATAGCCGCCGATGTCGACGCCGTTGCGCCGCGCCGCCGCCTGGGCCCGCTGGTCCGGCGGCTCCCCCTGATGCCAGCCGCCCGTGCCCGCCGAATCGACCGCGACCGCCAGCCCCAGCCGCTCCGCCTCCAGCCGGAACGCCGCCTCGGCCAGCGGCGATCGACAGATGTTGCCCAGACAGACGAACAGGACGGCGATTTTCGGCATCTGGACCACTCTTTATTCATAACGCGCGCGAGCCGGTGGCCCCGCGCCGAAATCGGACGTCCGGGTCTTCTAACCAGCGGCATTACCCGCTAGCAAACCGCCTTCGGGAACGTTGTGATCGTTGTTCCGGCCCACACCGAGGAACCGCCTTGCTGCTTGCCTTCCTGGCCGTCCTGCCGCTGATCGGCGCCCTGGCGCCCGCCCTGGCGATCCGGGCGGGCCGCGACGCCTGCGCCCTGGCGGCCGGGCTGGTGACCCTGACCGCCATCATCATCCTGGCGACCATGGCCCCGGCGGTCATGGCGGGCGAGGTGATCCAGGCGCGCATCGACTGGGTCCCGTCCCTCGGCCTCAACGCCAATTTCTTCCTCGATCCGCTGGGGCTGATGTTCGCCGGGATGATCCTGGGCATCGGCCTTCTGATCATCGTCTACGCCCGCTTCTATCTGTCCAAGGCCGACCCCATGGGGCGGTTCTTCACCTATCTGCTGCTGTTCCAGGGCGCGATGCTGGGTATCGTCCTGTCCGACAACATCCTGCTTCTGCTGATCTTCTGGGAGCTGACCAGCCTGTCGTCGTTCCTGCTGATCGGCTTCTGGCGCCACCTGCCCGAAGGGCGGCAGGGCGCGCGCATGGCCCTGGCCATCACCGGCGCGGGCGGGCTCAGCCTGATCGGCGGCCTGATGATCCTGGGCAGCATCGCCGGGTCCTACGACCTGACCGTGATCCTGGAGAACCGCGAGGCGATCCAGGCCTCGCCGCTGTATCTGCCCGCCCTGATCCTGATCCTCGGCGGCTGTTTCACCAAGTCGGCCCAGTTCCCGTTCCACTTCTGGCTGCCCCACGCCATGGCCGCGCCCACGCCGGTCAGCGCCTATCTGCACTCCGCCACCATGGTGAAGGCAGGCGTCTTCATGCTGGCCCGCCTGTGGCCGGTGCTGGCAGGCACCGACGCCTGGTTCCTGATCGTCGCCACCACCGGCCTCGTCACCATGGTGGTCGCCGCCTGTATCGCCCTGTTCAAGGACGACCTGAAGGGCCTCTTGGCCTATTCCACAGTCAGCCATCTGGGCTTCCTGACCATGCTGTTCGGCCTGGGCACCCCCATCGCGGCGGTGGTGGGCGTGTTCCACATCATCAACCACGCCACCTTCAAGGCCGCCCTGTTCATGAACGCGGGCATCGTCGATCACGAGGCCGGGACCCGCGACCTCAAGCGGCTGGGCGGGCTGTTCAGCCTCATGCCCATCGCCGGGACCCTGGCCCTGATCGCGGGCCTGTCCATGGCCGGCATCCCGCCGCTGAACGGCTTCATCTCCAAGGAGATGATGCTGGAGGAAGCCTCCCACACCGTCTGGCTGGGTCAGCCGTGGGTGTTCCCGGTGCTGGCGACCCTGGGCGCGACCCTGTCGGTGGCCTATTCGCTGCGCTACGTCATCCATGTCTATTTCGGGCCGAAGCGCGACGACTATCCGAAAAAGCCGCACGATCCGGGCATCGGCCTGTGGGGGCCGCCCGCGGTCCTGACGGCGCTGGTGGTCCTGATCGGCCTGATGCCCGCCCTGTTCGCCGGCCCCATTGTCGCGGCCACGGCCGGGGCCGTGATCGGCGCCGACCTGCCCTACTATTCGCTCAGCCTGTGGCACGGCGTCACCCCGGCCCTGTTCATGAGCATCTTCGCCGTGGCCGTGGGCGCCTTTCTCCTCTGGCGTCATCGCACTCTGGAGGCGATCTGGGCGCGCGTCGGCGTGCCCGAGGCCAAGGGCCTGTTCGACGCCTTCGTCGAGACCCTGGCCGCCGCCAGCCGCCGCCTGACCCTCAAGGTCCATAACGAGTCCCTGCAGCGTTACCTGGCCTTCTTCGTGGGAACCGCCGTCGTGGTGGGCCTGGCCGGCTTCTTCACCGCCGACCACAGCGAGGGCACGCGCGAGGTCATCGCCGCCACCCCCGTCGCCGTGGTCGCCTGGCTGGTGCTGATCGCCGCCACCGTCGCCGTGGTGGTCGCCCACCGGGCCCGGTTCCTGTCCCTGATCTTCATCAGCGTGGTCGGCTCCACCATCGCCCTGACCTTCGCCTATCTGTCCGCCCCCGACCTGGCCCTGACCCAGATCTCGGTCGAGGTGGTGACGATCCTGCTGCTGCTGCTGGCCCTGAACCTGCTGCCCAAGACCTCGCCCTCCGAAAGCTCGGTCCCGCGCAAGCTGCGTGACGGCCTGCTGGCGGTCACCGGCGGTCTCGGCGTCGGCGCGGCGGCCTGGGCGGTGATGACCCGCGACGGCATGCAGTCCATCTCCCGCTTCCACTGGGAGAACAGCTACTCCGGCGGCGGCGGCACCAATGTGGTCAACGTCATCCTGGTGGACTTCCGCGGCTTCGACACCTTCGGCGAGATCATCGTCCTGGGCATCGCCGCCCTGGCCATCTTCGCCCTGCTGGACACCGCCGACCGGGGCGAGGCGGGCCGCCGTCTGGCCAACTGGACGCCGGACCTGATCCGCTCGCCCGAGCGCCACCCCATGATGCTGGTGGTGGCCACCCGCCTGCTGCTGCCGCTGGCCCTGATGGCCGGCCTCTACATCTTCCTGCGCGGCCACAACGAGCCCGGCGGCGGCTTCATCGCCGGACTGGTGTTCTCCATCGCCCTGCTGATGCAGTTCATGGCCTCGGGTTGGGGCTGGGCCGACGCCCGCCTGCGGGCCGACCACCACAATCTGATCGCCTGGGGCGTGCTCATCGCGGGCCTGACCGGGGTCGGATCGATGTTGTTCGGCGCGCCGTTCCTGACCAGCGCCTTCGACTATTTCTCCCTGCCGGTGGTGGGCGAGTTCGAGCTGGCCACCGCCATGCTGTTCGACGTGGGTGTGGCCCTGACGGTGGTGGGCGCGGTCATGCTGGCCCTGGCCCAGCTGTCCCGCGTGGCCCAGCGCGCCGAGAAGCTGGAGCCCACAGAGCACGCCATGGACATCAATCCCTCCCGTGAGCCGTCGTCCACGGAGGTGAAGTCATGAGCCTCGAGTTCCTCATCGCCACCGCCATCGGCGTCATGACGGCGGCGGGCATCTATCTGCTGCTGCGCCGCCGCACCTTCCCGGTGGTTCTGGGTCTGGCGTTCCTGTCCTACGCCATCAATGTGTTCCTGTTCTCCATGGGCCGCGTGGTGGTGGATCAGCCGCCCATCTACGACAAGGCCGCGGCCGCTTACACCGACCCCCTGCCCCAGGCCCTGGTCCTGACCGCCATCGTCATCGCCTTCGGCATGACCGCCTTCGTGGTGGTGCTGGCCCTGCGGGCCTATCTGGAGACCGGCACCGATCAGGTGGACGGTCTGCCGGACGCCGGCCGTCCGGTGGAGGACGCGTCGACGCCGATTCCATCACACCCGACAGCGGCAAGGGGGTGACCACCCCCTCAAGTAGCCCGAAGGGCGGTAGGGGAACTCGAGCATGACCGCCTCCGCCATCGCGCCCTGGGTCGTCGCGCCCGTCATCATTCCCGCCCTCGCCGCGGCCCTGATCCTGCTGGTCATGCGTCACAAGCTGACCCTGTCGCGGGTCACCACCCTGGGGGTCTGCGTGGCCCTGGTGGCCATCAGCGCCGTCATGCTCGGCCACACCGCCACCGGCGCGGTCGAGGTCTACGCCATGGGCGACTGGTCCGCGCCGTTCGGCATCGTGCTGGTGCTGGACCGGCTGTCGGCCATGATGGTGCTGCTGACCTCGGTGGTGGCGCTGGGGGTGCTGATCTACGCCATCGCCACGGGACTGGACCGCAAGGGCTGGCATTTCCATCCCCTGTTCCAGTTCCAGCTGCTGGGCCTGAACGGCGCCTTCCTGACCGGCGACCTGTTCAACCTGTTCGTCTTCTTCGAGGTGATGCTCCTGGCCTCCTACGGCCTGATGCTGCACGGCCAGGGCGCCGCGCGCCTCAAGGCGGGCGTGCAGTACGTCATCATCAACCTGGCGGGCTCGACCCTGTTTCTGGTGGCGGTGGGGATGCTCTACGGCGTCACCGGCACCCTCAACATGGCCGACATGGCCCTTCGCGTGGCCGCCGCGCCCGAGGGGGATCAGGCCCTGATCAAGGCGGCGTCCCTGCTGCTGATCACCGTCTTCGCCCTCAAGGCCGCGCTGGTCCCGCTGCACTTCTGGCTGCCGCGCACCTACGCCTCCACCTCCGGCGCCGTAGCCGCCCTGTTCGCCATCATGACCAAGGTGGGCGCCTATTCCATCATCCGGGTCACCACCCTGATCTTCGGCGACGACGCCCAGGCCTCCGCATGGCGCCCGCCGACTGGATGCTGCCCGCCGCCCTGATCACCATTGCGCTCGGCTTCTTCGGGGTGCTGGCGGCGAAGGGGCTGCGCGACCTGGCCGCCTTCGCCGTGGTGGGGTCCATGGGCACCCTGCTGGCCGCCGTGGCGGTGTTCCAGCCGGACGCCATGTCGGCGGCGCTCTACTACACCGTCCACTCCACCCTGGCGGCCGCGGCCCTGTTCCTGGTGGTGGACCTGATCGCGGTGCGCCGGGGCGAGTACGGCGACGCCATCAATGTGGGCCCCCGGTTCCAGGACGTGGAGAAACTCTCGGCCCTGTTCTTCCTCGCCGCCATCGCCATGGTCGGCCTGCCGCCCCTGTCGGGCTTCATCGGCAAGCTGTTGATCCTGGACGGGGTGCGTGACGCGGCGGGCGGCTACTGGATCTGGGCCGTCATCCTGATCACCACGGTCATCGGCATCCTCGCTTCGCCCGCGCCGGCAGCCGGCTCTTCTGGAAGAGCGCCGCCGTCGAGGGGGACTGCCACGCCGGCCGCGTCCACGGCGGCGGCCCGGCCCTCGCCATGGCGGCGGGCTTCATCGCCCTGCTGGCCATGGCGACCGTCTTCGCCGGACCGCTGACCGCCTACACCGACGCCACCGCCGCCCAGCTGTTCGAGCGCGACGCCTACATCAACACCGTCCTGGGAGGTGTGTCGTGAGCGAGCTTCCGGTCCAGCGCCCTTCCCTGATCCAGCGCATCCTGCCCCACCCCGCTCTCTCGGCCATGCTGGTGGTGGTGTGGATGCTGCTGCTGAACGACCTCAGCTGGGGCGGCCTGCTGCTGGCGGTCATCTTCGCCGTCATCATTCCCCTGATCACCAGCCGGTTCTGGCCCGGCAATCCGCGCATGCGTTTCGGCCCGCCCCTGTGGGGCTATGTGACGATCGTGCTGTGGGACATCGTGATCGCCAATTTCCAGGTGGCCTGGATCATCCTGTTCCGCCGCAACCGGGACCTGCGCTCGAGCTGGCTGGTCATCCCCACGGACCTGCGCTCGCCCGAGGCCATTACGGCCCTGGCCGCCACCATCAGCTTGACGCCCGGCACCGTCTCCACCGACATCTCCGCCGACGGCCGGGCCCTGCTGGTGCACATCCTGGATACGGACAACCCCGACGCCGAGATCGCCCGCATCAAGTCCCGCTATGAGGCCCGCCTGCTGAGGATCTTCCCATGAGCCCGATCGGATACGCGCTGGGCTTCGCCATCGGCTGCGTCGCCCTGGGCATGCTTCTGAACCTGTTCCGTCTGCTGCGCGGGCCCACCAGCGGCGACCGAATCCTGGCGCTGGACACCCTGACCATCAACATCATCGCCATGGTGGTGCTGTTCGGCCTGTGGGAGCGCACCGCCGACTATTTCGAGGCGGCCCTGCTGCTGGCCATGGTCGGCTTCCTCGGCACCGTGGCCTATTCCAAATTCCTCCTGCGCGGCGACATCGTGGAATGACCCCCATGCTCGAGATCATCGTCGAATATGTCATCGTCCTGCTGCTGGTCGTCGGCGGCGGCTTCCTGCTGGTCGGCTCCTGGGGCCTGGCGCGGCTGCCGTCGCTGATGACGCGCCTGCACGGCCCGACCAAGGCCACCACCCTGGGCGTCGGCGCCTGTCTGATCGCCTCCATGATCTTCTTCCCGGCCATGGAGGGGACCTATTCGGCCCACGAGTTGCTGATCGCCCTGTTCCTGTTTCTGACCGCGCCGATCACCGCCAACATGATCGCCAAGTCGCACCTGCACCGTCAGGGCCGCAACATCGACCCCAACCCTGCCGACGACATCCGAGAGGGCCTGCCCCAGCCGTCTGGCGGCAAGGGCTGGGCGACCTTCGACGACAGCGCGACCCTGGATCAGAAGGTCGTCAGCCCGGTCGATCAGCCGTAGGTCAGCAAGGTCTCGATCTCGGCCTTCGACCCCAGCATCACCGGCACGCGCTGGTGCAGGGCGTCGGGGACCACGTCCAGCAGGGCCTTGGTCCCGTCGCTGGCCGCGCCGCCCGCCTGCTCCATCACCATGGCCATGGGCGCCGCCTCGTACATCAGGCGCAGGCGGCCCGGCTTGGACGGGTCCTTGCGGTCCGCCGGGTACATGAACACCCCGCCGCGCATCATGATGCGGTTCACGTCCGCCACCATGGACGCCACCCAGCGCATGTTGAAATCCTTGCCGCGCGGCCCCGTGGTCCCCGCCAGACAGTCGGCGATGTAGCGCTGCACCGGCTCGTGCCAGTGGCGCTGGTTCGAGGCGTTGATGGCGAATTCCTTCGTCTCGGCCGGTACGGCGATGCGGTCGTGGGTCAGCACCCATTCGCCGCTGACCGGCTCCAGCGTGAAGCCGAACGCGCCGTCGCCCAGGGTGAACACCAGCAGGGTCTGAGGGCCGTAAACCACATAGCCCGCCGCGACCTGGTCACGGCCCGGCTGAAAGAAGTCCTCCGCCACGGGATCGCGCGGCGTCTCCACCATGGGCGCGGGCAGCACCGAGAAGATGGTGCCGATGGACACGTTCACCTCGATGTTGCTGGACCCGTCCAGCGGATCGAACAGCACCAGCCAGCCCTCGTGCGGTCCCGCCTGGGCCACCGGCACGATGCCGTCCTGTTCCTCGGAGGCCGCCGCCACCACGCCCGGCGCGGCGCGGCACACGTCGATCATGATGTCGTCGGCGGCCAGATCGAGCGTCTTCTGCACCTCGCCCTGCACATTGGTGTCGCCCGCCGTGCCCAGCATGTCCGCCGTCGCCCCCTGACGCACCGCATGGCTGATGCGCACGCACCCGTCGGCGATCCCGGCGATCAGGCCTTTCAGGCTTTCGGGGGCGGATTGGGCTTTCAGGAAGGCGGCGAGGGTCTGGGCCATTGGGGGTCTCCGTATGCTGCAAGGCGATCTCGCATCCCGCGACGTGGGGCGCAACCTGCGCTATCCGTAGCGAAACGAAACGGGAGGAATCGGGCATGAGTCAGGGTCCGTTGAACGGTCTGCGCGTCGTGGAGTTCGCCGGCATCGGTCCGGCGCCCTTCTGCGCCACCCTGCTGTCGGACCTGGGCGCCGAGGTGCTGCGCATCGATCGTCCGGGCGGCGGCGCGGCGCTCCATGACGTCACCGCGCGCGGCCGGGCAGGGTCGCTGGCGCTGGACCTCAAGGCCGAGGCCGACCGCGCCGCCGCCCTGCAGGCCATTGCCGCCGCCGATGTGCTGGTCGAGGGCTTCCGCCCCGGCGTCATGGAGCGTCTGGGTCTGGGCCCCGATGAGGCCCTGGCCGCCAATCCGCGCCTGATCTACGGCCGCATGACCGGCTGGGGCCAGACCGGGCCGCTGGCCCACGCGGCGGGGCACGACATCAACTACATCGCCGTCACCGGCGCCCTGGACGCCATCGGGCCGAAGGGCGGCGATCCGGTTCCGCCGCTCAATCTGGTGGGCGACTACGGCGGCGGCGCCCTGTATCTGGCCATGGGAATCCTCGCCGCCCTTCACGAGCGCCAGACCTCGGGCAAGGGCCAGGTCATCGACGCGGCGGTGGTGGACGGGACCGTCTCCCTGATGGGCGTCTTCAGCTGGCTGACCCACGACGGCCTCACCAGCATGAAGCGGGGCGAGGGCCTGCTGAACGGCGCCATGCCCTTCTACCGCACCTATGCCTGCGCCGATGGGCGCCATGTGTCCGTCGGCCCGCTGGAGCCCGCCTTCTATCTGGAGCTGCGCACCCGTCTGGGTCTGACGCCCCAGCCCGCCGGGGACATGGACCAGCAGGCCGCCGAACTGGCCGCCGTGTTCCTCACCCAACCCCGCGACCACTGGACCGCCCTGCTGGAGGGCACGGACGCCTGTTTCGCCCCCGTCCTGTCGCTGGACGAGGCGCCCGCCCATCCGCATCTGGCCGCCCGCGAAAGCTTCACCGAAGCCTTCGGCGTCACCCAGCCCGCCCCCGCCCCGCGCTTCTCCCGCACCCCCGGCGCCATCCAGGGCCCGCCTGCAAAAGCGGGCGAAAACGGCCAGGCGGTGCTGGCGCGCTGGTCCGGGGGGTCTATTTAATCCCGCTGTCTGAGAGCGGTGTACAATGGCCTCCGCAGACCCGACCGCTTGAGGCGATTTCGGACAATTCGCACTATTCGCACTCTGTTTTTTCGCCCGTTCCGGAGTCCGAATATCCGTCCACCGGTCGTCGATTTCGGACTATTCGCACTATTCGCACCCTGTTTTTTGCCGACCAGGCTCTGAAACTCTCCGATCCGGCGGTGGAGCCCCCTGACCCCACGCCCTATGGTCCCGCCCAGCCTTGAAGGAGCCACCCATGTCCCGACCCGTCATCGTCATCACCGGAGGCCACGGCGCTCTCGGTTCCGCGGTCGCCAAGGCGGCGGGCGAAGCCGGCTGGACCGTGGCGGTCATCGACCATGCCCGCCAGGAGACCCAGGGCGCCGACATGACCCTCTCCGGCGTCGACCTCACCGAGCCGGGCCAGGCCCAGCAAGCCATTCAGGCGGTCGCCGAACAGCTCGGCCGCATCGACGCCCTGCTCAACATCGCGGGCGGCTTCGTCTGGCAGACCACCGAGGACGGCGATCCCGCCGCCTGGGGCCGCATGTACGCCCTGAACGTGACCACGGCCCTGAACGCCAGCCGCGCCGCCCTGCCCATGCTGAAACAGGCGACCGACGGCCGCATCGTCAATGTGGGCGCGGCGGGGGCGCAAAAGGCCGCCGCAGGCATGGGGGCCTACGCCGCCTCCAAGGCGGGCGTCCACCGTCTGACCGAATCCCTGGCCGAGGAGCTCAAGGAGACGTCCGTCACCGTCAACGCCGTCCTGCCCTCCATCATCGACACCCCCGCCAACCGCGCCGACATGGGCGAGGCGAACGCGGACAAGTGGGTCAAGACCGCCGATCTGGCCGCCGTCATGCTGTTCCTGGCCTCGCCCGCCGCGCGGGCCATCACCGGCGCCTGATTCCCGTCACCGGCCGGGTCTGAGCCATGACGCCCCGCCGCAGCGTCCTCTACCTGCCCGCCTCCAACCCCCGCGCGGTTGAGAAGGCCCGCACCCTGCCCTGCGACGTGGTGGTGCTGGATCTGGAGGACGCGGTCGGCCCGGACGACAAGGCCGCCGCCCGTGACGCCGCCGTCGCGGCCCTGCGCCAGGGCGGGTTTCAGGCCCGCGAGGTGGGGGTCCGCGTCAACGGTCTGGACACCGAATGGGGCGACGCCGACCTGACCGCCCTGTACGCCGCGTCACCGGCCTTCATCGTCGCCCCCAAGGTCTCCACCGCCGATCAGGCCGCCGCCTTCACCGCCCGCCTGCCGGACGGCGCCGCCCTGTGGGCCATGATCGAGACGCCCCAGGCCCTGTTCCATCTGGACGCCATCGCCGCCACAGCGCGCATGGGCGCCCTGATGCTGGGGGTCAACGATCTGGCCGCCATGCTGCGCAGCGCCCCTTCGCCCGACCGCGAGCCGCTCAAGACCGCCATGAGCCTGACCGTCGCCGCCGCCCGGGCCCACGGCCTGTCCCCCATCGACGGGGTCTTCAACGCCCTGGACGACGACGCCGGCTTCGAGGCCGAATGCCGCCAGGGCCGCCTCTACGGCTTCGACGGCAAGAGCCTGATCCACCCCCGTCAGATCGCCCCCGCCAACGCCGCCTTCGCGCCGTCCGCCGACGACATCGCCTGGGCCGAGGCCGTGGTCGCGGCCTTTGACGACCCTGCGCACGTCGGGAAAGGCGTCATCCGCGTCCACGGCGCCATGGTGGAAAGGCTCCATCTGGCCCGCGCCCGTGACACGCTCGCCTTGCATGATCTCGCCGGAACACTCTAAGACATCACAGACTCGTTATCCTCAGGCTCCAGAACTCATTGTCAGTCGCCTCGCCATCCCCGTCCGCCGGAGCCGATCCGGACGCCAGCGACGAGCCGTCTGAAGCCATTCCCGGTCTGGCCGGACGGCGCTTCCTGATCATCTCGGCGCCCTTCGGCTCCTATTCGCGCAAGCTGGCCTGCGTGCTGCGCGCGAACGGCGCGGTGGTGCGCCGCATGATCTTCAATGCGGGGGATCTGCTGGACTGGGGCTCGCGCGATGCGGTCAAGTTCCGGCGCGGCGGCGACGCCTGGCCCCACGCCCTGGCCGGGCTGGCCGAGACCTACACCGATCTGGTCCTGTTCGGCGAAGCGGGGGTCTACAACCAGACCGTGATCGAACAGGCCGAGCGCCTGAAGGCGTCCGTCTGGGTCATCGAGAACGGCTACTTCCGCCCCCACTGGGTGACCATGGAGCGCAACGGCGTCAACGCTCGCTCGACCCTGCCCCGCTCCGCCGACGGCTATCCCGCCCCGGCGCCGCGCGAGCCGCCCTTTCAGGAGGCCGGGACCATCCTGCCGCACCACGTGTGGAACCTGGCGCGGTATCACACCGTGCAGGTGGCGGGTCGTGTCCTGTTCCCCCGCTACGTCCGTCCCTACACCCGCCACGCACTGGTTCAAGCCGGGGGCCACGCCTGGCGCTACCTGAAACTGCGCCTGCCTCTCCGCTCGCCACCGACACCGATGTGATCGCGGAACGCGGCCCGTTCTTCATCACCTGCCTCCAGCGCGAGGGCGACACGACCCTGCTGCGCTACTCCGACTACGTCACCAACACGGCCTTCCTTGAGCATGTGGTCGCCGACTTCGCCACGCATGCGCCGCCGCAGGCCCGTCTGGTCGTCAAGAACCACCCGCTGGACCCGGGCCTGGTGAACTATCAGGCGGTCGTGCGGCGGCTGGCGCGGCGCCACGCCCTCGAGGGGCGCGTGGACTTCATCGACGGCGGCAATCTGGCCGCCCTCTGCCGGGCATCCCTCGGCATGGTGGTGAACAACTCCACCGCCGCCTTGTCCGCGGTGGGCTTCGGCACGCCGGTCAAGGTGCTGGGGCAGGCGTTCTTCGACTTCGAGGGCCTGACGGACCAGCAGCCCCTGTCCCGCTTCTGGACCGCCCCGCAGACCCCGGACCACGACCTCTACGTCCGGTTCCGCGAGCATGTGCTCCACCGCACCCAGATCAACGGCAGCTATCATAACCCCGCCATGCAGGACGTGACCGCCCGCCGCATGGCCATGCTTTCGCCGGGGGCTGGGACCGGGCCCAGGTCCAGTGAGCACGCGCGCGCCCGCATGGGTCTGCGCGCCCGGCGTCCGCCGCCTGCCCAATCTCGCGGCCTTCCTCCCCGAACACGACCTGCGCGCCCTGCCCGGCCGCGACGTTCAGGCGGTGCTGGGCTGGGGCATGAAACCCACCGCCGCCCACGGGCGCCGCTGGTCCGAAAAGCACGGCGTGCCCTATGTGGCGCTGGAGGACGGCCTGCTCCGCTCCGTGGGTCTGGGCGAGGCGGGCGCCACATCGCTCAGCATCGTGGCCGATGATCTGGGCGTCTACTATGACGCCACGCGGCCCTCGCGGCTGGAGCAGTTGATCGCCGGGGCTCCGGCCTGGATGTCCCCCGACCTGCGAATCCGCGCCCGCGCCCTGATCGACCGCATCGTCGAGAGCGGCGTCTCCAAGACCAATTTGGGCGGCCCGCTGAACGCTGGTCTGCTCAAGCCCGGCCGCCGCATCCTGATCGTGGACCAGACGCTGGGCGACGCCTCCATCGGCTTCGGCCTGGCCTCGCCCCGATCCTTCATCGACATGCTGGACGCCGCCCGCCGCGACGAGCCCCGCGCCCAGCTGATCGTCAAGCGCCACCCGGCCGTGGCCGCGGGCCGCAAGCAGGGCTGCATCCCCGCCGACCTCCTCGGCGACGTCACCCTGATCGACACCGACGTCCGCCCCGCCGACCTGCTGGCCCAGGTGGACGCGGTCTATACGGTCACCAGCGGCCTGGGGTGGGAGGCGCTGCTGCGCGGCCTGTCCGTCCGCTGCTTCGGCGCGCCCTTCTATTCCGGCTGGGGTTTGACCACGGACGCCGTGGACACCGGCCGCCGGGGCCAGTTGCGCGATATCGAATCCATCGCCGCCGCCGCCCTGATCCGCTACGCCCGCTATGTGGACCCGGTCACCGGCCGCGCCTGCGAGGCGGAACAGGCGCTGGAGCGCCTCATCGCCCTGCGCGACCGCGCCGACCGGCTCGCGGGACTGAACGCCTGCGTCGCCTTCGCCCCGGCCAAGCGCCCGCCCGTGCGCCGCCTGCTGAACTCGCCAAAGGGACCGGTGCGCTATTTCGCCTCCGCCGCCCGCGCCCGCACCGCCGCCGAAACCGAAGACGGGCGCATCGTCTGCTGGGCCTCGCGCACCGGCGCGGATTTCGAGCAGGCGACCGAGGGCTTCACCGGTCCGATCCTGCGCATGGAGGACGGCTTCATCCGCTCGCGCGGGCTCGGTTCGGACTTCGTCGGCGCCCTGTCCGTGACGCTGGATGATCTGGGCGTCTATTACGACGCCACGCGCCCCTCGCGGCTGGAGACCCTGATCGAACAGGGCGGCTTCTCGCCGACCCTGCTGGACCGCGCCGCGCGCCTTCGGGAGCGGATCGTTTCGGCGGGGCTCAGCAAGTACAACCTGCCCGCCCCGGCCGGGGCCTTCGACGCCTGGCCAAAGAAGCGCCAGCGCATCCTGATCGTCGGCCAGGTGGAGAACGACCAGTCGATCCTCAAGGGCTGCGCCCACATCCGCACCAACGCCGGACTGGTGGCCGCCGTGCGGGCGGACCATCCGGACGCCTTCCTGATCTACAAGAACCACCCCGACGTGCTGGCGGGCAACCGTCCCGGCATGCTGGACGGCGCGGCGCTGGACGCCGTGGACGCCTCGGCCGACGGGCTCGACATCATCCAGTGCCTGGACCACGCCGACCGTCTGGCCACCCTGACCTCCCTGTCCGGCTTCGAGGCCCTGCTGCGCGGCAAGCCCGTGACCACCTACGGCACGCCGTTCTTCGCCGGCTGGGGCCTGACCGAGGACCGCGTCCCCTGTCCGCGCCGCACACGCCGGGCGAGCCTGGACGAACTGGTGGCCGCAGCGCTGATCCTCTACCCCGTCTATGTGGCCCCCAACGGCTGGCCCTGCGAGGCCGAGGATCTGGTCGAGGCCCTGATCACCGCCAAGGGCGTTCCGCCGCCCCGGGCGCCCGCCAACCAGATCGCCCGCTGGTGGACCGGCATCCGCGCCAGTCTCGACCGCACGCCGCCGCCGTCCTATTGATGGGCCTCGTCAAGGAAACGAACCCAGTGAACGATTCTCCCAGAGCGGTCATAGCCGCCACCGGCCTGCACACGCCCGAACACGCGCTCTCGAACGCTGAACTGGTGACGGCCTACAACGCCTTCGCCGAGCGCTTCAACGCCGCCAACGCCGAGGCCATCGCCGCCGGCGAGCTGGAGGCGCTGACGCCGTCCTCGTCCGAGTTCATCGAGAAGGCCTCGGGCATCAAGTCCCGCTTCGTGGTGGAGAAGTCGGGCATCCTCGATCCGGACCGCATGGTCCCCCACATCCCCGAACGCTCGAACGACGAGCTGTCGGTGCTGGCCGAAATGGCGGTCAAGGCCGCACAGGAAGCCATCGCCCGCTGGGGCAAGCCGGTCAGCGAGATCGGCGCCGTCATCTGCGCCGCCTCCAACATGCAGCGCCCCTACCCCGCCATGGCCATCGAGGTGCAGCAGGCCCTGGGAATCGAGGCTTCGCCTTCGACATGAACGTGGCGTGCTCCTCGGCCACCTTCGGCCTCAAGACCGCCGCCGACTTCATCGGCTCGGGCTCGGTCAAGGCGGTGCTGATGGTGAATCCCGAGATCTGCTCGGCCCACCTGAACTTCCGCGACCGCGACAGCCACTTCATCTTCGGCGACGTGGCCACCGCCGTGATCGTCGAGGCCGCCGATCAGGCCACCGGCGGCTGGGACATCCTGGGCACGCGGCTCAAGACCGTCTTCTCCAACAACATCCGCAACAATTTTGGCTTCCTGAACCGCGCCGCCCGCGACGACGTCACCGCCATCGCCGACGGACCGCGCCCCGACGGCATCACCGACAAGCTGTTCGTCCAGCAGGGCCGCAAGGTCTTCAAGGACGTGGTGCCCATGGTCTCCGAGATGATTGTGGATCACGCCCGCGATCTGGCCATCGATCCGACTGCCCTCAAGCGCCTGTGGCTGCACCAGGCCAACATCAACATGAACGAGATGATCGGCAAGCGCGTCTTGGGCCGCGAGCCGGCGCCGGGCGAGAACGTCATCATCCTGGACGACTACGCCAACACCTCGTCGGCCGGATCGATCATCGCCTTCCACCTGCACAACGAGGGATTCGCGCCGGGCGACACCGGCTTGATCTGCAGCTTCGGCGCCGGCTATTCCGCCGGCTCGGTGTTCGTCCGGAAGCGCGCCTGACGCTCAAGCCGCAAAGCCCCGAGGGCCAAGGGTTAGCGCCACAAGGCGCTCAAGCAGCGAGCGGCCGCGTCGCGAGCGTTAGCGCCCCAACATGCGCTCAAGCAGCAAGGCCCCGCGGGCCGCGCGATAGCGTCCCAACAACGAGAAAGGCGCGCTTCCTCTCCGAAGCGCGCCTTCCCTGCTCGATAGCGGGGCTCCGTCGCCGGAGCCCCGATGTCATCCGGCCTTAGAAGCGGCGGATGTAGCTCACCGAGTAGACGTCGGCTTCGCCGCCGTCGTCGGTGAAGTCGCGACGGGTCCAGTCGCCGCGGACGCCGTTCTGGCCGTCGAAGAAGTAGTTGGCGCCGACGCCGTAGTTCCAGCTTTCGCCGTCTTCGGTGACGCTGACGCCCGCGGCCGAGGCTCGAGTTCAGTCGTGCCGTAACCCAGGCGGGCGAACAGCTCGAAGTTCGGGTTCACCGGCAGGAAAGCCACGCCATAGGCGGCCAGGTCGTAGTTGTGATCGATGTCGGCGGTGACTGCGCCAATGGTGACTTCGTCGTCACGGACGCCGAACGAGCCTTCGCCTTCGAAGCCGAAGTACGGCGTCAGCTTGGCGCCGAAACGGCCGGTGATGGCGCCGAGTTCGACATCGGCTCCGTCAGCTTCCATGTGCGAGTAACCCAGCGAACCGTAGTATTCGGGCGCGGGCCAGCTTTGCGCCATGGCGGGCGCGGCGGTGAACATGGCGATAGCGGCGGTAGAGAGAAGAATCGTTTTCATTTAGTAACACTCCGTGAGCAGCGACTTCTTTGGTCGCCAGCCCCAAATCCCAGCGAATGTTCAAATAGGTATCCCATGAGGCAGTTCCAAGGCCAAACGATTACACAAGCGTAACGGTGGCCCAAAAGACACACACCGCGTTCTGCGGCCCCCTTGACGATGTGGGTGGAAAGCCGGACCCTTCAGGCCTGATAGCGCTACCACGACATTGAGATCGCGGCGCGCGACAGGGAGGACGATCATGATCTCGAGACGCCGCCTGGTGAGCGCGTTCGCCGCCCTCGGCCTCATTCTGGCGCCGGTCGCGGCCCTTGCCGATGACGGGCGATGGGTCGGCGCTTGGGCGTCGTCCCAGATGGTCGCGGAGAACGAACACGCCCTGCCCGACAGCGCCATGGACGACGTCACCCTGCGACAGGTGGTGCGTCTGACCGCGTCCGGCGACCGGATCCGGGTCCGGGTCTCGAACGCCTTCGGCGACGCGCCCCTTCGCATCGCCCGCGCTGCGGTAAGCCGACCAACGACCCGCGACGGCGCCATAATCGATCCGGCCATGGTCAGGCGCCTCACCTTCGCGGGCCGGCCCGACGTCATGGTCCCGGCCGGGGCCGAGTTCGTCTCTGATCCTGTGGACTTCGAGGTGGAGGCCCTGTCGCATCTGGCCATCACCCTTCATGTGGCCGACGCCCCTTCGCGCCTGACCGCCCATCCCGGCGCCCGGGCCACCAGCCGCATGGCGTCGGGCGACCAGACGGGCGCCGCCGCCCTGACCGATGAGACCACCTTCACCCGCTGGTATCTGCTCTCCGGCGTGGACGTGCTGGGCCCGCCAGAGGCCGGGGCGATCGTCGTGCTGGGCGACTCCATCACCGACGGCTATGGGGTCCAGCCGGACACCGACGCCCGCTGGCCCGACTTTCTCGCCGAGCGGCTGCAGGCTGATTCCCGCGCGTCCCACCTCAGCGTGCTGAACCACGGCATCGGCGGAAACCGGGTGCTGCGCGACGGTCTGGGCCCCAACGCCCTGGCGCGGTTCGAGCGAGACGTGCTGGGCCAGACCGGCGTGACCCACCTGATCCTTCTGGAAGGCGTCAACGATCTGGGTGTCCTGACCCGCGACGCGCCGGCGACGCCCGAGGCGCATGCCCAGCTGGTCGCCGACATGATCGCCGCCTACGCCCAGATGACCGCCCGGGCGCGGGAGCGGGGGATCACCGTCATTGGAGCCACCATCACGCCCTACGGGGGCTCGGACTACTATCATCCGGACGCGCAGAACGAGGCGGACCGGCAGGCGATCAACGCCTGGTTCCGGACGCCCGGCAATGTGGACGCGGTGATCGACTTCGACGCGGTCATGCGCGATCCGGAGCGGCCCACGCACCTGCGGGCCGAGTACGACAGCGACGGCCTGCATCCGTCCATTGACGGGTACCGCGCCATGGGCGAGGCGGTGGACCTGACGCTGTTTCTGACGCACGAAGACTGATGCGCTTCGCCCTGATCGTCCCTTTCATCGTTTGGGCCGCCCCCCTGTGCCTGCCCGCCGCCGCGGGGGCGCAGCAGATCGCCATCACCATTGATGACGCGCCGGTGCACGGCCCTGTGCCGGAGGGCGAGGCCTATGTGGGGGTCGCCGCCCGCATGATCGCGGCGCTGAGCGAGGCGGGCGACGCCCCGGCGACCATCTTCATCAATGGCGGGCCCGTCGAGCAGAACCCGGACGCCGCCGCGGCGCTGGACCTGTGGCGGGCGGCGGGCCACCCGCTCGGCAACCACACCTGGACGCACCAGAACCCGAACGCCATCGGGGCGGACGCCTACGAGGCGGAGATCCTGCACAACGAGCCGCTGCTGGCCGTGCTGATGGGCGAGCGGGACTGGCGCTGGTTCCGCTATCCGTTCCTGGCCGAGGGCGAAGATCCGGTGCTGCGCGACCGCATCCGGGCCTTTCTGGATGAGCGGGGCTACCGCGTGGCCTCGGTCACCATGAGCTTCGACGACTGGGCCTGGACCGAGCCCTATGTGCGCTGCCGGGCGCAGGGCGACGACGCGGCCGTCGCCCGGATGGAGCGGGCCTATATACAGGCCGCAGACGCCGCCTTCGACCACTCCAGGGCCATGGCCCGCGCGCTGTACGGCGAGGACATTCCCTATGTCCTGTTGCTGCACACCGGCGCGTTCCACGCCCGCATGCTGCCTCAGGTGCTGGCGTTGTATCGCGGCAAGGGCGCGACGTTCGTCTCCCTCGAAGAGGCGCAGAGCCACCCCTTCTATGAGGCGGACATTCGGGTCACGCCGTCGGACGGACCGCTTTATCTGGAGACGGCGCTGGCGGCGCGGGGACAGACCGCACCGCCCAAACCCTGGGACATCGCCTGGCTTGAAGAGGTCTGCCGCTAGCGATCCTTTTCGCGCTCGGTGCCCGCCTGCGCATGCAGCGCGGCCTGGGCCGCCGCCAGCCGCGCGATCGGCACGCGGTAGGGCGAGCAGCTGACGTAGTCGAGACCGGCTTCCTCGCAGAAGGCGATGGAGGACGGGTCGCGCCGTGCTCGCCGCAGATGCCCAGCTTGACGTCCGGGCGCACGGCGCGGCCGCGCTCGGCGGCGATGCGGATCAGATCGCCGACGCCTTCCTGGTCCAGCCGCACGAAGGGATCGGTCTCGAAGATGCCCTTGTCCATGTAGGCCTGCAGGAAGCGGCCGGAATCGTCGCGGCTGATGCCGAAGGTGGTCTGGGTCAGGTCATTGGTGCCGAAGCTGAAGAACTCCGCGTTCTCGGCCAGGTCCCCGGCGCGCAAGGCGGCGCGGGGCAGCTCGATCATGGTGCCGACCTGATAGTCGACCCTGTCGCCTGCCGCCGCGAACACCGCCTCGGCGGTGCGATCGGTCAGCTCGCGCAGATATTTCATCTCCAGACCCAGCGCGACCAGCGGGTGCATGATCTCGGGCGTGGGCGCGGCGCCGGACTCGGCCTTCACCGCCAGCGCGGCCTCGAGGATGGCGCGCACCTGCATCTCATAGATCTCGGGATAGGCCACGCCCAGCCGGCAGCCGCGATGGCCCAGCATGGGATTGGTCTCGGCCAGATCCTTCGCGCGGCGCTTCAGCTTGGCCGCGTCCAGACCCGATGACGCCGCCAGGGCGTCGATGTCCTCGTCCGAGTGGGGAATGAATTCGTGCAGCGGCGGGTCCAGCAGCCGGATCGTCACCGGCAGGCCGGCCATGATCTGGAACAGCTCGGTGAAGTCCGCCTTCTGGAACGGCTCGATCTTGGCCAGGGCCGCGCGACGGCCCTGTTCGTCGTCGGCGAGGATCATCTCGCGCACCGCCGCGATGCGGGTCTCGTCGAAGAACATATGCTCAGTGCGGCACAGGCCGATGCCCTCGGCGCCGAAGCCCCGCGCAGTCTTGGCGTCCAGCGGAGTCTCCGCATTGGCCCGCACCTTCAGGCGGCGGACCTTGTCGGCCCAGGCCATCAGGGTCTGGAAATCGCCGGTCAGTTCGGGCTCGATCATGTCGACCGCGCCCTCCAGCACCTCGCCCTTCGAGCCGTCGATGGTGACGATCTCGCCCGCGCGGAACTCGCGACCCCGGGCACGGAACAGGCCCGCCTCCTCGTCGATGTGGATTTCTCCGGCGCCGGAGACGCAAGGCCGTCCCATGCCGCGCGCCACCACCGCCGCGTGGCTGGTCATGCCGCCCCGGGCCGTGACGATGCCGCGCGCCGCGTGCATGCCGTGAATGTCCTCGGGCGAGGTCTCCTCGCGCACCAGAATGACCGCGTCGCCCAGCTGGCCCAGACGCTCGGCCTCGTCGGAATCGAACACCACCTTGCCCGTGGCCGCGCCGGGGCTGGCGGGCAGGCCGGCGGCGATGACGTTGCGCTGGGCCTTCGGGTCGAGGGTGGGGTGCAGCAGTTGGTCCAGCGCCGAGGGATCGACCCGCTGGATGGCTTCTTCCTGGCTGATGACGCCCTCGGCGGCCAGATCCACGGCGATCTTCAGCGCGGCCTTGCCGGTGCGCTTCCCGTTGCGGGTCTGCAGCATGTAGAGCCGGCCCTGTTCGACCGTGAACTCGATGTCCTGCATGTCGCGGTAGTGGCTTTCCAGCTTGCCCACCACGTCCACGAACTGGCCGAACACCTCCGGCATGGCCTCTTCCATGGAGGGCGCGCTCTCGCCCATCTCCTCGCGGCCCGCCTTGGTCAGGGACTGGGGCGTGCGGATGCCGGCCACCACGTCCTCGCCCTGGGCGTTGATCAGGAACTCGCCGTACAGCTTCGCCTCGCCCGTGGACGGGTTGCGGGTGAAGGCGACGCCGGTGGCCGAGGTCTGGCCCATATTGCCGAACACCATGGACTGGATGTTCACCGCGGTGCCCCAGCTCTCGGGGATGTCGTGCATGCGGCGGTAGAATTTGGCCCGGTCGTTCATCCAGCTGTCGAACACGGCGCCCACGGCGCCCCACATCTGGGCGGCGGGGTCCTGCGGGAAAGGCTCGCCCTGCTCGCGCTCGACCACGGCCTTGTAGTCGGCGACGACCTTCTCCCAGTCACCGGCCGTCAGCTCGGTGTCGACCGAGACGCCGAGGCGGTCCTTGTGGTCGTCCAGCACCTCCTCGAACAGGTCATGGCCGATGCCCAGCACCACATTGGAGTACATGGTGATGAAGCGGCGATAGCTGTCCAGGGTGAAGCGCCGGTCCCCGGACAGGGCCGCCAGCCCCTCCACCGTCTGGTCGTTCAGGCCCAGGTTCAGAACCGTATCCATCATGCCCGGCATGGAAGCGCGGGCGCCCGAGCGCACCGACACCAGCAGCGGATTGGCCGCGTCGCCGAAGCGCTTGCCGGTCAGGGTCTCGACCTGTTCCAGCGCCGTCTTCACCTGGCCCTCCAGATCGGCGGGGTAGGTCTGGCCCTGGGAGAAATAGTGGACACAGGCCTCGGTGGTGACGGTGAAGCCGGGCGGCACCGGGAGCCCGAGGGAGGACATCTCCGCCAGGTTGGCGCCCTTGCCGCCGAGGAGGTTCTTCATCGAAGCGTCGCCGTCGGCGGAGCCGCCGCCGAAGCCGTACACCCACTGGGTCATGTCTGCGTCGTTCCTGAGTTCAGTCTGTGGAATGGGCGGGGTTGGTCCCCGCCTCTGAGCCGGCGCGAAGCTAGCGCGGCAGTGCAGCAAAGGCCACGCCGCGCCGTAACAAATCGTGAGCGATCGTGACGGTTCCTTCTCCGATCGGCGGAGAGGAAAGCCGGCGTCAGGCCCGCGCCTTTGCGCTCGCCGCATCCACGCCCAGCGCGGTCAGGGCGGTCGCGGCGATATGCTCCGCGTTCAGACCGGCCTGGGCGTACATGGTCTCGGGCTTGTCCTGGTCCTGGAACACGTCGGGCAGATGCAGGGTCCGCACCTTCAGTCCCGCGTCCAGCGCGCCCTTCTCGGCCAGCATCTGCAGCACGAAACCGCCGAAGCCGCCCATGGCGCCCTCCTCGACCGTGATCAGGGCCTCGTGCTCGCGGGCCAGACGCAGGATCATGTCCTCGTCCAGCGGCTTGGCGAAGCGGGCGTCGGCCACGGTGGCGGACACGCCCCGCGCCGCCAGAGCCTCGGCCGCCTTGAGCGATTCCTGCAGCCGGGTGCCGAGCGAAAGGATCGCGACGGTCGTCCCCTCACGCACGATGCGGCCCTTGCCGATCTCAAATGGGGCGGCCAGTTCGGGAATCTCCACCCCCACCCCGTCGCCGCGCGGATAGCGGAAGGCCGAGGGCCTGTCGTCGATCTCGAGGCTGGTGGCGATCATGCCTGCCAACTCTGCCTCGTCCGAAGCCGCCATCAGCACCATGCCCGGCAGGGCGCCCAGGTAGCCGATGTCGAACGACCCCGCGTGGGTCGGCCCGTCGGCGCCCACCAGACCGGCCCGGTCCAGGGCGAACCGCACCGGCAGCGACTGGATCGCAACGTCGTGCACCACCTGGTCGTAGCCGCGCTGCAGGAAGGTGGAATAGATCGCCGCGAACGGCTTCATGCCGTCCGCCGCCAGCCCTGCGGCGAAGGTCACCGCGTGCTGCTCTGCGATGCCCACGTCGAAGGTGCGGTCCGGGAACGCCTGGCCGAACAGGTCCACGCCGGTGCCGCCCGGCATGGCGGCCGTGATGGCGACGATGGACGGGTCGCGCTCGGCCCGCTTGATCAGCTCGGTCCCGAACACCTTGGTGTAGCTGGGCGCATTGGAGATGGACTTGGACTGCTTGCCCGACACCACGTCGAACTTGACCACCCCGTGGTACTTGTCGGCGCTGTTCTCGGCGGGCGCATAGCCCTTGCCCTTCTGGGTCACCACGTGGACCAGAACCGGCCGGTCCGTGATGGCCGCGGCGTTCTTCAGCACCGGAACCAGCACATCCATGTCGTGGCCGTCGATGGGGCCGACGTAATAGAAGCCCAACTCCTCGAAGAAGGTCCCGCCCGTGACCATCCCACGGGTGTATTCCTCGGCCTTGCGTGCGGCATCGCGGAACGGGCGCGGCAGATGCTCGGCCATCTTCTTTCCGAAGCGCCGCATGTTCTGATAGGCGCCGCCGGACACGAGCTTGGCCAGATAGGCGCTCATCCCGCCGACCGGCGGGGCGATGGACATGTCGTTGTCGTTCAGGATCACGGTCAGCTGGCCGGTGGTCTCGGCCGCGTTGTTCATGGCCTCATAGGCCATGCCGGCGGACATGGAGCCGTCGCCGATGACCGCCACCACCTTGTTGCCGGACTTCTTCTGGTCCCGCGCCGCCGCGAAGCCCAGGGCCGCGGAGATGGAGGTGGAGGCGTGCGCCGCGCCAAACGGGTCGTAGTCGCTCTCGGCCCGCTTGGTGAAGCCCGACAGGCCGCCGCCCTGACGCAGGGTGCGGATGCGGTCGCGCCGTCCGGTCAGGATCTTGTGCGGATAGCACTGGTGCCCGACGTCCCAGATCAGGATGTCCTTGGGCGTCTCGAACACATGGTGCAGGGCCACGGTCAGCTCGACCACGCCCAAGCCTGCGCCCAGGTGCCCGCCGGTCACGGACACGGCGTCGATGGTTTCGGTTCGCACCTCGTCGGCCAGCTGTCGCAACTGGGCGACGCTGAAACCACGGGTGTCAGCGGGAAAGGCGACGGTGTCGAGAAGCGGAGTGTCCGGCATAGGCCCTTCTAGTCCGTGATCGGCGCGGAGGCGATAGCCCCTGTGGCCGCATGGACATCAACGCACGGCAGGCGGATCGGATCAGCCCTTCAGCCGCGCCGCATGGAAGGCCACGTGATCGTCGATGAAACTGGCCATAAAGAAGTACGAATGGTCGTAGCCCGGCTGCATCCGCACGGTGAGCTTCTGGCCCGCCTTGTCGGCCGCCGCCTTGAGCAGTTCGGGCTTGAGCTGGTCGGTCAGGAATTGGTCGCCGTCGCCCTGATCCACCAGAATGTCGTCGTAGACCCCCGAAGCCGCCCCGGATTCCAGCAGCAGCGCCGCGTCGTGCTTCACCCATTCCGCCCGGTCGTCGCCCAGATAGGCGGTGAACGCCTTCTCGCCCCAGGCGCATCGGGTCGGCGAGGCGATGGGGGCGAAGGCCGAGACGCTCTGGAACAGCTCGGGATGGCACAAGGCCAGGGTCAGGGCCCCGTGCCCGCCCATGGAGTGGCCGAAGACGGAGCGCGTCTTCGTCGTCGGGAACCCGGCGTCGACAAGGGCGATCAGCTCGTCCGTGACGTAGCTCTCCATGCGGAAGTGCGGCGCCCAGGGCGCCTGGGTCGCATCCACATAGAACCCGGCCCCCTGCCCCAGATCATAGGCGTCGTCGTCCGCCACGCCCTGACCTCGCGGCGAGGTGTCGGGCGCCACAATGATCACCCCATGCTCGACCGCCGCCCGATACGCCCCGGCCTTGGACGTAAAATTATCCTCGGTGCAGGTCAGGCCCGACAGCCAGATCAGCACCGGAAACGGCCCCTCCCCCGGCGGCGTGAACACCGACAGGGTCATGGGCGTGCCGGTGATCGCGCTGTCATGACGGCAGTACCGCAGCGTGCCGCCGTGGACGATATGGGTCTTGGTGGTTTGCAGGGTCATTTCGGCCTGTGCATGGCGCAGATCTTGTTGCCGGACGGATCGCGCAGATAGGCCAGCACCAGCTTCCCGAACGCGCCGTTGCGCTCGCCGGGCGGGTCCTCGATGGCCGTGCCGCCCGCCGCGACGCCGGCGTCGTGGAAGGCCTGGACCATCTCGGGGGTTTTCGCATGAAAACCGATGGTGCCGCCGTTGGCGTGGCAGGCGGGCTCGCCGTCGATGGGCGCCCCGATCGCGAAGGCCCCTCGGTCCGTGCGCCACCAGAACCGCCCCTTGGGGTCCGGCCCCTGCGCCCCCGGAATCCCCAGCGCGCCAAGCGCCGCGTCATAGAACCGGCGTGACGCCTCAATGTCGTTCGCCCCGACGGTGATGTGCGTGAACATAGGTTTCCTCTCTCGTTCCTGCTGGTCTTAGCGGGCCAAAGACAGCCACGTCCATCTGACTCCCATGGCGCGATTGCCGGCCTGCAGGGACTCCGCCTGGGCAGCCAGCCGCACCGACAGACCATGGCGGCCTGCCAGGGCAATGGTTTCGTCGGCGGTCGTTGCGAACACGGGCCGGGTCGCGGCCCCAGGGCCGTGCCGAACCGAAAGGATGATCTGGCCGCCGTCCGCGACGAGGGCGGCCAGATTCGCCATGGCGGGAGGACGCATCGTTTCGTCCAGATGCTGCCAGACCGCCGAGAGAACGATCAGATCAAATTGCTCGCGCAAGGCCCGGACGACGTTCAGATGCGGCAGCCGGTCGTCCAGCCAGCGGACCCGATCCCCCCGGAGTCGTTCCCCGGCCTGACGCAAGGCCTCAACGGGCTCGACCGCCGTCGCCTCATGGCCCTGCTCGGCGAACCAACCCGCGACGTAGCCTGTGCCCGCGCCCACATCGAGCATCCGCCCCGCCGTCGTCGGCAGGACAGTCATCACCGGGGCCAGAAGCCGCGCCGGATCGAACCCTTCCATCCGGCCGATCTGATCCGCCGAAGCATCCGCATAGCCGCGCAGGACCGTCTCGACCGTCATGGCCTCAGAACACCACCACGCTGCGGATGCTCTTGCTCTCATGCATCAGGTCGAAGGCCTTGTTGATGTCCTCCAGCGGCAGGGTGTGGGTGATCATGGGGTCGATCTCGATCTTGCCGTCCATGTACCAGTCGACGATCTTCGGCGTGTCGGTGCGACCGCGCGCGCCGCCGAAGGCCGAGCCGCGCCAGACGCGGCCGGTGACCAGCTGGAACGGGCGGGTCGCGATCTCCTTGCCCGCCTCGGCCACGCCGATGACGATGCTCTCGCCCCAGCCCCGGTGACAGGCCTCCAGCGCCTGACGCATCACCGTGGTGTTGCCGGTGCAGTCAAAGGTGTAGTCGGCCCCGCCGCCGGTCATCTCCACCAGATGGGCGACCACATCCGACACATCCTTCGGATTGACGAAGTGGGTCATGCCGAACTTGCGGCCCCACGCTTCCTTGTCAGGGTTCAGGTCCACGCCCACGATCATGTCGGCGCCCACCATCTTCAGGCCCTGGATGACGTTCAGCCCGATGCCGCCCAGGCCGAACACCACGCAGTTGGCGCCCGGCTCAACCTTGGCCGTGTTGACAACCGCCCCCACGCCCGTGGTCACGCCGCAGCCCACGTAGCAGGCCTTGTCGAAGGGCGCGTCCTTGCGGATCTTCGCCAGGGCGATCTCGGGCAGCACGGTGTAGTTGGAGAAGGTCGAGCAGCCCATGTAGTGGGCGATGGCTTGGCCCTTGTAGCTGAACCGGCTGGTGCCGTCGGGCATCAGGCCCTTGCCCTGGGTGCCGCGAATGGCGGTGCACAGGTTGGTCTTGCGGCTGAGGCACGACTTACATTGCCGACATTCCGGCGTGTACAGCGGGATGACGTGGTCGCCCACCTCCACCGAGGTCACGTCCGGCCCGACTTCCACCACCACGCCCGCGCCCTCATGGCCCAGGATCGAGGGGAAGATGCCCTCGCTGTCCAGCCCGTCCAGCGTATAGGCGTCGGTGTGGCAGATGCCCGTCGCCTTGATCTCCACCAGCACCTCGCCCGCGCGCGGTCCCTCCAGATCCACCT
Source organism: Brevundimonas abyssalis TAR-001 (assembly GCF_000466985.1). Lineage (GTDB taxonomy): Bacteria > Pseudomonadota > Alphaproteobacteria > Caulobacterales > Caulobacteraceae > Brevundimonas > Brevundimonas abyssalis. The sequence goes on from NZ_BATC01000022.1 coordinate 33,918, forward strand.
CGACGATTTCGAGCGGACGTTTGGCTTCGAATGCGACGGCGGCGCGGGTCTTCATGGGCAGGCTCCAGAGTGATGGCCCCCTTCTAGGCCATGCCGGGGATGCTATGAAACCGCATGAGCAAACGAAATCTCGTCGTCCTGACCGGCGCCGGCGTCTCGGCTGAGTCCGGCGTGCCCACCTTCCGGGCGGCGGACGGGCTTTGGCTGGGCCATCGGGTCGAGGACGTGGCGACGCCCGAGGCGTTCGCGCGCGATCCGGCGCTGGTGCAGGACTTCTACAACAAGCGGCGCCGGCAGCTGGCGACCGTCCACCCCAACGCGGCCCACCGGGCCTTGGCCGCGCTGGCTGCGCGGTGGGAGGGCGGCTTTCTGCTGGTGACCCAGAACGTAGACGACCTGCACGACCGCGCCCACGCCGAGACGCCGCCGGCGCCGGGGTTCGACCTGATCCACATGCACGGCGAGTTGAGGAAGGCGCGCTGCACGACCTCGGGCGTGGTCTGTGACTGTCCCGACGATCTGGAGACGGACCACGCCTCGCCCCACCATCCGGCCGGACGGCTGCGCCCGCACATCGTCTGGTTCGGGGAGATTCCGCTGGAGATGGACCGCATCGAACAGGCGCTGAGCCGGTGCGACCTGTTCCTGTCGATCGGCACCTCCGGCGCGGTCTGGCCGGCGGCGGGCTTTGTTCAGGCGGCGCGGATGGCGGGCGCGCGGACGGTCGAGATCAACCTGGAGCCCACGGCCGGGCGGCGCCTGTTCGATGAGGCGTCTACGGCCCGGCGTCCCTGACCCTGCCCGCCTTCCTGGAGGCGCTCTGAGCGTCATCTTCCGTCAGCGGTCCGCGCCTTTTCGTCGGCGCCGCCACAGGCCAGTGTGCCGTCATGGCGGGCGATGTGATCACAGGCATGGGACGACGGTTGGGCGGGGCGCGGCTTCTGCTGATCGTCCTGCTGAACCTGATTCCGGTGGGCGGGGTGCTGTGGCTGGGCTGGGACGCCGGGCAGATCCTGATGCTCTACTGGGTCGAGAACATCATCATCGGGGTGATGAGCCTGATCCGCATCCTGACCGCCCGCCAGCCGGACACCCTGGCGCCGGGTTCGACGCAGATGGGAACGATCGGCGTCGGCTGCTTCTTCATCGTCCACTACGGGCTGTTCACCCTGGTCCACGGCGTCTTCACCATGATGCTGGCGGCCAGGATCATCGACGGGGGGGACGGCCTGTGGGAGCGGGTGTTCGCCAATCCGAGCTTCCACTTGGCCGTGCTGGGGGTGATGGGGCTCCAGGTCGTGATCCTTATCCGCGAGTGGTGGTCCAGCGGCCTGTGGCGCCGGTCCACGCCCGGGATGGAGATGTTCCGCCCCTATGGCCGCATCGTGGTGCTGCATGTGACGGTGCTGGCCGCCGCCTGGTGGCTGAGCGGAACGGCCGCGCCGATGGGGGCCGTGCTGATCCTGTGCCTGATGAAGGCGGTGGTGGAGCTGGCCCTGACTGCGGTCATCTCCCCCGCCGCGCGCTCACCGCAGGGAGCGTGACCGGAGCCGGACGACGCGCGCCCAGCCCCGCATCACGTCACGCTGTCAGCTCAGGACGACGATGGCCACGCGGCGGTTCTGGGACCGGCCTTCGGGGGTGTCGTTGGGCGCCACCGGTTCGCTCTCGCCGTAGGAGATGGTGGACATGCGGTTCAGGGCCACGCCCTGACGGTTCAGATAGCGGCGCACGGCCTCGGCGCGGGCCTGACCCAGTTCGTCGTTGTAGGATTCCGGGCCGGTGGAGTCGGTGTAGCCCTGGATCTCCAGATAGACGTTGGCGTTCTCGGCGCGGAGGCGCTGGGCCAGCTCGTTGAGGCGCTGCTCGGCTTCGGGCGACAGGCTGTCCACGTCCGTGGGGAACTTCACCGAGTCATCGGACAGGACCACCTCGTAGAGGAACTTGCCCTCGGCCAGCACATGGGCGTCGTTGGCGCGCTGGAGGGCCTGTCCGGCGGTGCCCTCGACGCCGGTGAGGCGCGTGTCGGTGGCCGTCACGCGATCATCGACCACCTGTACGTTGTCGCGCACGAACTGGTGGCTGGCGCAGGCGCCGGCCATCAGACCCACGGCGGTGATGGTCGCGCCGACCTTCAGCGTGCGGCGTGTGGAAGTGTTCAAGTCAGGTCTCCATCCCAGTGGGGGCGCCAGTCCCATCGTCGCGCGCCGCCACGTTTTTCGGCACGAAAGGCCGCTTGATGACGGGGTTTTGACCAGAAAATGTCAGCTTGGCCGTAGTATTTCGTCCATCCGTGCAATAATCGTGTTCGATCAGGAACCCGCGCCTGAGCAGACGCGTTGGGCCGCTCAGAGGCCAAGGGGCCGGGACGCGGTCCTCCTTTCAGCGATCACTGATCTCATTTTCGCACCCTGCCCGACCGCCGGCGCCACGATGCTGACGCGGACGAACTTTTTTCTGTGGGCGTGAGCGATTTTTCTCGATCCGGTGCGCGCCGCCCCCGCTGGAGCCGCCTGGCCGTCCGGTCCGGCGTGTTCCTGATCGTCGCCGGGGTCGAGGTCGCGCTGTTCCTGACCCTGTCCCGCATGGGTCTGATCGAGCCGCCGCTTGCGCCGCCGCCCGTCGTTGTAACCCTCGTCAATCCGCCGCCAGTTCCGCCACCCCCGCGGGTCCCCGAACCGGTCCTCGAGGATTCACCCGCTCCCGCCGACGCGGCGCCGCCGGACACGGCCCTGCGCGTCGCCCCGCCCTCGCCGCCACCACCGCCCCTACGCCCGCCGCGCTTGCCGCCGCCGGAGGTGGAGACTGTCCCCATAGCGCCCTCTCCCCCCGCCCTGCCGGTGCTGACGTCATCGCAGACGGCGGGCGCGCGGACGGCGGGTCGCGGCGCGGGCGGCGGGGCCGGCGGCGCGGGATCGGGATCGGGCGCGGGCGGATCACGCGGCGGCTGCGACATGGTCAGCCGCCTGCAGGATGCGTTGCGCGGCGATGCAGACGTACGCGCCGCCATCGACGCCGCCAGCCGCCAGCTGAACGCCTCGGGCCGGGCCATCCAGGTCTGGGACGGCGACTGGCTGCAGAACGGCGACGAGGCGGGCAAGGGTCTGGCCGGGGTGCGCCAGGCCATCGCCATGGAGGTCGCCTTCGCTCCCGCCGACTGCCGCACCGAGGCCATGCGAGGGCTGGTGCTGCTGACCTTGGGTGACGGCGCCGGCGCCTCCCGCATCGCCCTGGGCGCCCCGGCGTGGCGTTGGTCGGACCTGCTGGAGATCGACTGACGGGGTCTGGGGCTGTGAGACTCTGGCGGCGAAAAAGAGTGCAATGAGAGTCTCACTTTTCGCCGCCAGAGCCCCTTGTCATCCCGGCCGGAGCGAAGCGGAGAGCCGGGAC
>NZ_BATC01000021.1 GCF_000466985.1 Brevundimonas abyssalis TAR-001
GGCATCTCGGGCTATGTGGATGCGCTGTATTTCACCATCACCAGCCTGACCACCACCGGCTATGGCGACATCATCCTGCCCGGCACGTGGGGGCGGCTGCTGTCCATCGCGGTGATGCTGGGCGGGGTCGGGCTGTTCTTCCGCCTGATCCAGTCCCTGAACGTGCCGCACAAGGTGTACTTCCCCTGCCCCACCTGCGGGCTTCAGCGGCATGACCCCGACGCGGTGCACTGCAAGGCCTGCGGCGAGACCATCTGCATCCCCGACGAGGGCCGCTGACATTACAGGCCTGTAACTTTCCACGCCCCGGCCCGCCCATAGGGTCGCGGCCGCTCACCGCCACATTCGAGGAAAACGCCGCATGTTCCGTCGTCTGGCCTATCGAGGTCCCGTCCTCGCCGCGCTCGTTCTCAGCCTTTCAGCGACCCATCCCATGGCCCAGACATCTGAACCCACCGACGTCCCCACCCTGACCGAACAGGCCGCGGCGTCCGATCCCTGGCTGTGGCTGGAGGACATCGAGGGCGAGCGGGCCATGGCCTGGGTCGAGGCGCGCAATGCGCATTCGCTGGGCGTGCTGACCGGCGACCCGCGCTATGACGACCTCCATTCCACGGCGCTTGATCTGGTGCAGGCGCGGGACCGCATTCCCTTCCCCGCCTTCCGGCACTCGGCGGGCGGGCAGCGCACCGTCGACAATTTCTGGCAGGACGCGAACCATGTGCGCGGCGTCTGGCGCCGGGCGACCCTGGACAGCTACCGCACCGACACGCCCGAGTGGCGGACCATCCTCGACGTCGACGCCCTGGCCTCGGCCGAGAACGCCAACTGGGTCTGGAAGGGCGCCGAGTGCCTGGCCCCCGACGAACGCCTGTGCCTGGTCAGTCTGTCGGACGGCGGCAAGGACGCCGTGGTCATGCGCGAGTTCGACCGCGAGACCGGCCAGTTCATCGAGAACGGCTTCGACCTGCCCGAATCCAAGGGCGCCGCCGGATGGGTCGATGAGAACACCCTGCTGGTCTATCGCGATTTCGGCGACGGCACCCTGACCGATTCCGGCTACGCCATGACCGTGCGTCGCCTGACCCGCGGCCAGTCCATCGACGCGGCGCCGGAGGTGTTCCGGGGCGAGCCCGAAGACGTGCTGGTGGCCGGTTACACCCTGCGCGACGCGGACGGCGTGGTGCACGCCGAGATGGTGGACCGGGCGGTCACCTTCTTCGAGACCGAAAGCTATTTCCTGACCGACGCCGGGGCGGTGCGCATCAACCTGCCCGCCCGCCGCTCGATCCAGGGCCTGCTGGACGGCCGGATGATCGTCACCACCGACCAGGACTGGATCGACGGGGCGGGGACCGCCTTCGAGGCCGGCGACCTGATCGCCTTCGACCTGGAGGCGCTGAAGGCCGATCCGCAGGGCTCGGTCGGCGAGCTGGTCCTGCGGCCGGGCGAGCGGGAATCCGTCGAGGACGTGACCCTGACCCGCAACCGGCTGGTGGTCGCCCTGTACGAGAACGTGCGCGGCGCGGCCTACGCCTACCACCGCGCGGAAAGCGGCTGGGTCCGCGAGCGCCTGAACCTGCCCGAAAACGCCTCGGTGAGCCTGAGCTCGGCCAGCAGCGAGGACGACCTGCTGTTCGTCAGCGTCAGGGGCTATCTGACGCCCGACACCCTGTGGCTGGCCGACACCGCCTCGGGCGCGCTCGAGACGGTCAAGAGCCTGCCGCCCAAGTTCGACGCCGAGGGCATGCATGTGGAGCAGCATCAGGCCCGCTCCGCCGACGGGACCATGGTCCCCTATTTCGTGGTCAGCCGCGACGGCATCGCCACGGACGGATCGAACCCGACGCTGCTCTACGGCTACGGCGGCTTCCAGGTCTCGCTGCTGCCCAGCTATTCGGCCACGGTGGGCAAGCTGTGGCTGGAGCGCGGCGGCGTCTATGTGGTGGCCAACACCCGGGGCGGCGGCGAGTTCGGCCCCGGCTGGCACCAGGCGGCGCAAGGGGCGAACCGACAGCGCGCCCACGAGGACTTCCAGGCCGTGGCCGAGGACCTGATCGCGCGCGGCGTCACCAGCCCCCGCCGCCTCGGCGTCATGGGCGGGTCGCAGGGCGGGCTGTTCATGGGCGCCCTGCTGACCCAGCGGCCCGACCTGATCAATGCGGCCATCATCCAGGTGCCCCTGTTCGACATGCTGCGCTACCACACCCTGCTGGCCGGGGCCTCCTGGATGGGCGAGTACGGCAATCCGGACATCGCCGAACAGCGCGAATGGATCGCCGCCTATTCGCCCTATCAGGCCCTGTCGGCCGATGCGGACTATCCGGAAGTGTTCATCCACACCTCCACCAAGGACGACCGTGTCCACCCCGGCCACGCCCGAAAGGCGGCGGCGCAGCTTGAAGCGCTGGGCCATGAGGTGCTGTTCTACGAGAACACCGACGGCGGCCACGCAGCCGGCGCCAATCTGCGCGAGACGGCCCGCCGGCTGGCGCTGGAATACACCTATCTGACGCGCCGGCTGATGGACTGACCCGGGCGTTCGGCAAAAACAGAATAAAACGGAGCGTAACGTCCATGAACCGACTGATCCTGTCCGCCGCCGCCTCGGCGCTGATGCTGGGCGCCTGCGCCACCGAAAGCCCCGCAGAGGCGGCGCGCATCATCCAGGACGCGACAAGGGCTGCAGCCGACGCCGCCCTCGCCGCCCCACCCCCGCATCTGCCCGCCGACCTGTCCCCCGCTTCGGTGGCCGCCGCCGACGAGTTCATCTGGCTGGAGGAGGTTCAGGGCGAGCGAGCGCTGGCCTTCGTGGAGCAGTCCAACACGCGCGCCCTGTCGCGGCTGGAAGGCGATCCGCGCTACGAGCCCTTCCGGCGCGAGGCCTACGCCATCCTGTCGGCCCAGGACCGCATCCCCACGCCCCGGTTCCAGGGCGACGGTCTGGTCAATTTCTGGCAGGACGACCAGCATCCCAAGGGCATCTGGCGACGCACGACGCGGGAGTCCTACGCTTCGGGCAACACCGAATGGGAGACCATTCTGGACATCGACGCCCTGGCCCGCGCCGAGGGGCGTGACTGGGTCTGGAAGGGCGCCGGGTGCCTGGCGCCGGACGAGCGCTACTGCCTGGTGAACCTGTCCAACGGCGGCCAGGACGCGGTCGAGGTGCGCGAGTTCGATACGCAGACCGGCCAATTCGTGGAGGGTGGCTTCCGCCTGCCCGAGGGCAAGCACCGGGTGACCTGGCTGGACGCCGACACCCTGCTGGTGGCCACCGACTTCGGCGAGGGCACCCTCACCGAGAGCGGCTATCCCTACATCGTGCGGGCTCTGTCGCGGGGCCAGTCGCTGGCGCAGGCGACGGAGATCTATCGCGGCGAACAGGGCGACGGCGGCTATGGCGTCAGCCCCTCGGTCTATCGCGGCCCCGACGGCCAGGTGGAGGCGGTGATCATCACCCGCCCGCTGGACACCTTCAACGCCGAGCGCTGGCAGGTGGTGGACGGCCAGGCCGTGCGCCTGAACCTGCCGCCCAAGGTGGACATCCACGGGACCATGGGCGACCGGCTGATCCTGACCGCCGAGGAAGACTGGACCTTCGGCGGCCACGCCATCGAGACCGGCGATCTGGCGGCCGTCCCGCTGGCGGCCCTGCGCGCTGAGACGGCCCCGGCGCTGTCGGCCTCGCCGGTGATCTTCGCGCCGACCGCCCGCCAGTCGGTCAACGGCGTGGCCATCACCAACGGCCACGTGGTGGCCAGCGTGCTGGACAATGTCTCCGGCGGACTGATCCGCTTCGCCCCCCGCGGCGGCAGCTGGACCCAGACCGCCCTGCCCACGCCCGAAAACGTCTCCGTCAGCCTGGTGGACGCCAGCCGGGGCCACGAGGACATGTTCTATTACGTCCAGGGCTTCCTGACTCCCTCGACCCTGTCCCAGGCCGATGTGGCGAGCGCCCGCTCCGAGGTCCTGCGCGAGAGCCCGGCCCGTTTCAACGCCGCGACCCATGTGGTGGAGCAGCACTCGGTCGCCTCCACCGACGGGACCGAGATTCCCTACTTCCTGGTCCGCCCGCGCGATCAGGCCAATGACGGCTCGGCGCCCACCATCCTGTTCGGCTACGGCGGCTTCAACATCCCCATGCTGCCCGGCTATGCGGGCCAGCTGGGCAAGCTGTGGCTGGAGCAGGGCGGCAGCTATGTGGTGGCCAATATCCGCGGCGGCGGCGAGTTCGGACCCGGCTGGCACCAGGCGGCCCTGAACGACAATCGCCAGCGGTCCTTCGACGATTTCGCGGCGGTGGCCCGGGACCTGATCGACCGGGGCGTCACCTCGCCCGACCATCTGGGCATCTACGGCCGCTCCAACGGCGGGGTGCTGACCTCGGTGGCCGTGACCCAGAACCCGGACCTGTTCGACGCGGCGGTGATCGAAAGCCCCCTGATCGACATGCTGCGCTATCACGAGATGCCCGCGGGGGCCTCGTGGATCGGCGAGTACGGCGACCCGCGCATCCCCGAGGAAGCCGCCTGGATCGCGGAATACTCCGCCTATCAGCAGCTGCGCCCCGAGGTGGACTATCCGGTGGTCTACATCACCACCAACACCCTGGATGACCGGGTGCACCCCGGTCACGCGCGCAAATTCGCCGCGCGTCTTGAGGCCCAGGGCCACGATCATCTGTATTTCGAGGACACCTCGGGCGGGCACAGCTATGACGCCGATCCGGCCGCCAACGCGCGGCGCTGGGCCCGGCACTATGTCTATTTCGCCCAGCAGCTGATGGACGACTGAGGCTAGAGCCTGATCGGTTGAGGTGGAATCGCTTCGCGATCCCACCGATGCCGTGAATCAGGCTCTCGCATTATGCTGGACCGAAATCTGAGCCCGGCTGGACTGCGTCCAACCGAACCGATTTCGTCCAGGGATCACGCGCTCGGGAACCGGTTCACGCCAAGTTGAGTCCCGTTTTCGAACGCCTGGACTAGGGTGCGCGCCATGAAGGGCATCTGGGGTCTGATAACAGCCGGGGCGGCCGCAGTCGTCATGAGCGGCGCGGCGTCGTCCAGCGCGCAAACGGCCTCCGCAGGATCGGGGTCGCGTGTCTCGACGCCCGTCGAGCCCGTGGTGGTGGAGCTGTTCACCGCCCAGGGTTGCTCCGGCTGTCCAGAGGCCAACGCCCTGCTGGAAGGGCTGGCCGAACGGCCCGGCGTGATCGCCCTGACCTATGCGGTGGACTACTGGGACTATCTGGGCTGGCCCGACACCTTCGCCCAGCCCGCCTTCGCCGAACGCCAGCGGGCCTATCAGGACCGGCTTCGGCTGCGGGACGTCTACACGCCCCAGGTGATCATCGACGGCAGCCGCCAGTTCTCCGGCGCGCGCGGCGCAGAGATCGAGAGCGTGGTGGAGGAGGAAGCCGAGCGCCTGATCTTCATGCCCGAGGTGGAGTTCCGCGAAACCGGAGACCGGGTGGGCGTCGGCTCAGGCCGCGCACCCGAGGGCGGGGCCGAGGTCTGGCTGGTCCGCTATCGGTCCGGCCCCCAGATCGTGCAGGTGGGCGAGGGCGAGAACCGGGGCATCGAGGTCCGGCACGCCAATGTGGTTCGCGAGGTCACCCGCCTGGGCGAATGGCGCGGACGGCCGATCCTGCTGAGTTTGCCCGAACCGTCCGAAGACGGTCTGCACATGGCCGTGCTGGTCCAGGCCATGGACGACGGCCGCATCCTGGCGGCCGCGACCCGCTAGTTTCCGTCATATTCGATCAGTGTCCCGTGCGGGCCGCCCGGCCCAGAACAGGGGCGTGGCGCTCTGTCCGCTGGACCGGAGTCGACCTCAAGTGAAATTTCTGATCGAGTTCCGTTCGGCGAACGGTGGGGAGATCGGGGGATCCGTGGGCGTGGCGTTGAGGACATCCAGATTGCGGCGGCGTGGGCTGGTCGCCGGGGCGGCTCTGGGACTGGGGCTGGCGTTGACCGTGGGCGGAGCCCAGGCGGACGATTCCCAGCCCCGGGCCGTGGATCCTTCGTCCGACGTGGCGGAGGCGGCGGCGGTGCATCAGGCGGTGACGGCGGCGCGCGTGGCCGCCTGGGGCCGCAAGACGGGCGACGCCCAGGCCCTGACCCTGGCCGCACGGATGCTGGCCGAAATCCCTTTCCGCCATCCCGAGCCGGACCGCATCCCCGAGGCGCGCGCCGGAATGCAGGATGACCCCGGGGCCGAACCGTTCACCGTGGCCGGACTGCTGGATGAGGCCGAAACCCTGGCGCGCGGAGACGGTCAGACCCTTGAGGACATCGAGGCGGTGCGCGCCGCCGCCGCCCGGGGGGTGACGAACTCGCCGTTCGGCCAGGGGCCCGTCCTGACCCGTCGCGACGTCCAGGCCCGCCAGACCTACTGGTTCGAGGCGGACGTGACGGGCGGCGAGGTGCTGCGCGTGGCCGCCATCGGCGACGGCGACACCGACATCGACATGATCGTGCGGGCCCCTGACGGCCGCGTGCTGTGCGAGGACGGGGCCTACGACCACTTTCCGGTCTGCACCCTGACGCCGTCGGCGGACACGCGACTGAGGGTCGAGATCATCAACCGCGGCGCGGTGTGGACCCGTGTCCGCATCCTGAGCAATTGACGGGGGGCGCAATGGCCGGATCACGGATCGGGAGCCTGGCGAGGGCGGCGGGATTGGCCGCCGTGCTGGTGCTCGGCGCGGCGACGGGGGGATCGGCGCGGGTCGATGACACCTATGAGAGCCTGCGCGCCGAAGCCTTCGAGGCGGCCCAGTGGGCCATCGCCTCGGACGCCGCCGACGCCCTGGCCAAGGTGTCCGCCCGCTTCGCCCAGGGCGACGACGCCATCGGCCGGCTGGCGGAGGGGCGCGAAGCCCTGATCACCCGCCGCGACCGGCTGGAGCACGAGATCGAGCGGCTCTACGCCCTCGATGACGAGGCGTCCCGTCAGCGGCGTGAAACGGCCCGGGCCGAGTACGACCAGACCCTGGACCGCCTGCGCACCGTGGACGCCGAGATCGAGACCCGGTTCCCGGCCTATTCGGAACTGACCAGCCCCCAGGCCCTGACCGTCGAGGAGACCCAGGGCCTTCTGCGCGAGGACGAAGGGCTCCTGCTCGTGCTGGTGAACCCCGAAGCGGCCTATGTCTGGGCCCTGACGCGCGACCGGGTCGAATGGGCCCGTTCGGAATCCCTGGGCCAGGAGGAGATGGCCGCGGCCGTGGCGCGGCTGCGCGCCTCCCTGACCACCGCGGCGGCGCGGGGCCAGCCCTATATCGACCCGTCCCTGCTGCAGGATCAGACCGACACCGCCTTCGACCGGGCCGAAGCCCACCGCATCTACAGCGAGCTGATCGCGCCGGTCGAGGACGTGTTCCGGGGACGATCGACCCTGATCACCGTGACCTCCGGCGACCTGTCCGCCCTGCCGCTGGCGCTGCTGCCCACCGAGGCGCCGGACGGGGCCGATGATTCCGCCGCGGCGCTGGCCGCCACGCCCTGGCTGATCGATCGCTACGCCCTGGCGGCCCTGCCGTCCGTATCCAGCCTGACGGCCCTGCGCTGTCACCTGGTGTCCGATCCCGCCCTGCGCAGTCCCGGCTGCCCCCCCGCCCCCGCCGGTCCCGCCCCTCAGGCGGCGGCGGGAGAGCGCATCGAGCTGGTCGCCTTCGGCGCCCCTGTTCTGGCGGGTCACGCCGTCGGCGCCGCGCGAGGCGCGCCGCCCGCGGGCGATCTGATGGGCGACGGCCCGCTGGCCGACGTTGAGCGCCTGCGCGCCCTGCCGGCCCTGCCCGGCTCGCGCGCCGAGCTGGAGGCGCTGCAGTCCCGCTATCCCCGCAGCCTGGTGCGCATGGGCGAGGCGGCCACCGAGACCGCCGTGCGCCAGACGGACCGCGAGGCCCTGTCGCGCGCCCGCTTCGTGGTGTTCTCCACCCACGGCCTGCTGGCCGGGTCCGATCAGGCCGAGCCGGGGCTGGTGCTGACTCCGCCGTCCATCGGCACCGCCGAGGACGACGGCTATCTCAGCGCCTCGGAAGCGGCCGAACTGCGCCTCAGCGCCGACTTCGTGGTGCTGTCCGCCTGCAACACCGCCGCCTCCGACGGCCAGCCTGGAGGCGAGGGCCTGTCGGGCCTGGCACGCGCCTTCTTCTACGCCGGGGCGCGGTCGCTGGTGGTGTCCCACTGGGAGGTGTCGGACGCCGCCACCACCGAGCTGATGACCCGCACCTTCGCCGCCCTGGACGACGCCGACATCGGCGAGCGGGCCCGGGCCCTGCGCGAAGGCATGCGGGCGGTGCGCGACAACCCCCGCTGGGCGCACCCGGCCTACTGGGCGCCCTTCACCCTGGTGGGCGAGCCGGGCTGATCGCATGGGCGGGCGCAACGGACACCTCTCCTGGCGTTTCGGGCGTCGGCTGGTCCTGATCCTGCTGGTCCTCGGCGCGGCGCAGGGACTGTCGGCCGCGGCGGAGACGCCGGAGCCGTCTCCGCCCCGCATCCTGGCGGTGCTGGTCGGGGTCTCGGACTATGGCGACGATCCGCTGGGGCTGGGCGACCTGTCGGGCCCGCGCAACGACGCCCTGCTGATGGCCGACGTGCTGATCGAGCGCGGCGCCGACCCGGCCGACATCGCCGTCCTGACCACCCGGCCGGAGGACGCCCGCCATCAATCGCGCCACCCCGTGCCGATCACCGCCGCCCCGACCCTGTCCGCCATCCGCGCGGCCCTGGACCGCCTGATCGATCAGGCCCGGCCCGGTGATCAGGCGGTGATCCATCTGGCCGGTCACGGCTGGCGTCAGCGCGAAGCCATTCGCGGCTCGGAGCTCAGCGGCCTGGACGAGGTCTTCCTGCCGCAAGGCTACGGGATCATCGGCGAGACCTACGACCGCGCGCGGCTGGACCCCCTCGCCGGCGTGCTGATCGACAACGAGATCGGCCGCTACATCGACCGGCTGCGCGGCCTGGGCGTGGACGTGGTCTTCGTGGGGGACTTCTGCCACGCCGGCGACGCCACCCGGGGGCGGGCGGACTTCACGCGCGCCGGACGGCCGGACCCCCGCATGGATGTGGAAGCACGCCCTTCGGACGGCGGCCGCCGCATCGGGTCCTATGCGGCCTTCTTCGCCGCCCCCGCGGGCGACCGGGCCATGCAGGGCCTGGCGCCCATCTGGGCCGACCTGTCCGCCCGCGCGCCCCACGGCCTGCTCAGCGTCTACATGGCCGCCGCCCTGTCGGACCCCACCGCCGCCACCTGGGCCGACGTGGCCGCGCGGGTGCAGGCCAGCCTGATCGAGCATGACGTGCGCGACCGGGCCGTGCGGCTGGACGCCCCGGCCCAGTTCGAGGGCGATCTGGATCGACCCATCCTGGGGCGCGGCGCGGCCGAGACCCCGCCCTGGACCGTGGGCAAGCCGGCCCTGCGCGTCATCGACGGCCGCGCCGGCATGGGCGGCCTTCGCCTGAACGCGGGCGCCCTGCACGGCCTGACCGAGAACAGCCTGGTGGCCCTGTCCGAGACCCGCGCCGGACGGGAGCGCGTGGTGCTGTACGGCCGGGTGTCGGAGGTGGAGCCCGCCCGCGCCCGCCTGACCCCCGCCGATGGTCCCGAGGCTTCGGCGGGCGACTGGGCGGACATCAGAACACCGGAAGGCCGCCCCTACACCGATGAGCGGCTCTGGTCCGTCCGCATGGTGGAGCGCGGCGCGCCCCTGACCTATCGCGTGGCGGCCGTGCCCTCCCATCCGCAGCGCCATCCGCTCGACGCCATACTGGCCGACGTCGCCGGGGATATCGGCGTCGAGGCGGTGGCCACCGATCAGGAGGCGCAGCTCTATCTGCATGAGCAGGACCGGGTCATCATCCTGTCCGAAAGCCCCGACCCGCACGCCGCCGACGCGGTCATGGGCGAGCTCGACATGTCCAGCTTCTACCGGCTTCGCATGGCGGAGGGACGGGCCTGGCGACGGCAGGCCATCGCGGACGCGGTGCTGCGGGCCGCGCGGGCCTGGCGGGTGCGGACCCTGCTGGCGGCGCTGGACGAGTCCGCCACGGGCGCCGTCGCCGGCCTGACCGCCGAGCTCTATCTGTGGCGGCCCACAGACACCCGCCCGGGACGTTGCCCGCCCTATCATCCCGGCCACCGGGGCCTGACGGACCGCCCCCCGGCCGACGCGGCGCCGTTCAGCGCCCTGGGCCTGGATCAGGCCCAGCCGCCGGTGCTGCGCCCCTGCGACGTCATCTTCGCCCGCATCGTCAACACCGGCCAGACCAGCCTGGACGTCACGCCCCTGTCCCTGTCGCCGGACGGAACCATCTGGGCCTTGCCGTGGATGGACGGGCGACCCGCCGTGCGCTTCGAACCCGGCCGCGCCCGCATGACGGCGGTCCAGCTGGACCCCGCCCAGCCGGTCCGCATTCCGCGCGAGGAGATGGCCGTCATCGCTGTGCTGGCGGATCCGCGCGGCGGCGCCCCGGCCGGCTTCGCCCGTCTGGCTCAGCCTGGGGTGGGCGACACCGTCGCCCTGGGGCCCACGGAGACCACCCGCTCGGGCGATGTCTCCACGCCCCTGCTGGCCCTGTTCGAGGAAGCCCGCTTCGGCGCGACCCGCTCGGCCTCGGTCCCCGCTACGCCGGGCGAGGTCGCCGTGCGCCGCTTCTCCTGGCGCGTGGAGAGCGGAGACTAGCTTCGCGACCGGCGGCTGCTAGGCTCTCGCCATGACCGATCACGACGCTCCCGCCGCCCCCGACCGTCCCAACACCGAGCAGATGGACGCCCCCGCCTACCGGCTGGCGGCCCTGGACCAGGACTTCATGCTGGGGGACTCCATGCGCGGGGTGCGGTTCCAGCTGGAGTACGCCAAGGCCGAGGAGCATCTGCGCGCCTGGGGCGTGCGCTCCACCATCGTGGTGTTCGGCAGCGCCCGGTTCGGCGAGAACGGCGGCGGCCGCCACGGCCACTGGTACGACCAGGCGCGCCTGTTCGGCCGCATCGCCTCGGAACGTGGCGGCGCCCTGTGCCAGAACGGCGGGATCCGCGACAACGTCATCGCCACCGGCGGCGGACCCGGAATCATGGAGGCGGCCAATCGCGGGGCCATCGAAGCCGGCGCCCCGTCCATCGGCTTCAACATCACCCTGCCCCACGAGCAGGAGCCCAACCGCTGGACCACGCCGGACCTGACCTTCCGCTTCCACTATTTCGCCATGCGGAAGATGCACCTGGCCATGCGGGCCAATGCGCTGGTGGTGTTTCCCGGCGGGTTCGGGACGCTTGACGAGCTGTTCGAGCTTCTGACCCTGCGCCAGACCGGCAAGGCCCCGCCCATCCCCATCGTCCTGTTCGACGAGGCCTACTGGCGCGCGGTGATCGGCTTCGAGACCCTGATCGAGCACGGCACCATTTCGCCCAAGGATCTGGAGCTGTTCCGCTACGCCGACGACGCCGAGGGGGTCTGGGCGGCGCTGCTGGAGGGTGGACTACGCCCCCACGAGGACATCGCTCAGCCCTGAAGCGTCAGCTCCATCCACACGTTGCAGCGGGCGTAGGCGGTGGGCTGGGCCTCCATGTGGCGGAAGCCGTGGGCCGCGTACAGACCGATGGCGTTGGTCAGGGACGAGTTGGTCTCGATGTACAGACGCGGCGCCTTGAGCTCGCGGGCCAGGGCGATGGCGGCGGTCATCAGGCGCTTGCCGATGCCGTGCCCGCGCAGGGTCTCGTCCACCGCCATCTTGGCCAGTTCATAGCCGTCGTCGGCCATGGCGATCAGGGCGCAGCAGCCCACGGGCCGCCCGTCGATCTCGGCCATGAGGATGTGGCCGCCTCTGTCCAGAATCTGGCCCTGGGGATCGTCCAGCACCAGCCGGTCCTTGGGCTCCACCACGAACAGGCGGCTGATCCAGGCTTCGTTCAGCGCCGTCCAGGCCGCCGTATGACGGGGCTCGAACGGGACGATGACGACCTCGGAGACGACGGCGTCGGACATGAGGCTTACTCCTCCAGAACCACCTCGCGGCGCTCCCGTGCGCTGACCAGACCCGCCTCGATCAGCTCCATCACCTCCACGGCCCGGTTCAGGGGGACGGGACGCTGGTGGTCAGGAATAGAGGGCGAGAAATCGGACCAGACATCGCGCACGTCGCGATACAGCGCCAGATAGTCGCCGGGCGGGCCCTGGACAATCTCTTCGGTGCGGCGGCCGTCGGCGTCGACGGTGGTCAGGACGCCAGGGCGGGGGTCGACCCCCCAGCCGGGCCCGCCGGGAAGCGCGCCGGCCTTGAGCGCGTCCTCCTGCGGGTCGAGGCCATGTTTGACGAAGCCGCCGGTCTCGCTCTCCACCACGAAGCGCAGGTTGGTGGTGGACATCATGTCAGCGTGCAGGATGGCGCGGCTGTCGTCGGCGAACCGCATCACCACATGGAACCAGTCGTCGGCGCCGCCGCCGGAGCGCACCGTGGCGATGTCGGCGCTCAGGGCCACCGGGCGGCCCATGACGCGCAGGGCCTGATCCGCCAGATGCGGGCCCAGATCGTACCAGATTCCCGCGCCCGGCCCCGGCCGCTCGCGCCAGCGGTCGCGCACCTGCGGGCGGAAGCGGCTGAAGTGACTTTCGAAGCGGGTGATGCGCCCCAGACGCCGGTCGCGGATCAACTGCTGGATCGTCAGGAAGTCCGCGTCCCAGGCGCGGTTGTGGAACACGGTGAGGAAGCCGCCCTTGTCCTCGCTCAGGGTCTGCAGGGCGCGGGCCTCGGCGACGGTCACGGTGAAGGGCTTGTCCACCACCACCGCGAGGCCGGCCTCGATCGCGCGGCGGGCCAGGGGGGCGTGCAGGGCGTTGGGCGTGGCGATGACCATCAGGCCGATGGCGGGGTCGGCCAGCATCGCCTCCACATCGCCGACCACGCGCACATCCGGCAGCTCGGCGTGGACATCTTCCGGGCGGCTGGAGACCACCGTGTGCAGGGCCAGGCCCGGGGTGGCCCGGATCAGGGGCGCGTGGAAGACCCGGCCGGCGTAGCCGTAGCCCACGAGGGCGACATTGATCGCGGAGGCGTTGACGGATGCGGCCATGGGGCGAACAGTGGGACCGAAGCGCGGCCGACGCCAGAGCCGCCCGTAAAGTGACCGAGGAACGCCCATGACCCTGACCCGACGCAGCCTGACCGGAGCAGGTGTCGCCGCCGCCGCAATGGCGGCCTTTCCCTCCGGCGTTCACGCCCAGGGCGCCCTGCCCGCCGTGCGCACCACCAACGGCCCCGTGATCGGCCGGAGGGACAGCGACATCTCGGTGTTCAAGGGTTTGCGTTACGGTGATGACACCGGTTACCGGCGCTTCCTGCCGCCCCGGGCGCCCCGGCCGTGGACCCGCCCCGCGGAGGCGTTCGACTATGGCGCGGCCTGTCCCCAGCGGGGCGACGAGCCGAACCAGTCGGAGGACTGCCTGTTCCTGAACGTCTGGACCCCGGCCACCGACGGCGCCCGGCGGCCGGTGATGCTCTACATCCACGGCGGCGGCTATTCGACCGGATCGGGATCCCACCCGCTGTATGACGGAACCCGGCTGGCGCGGCGCGGCGACGTTGTTGTCGTGACGGTGAACCACAGGCTGAACATCTTGGGCTACGGCGCCTTCGCCCGGGTGGCGGGCGAGGGGTTCGAGGACTCGGGCAATCTGGGCCAGCTGGATCTGGTGCTGGCGCTGCAGTGGGTGCGCGACAACATCGCCGCCTTCGGCGGCGATCCGGCGCGGGTCATGCTGTTCGGCCAGTCGGGCGGCGGGGCCAAGATCGCCACCCTGATGGCCATGCCCGCCGCCGACGGCCTGTTCCACGCCGTGGCCACCATGAGCGGCCAGCAGGTGACAGCATGCGGCCCCATGAACGGAACCGCCCGGGGCCTGGCCATGATCGAGGCCGCCGGCCTGACGCCCGCGACGGCTCATGCGCTCAAGACCCTGCCGGTGGACCAGATGCTTGCGGCTTCGGCCGCGCGCGATCCGGTGCAGGGTTATGGCGGGATCAATTTCGCGCCGCTGCTGGATGGACGCAGCCTGACGCGCCACCCGTTCTACCCGGACGCCCCGGCCCGGTCGGCGCACATCCCCATGATCATCGGCAACACGCGCGAGGAGACCCTGGCCTTCATGGGCAATGACCCCGCCAATGCGGGCCTGACGTGGGAGACCCTGCCGGCGCGGCTGACACCCGACGTCATGCGCATCGACATCGCCCCGGAGATGGTGATCGAAGGCTATCGCCGCATGAAGCCGGACTGGACCCCGGATCAGGTGCTGATCGGCGCCACCACGGCGGGCCGGTCCTGGCGCGCCGCCGTCATCGAGGCCGAGGAGCGCGCGAAACAGGGCAGTCCGGCCTGGGTCTATCAGCTGGATTATCCGGGGACCCTGCCCAACGGCCGCGCGGGGGCGTTCCACACCGCCGACATCGCCTGGCGTTCGACAATGTGACGATCCCGGAATCCCGGGTGAACGGGCCGGGCGCGCAGGATGTGTCGAACGCGATGGCCGACGCCTTCATCGCGCTGGCGCGAAACGGCAATCCGAACCATGCGGGCCTGCCCGCATGGACGCCCTATGGGCTGGAGCACCGCGAGACCATGCTGTTCGATGTGACCAGCCGCATGGCGAACGATCCGCGCGGCGACGAGCGGGAATTCTTCGCCCGCATTCCGTACATCCAGCCGGGCACGTGACCGTCTTCTAGTCGAGCGTCTCAACCGTCAGATTGCCGTTGGTGTAGACGCAGATGTCCGCGGCGATGGCCATGGCCTTGCGGGCGATCTGTTCGGCGTCCATGTCGGTGTGGTCGCTGAGGGCGCGGGCGGCGGCGAGGGCGAAATTGCCGCCCGAGCCCACCGCCGCCACGCCGTGCTCCGGCTCCAGCACATCGCCCACGCCGGTGACGGTGAAGATGGACGAGGCGTCGGCCACCAGCAGCATGGCCTCCAGCCGCCGCAGATAGCGGTCGGTGCGCCAGTCCTTGGCCAGGTCCACGCAGGCGCGGGCCAGCTGGTCGGGATACTGCTCCAGCTTGGCCTCCAGCCGCTCGATCAGGGTGAAGGCGTCGGCCGTGGCGCCGGCGAAGCCCGCCAGCACCTTGCCGCCCGCCAGCACGCGCACCTTGCGCGCGGCGCCCTTGACGATGGTCGGCCCCATGGAGACCTGGCCGTCGCCGGCGATGACCGTGCGGCCGTTCTTGCGCACCGCGATGATGGTGGTGCCGTGCCAGTCGGGAAAGGCGCCCTGGGGCGTGGTGTTCATGCTCATGCCACAGGAAATGGCGGTTTGCTCTGCCGCGATCAAGCCGCCGAGGATTCTGTTAAGGATATTCACCTAGCGATTGCGACACAGTTCCAGTTTCAGTGCGTCAGGAGTACCGATGACTCAGCTTTGCCGAGCCATCTATATCAGTCAGGCCGTGGGCAATGCGGGGGCGAACCTGCTGTCGGTGGCCGAGATCCTGGGGGTGTCGGAGCGGAACAATCGGCGCGACAGGCTGACGGGCGTGCTTCTGTCCCATGACGGCTGGTTCCTGCAGGCCCTGGAGGGCGCGCGCACCGACATCGACCGGCTGATGACCCGCCTCCAGAAAGACCCGCGCCACACCGGCATCCGCATGCTGGGCTTTGAAACCATCCGGGAAGCGCGTTCCCGGAGTGGAGCATGGGACAGATCCTGGTGACCCCGCGCATCACGCCGCTGGTGTCGCGCCAGCCGCTGGACGCCCTGACGGCGGGCTCGGCCTTCGCCCTGCTGGTGGCCGCGGTGGCGCAGGCCGGCGCCCAGGCCTGACCCGCGCAGGTGATTTCCGCCGTTCGGCGCGCTACATCACCCGCGTGAGCTTTTCCCCCGACGAGGTCGAACGATACGCGCGCCATCTGGTGCTGGCCGAGGTCGGCGGGCCGGGGCAGCAGGCCCTGTCGCGCGCGTCGGTGCTGATCGTCGGCGCGGGCGGCGTGGGAGCGCCGGCGGCGCTGTATCTGGCGGCGGCGGGCGTGGGGGCCATCACCCTGATCGACCACGACGCGGTGGCCCTGTCCAACCTCCAGCGGCAGGTGCTGTTCGCCACATCCGACATCGGACGGTCCAAGGTGGATGCGGGCGCCTCCCGGCTGACCGCCCTCAATCCCCACGTGCGGGTGCAGGCGCTGGAGCAACGGATCACGGCGGACAACGCCCGCGATCTGGTCGCCGCCCATGACGTGGTCATCGACGGAACCGACGATTTCGAGACCCGCCTGACGGTCAACGCCGCCTGCGTCGCGGCGGGGCGGCCGCTGGTCAGCGGGGCGCTGGGCCGGTGGGACGGGCAGGTGGGGGTGTTCGCCGGGCGGCCCTGCTACCGCTGTCTGGTCACCGAGGTTCCGCCCGACGCCGAGACCTGCGCCCGCGTCGGCGTCATCGGGGCGCTGGCCGGGGTGATCGGCTCCATCGCCGCGCTGGAGGCCATCAAGCTGATCACCGGGGCGGGCCAACCGCTGGCCGGGCGGCTGATGATCTTCGACGGGCTGAAAGGGTCGGCGCGCACCGTGGCGGTGGGCGCCGATCCGGAGTGCCCCGTCTGTTCAGGTCAGGCGAACACTTCCGAGAACAGCGCCACATAGCGCTCCATCAGCGATTGCTCCACGTCATCCTCCCAGTCGGCGTGCCCCGCCCCTGAGACCTCCACATAATCCGACCGCTTGCCGGCCGCCCGCAGGGCTTCGTGCATTTGCCGCGACTGGTGAACCTGGACGATACGGTCGTTGACCCCGTGGACCAGCAGGACCGGGCAGTCGATCTCCGCGGCCCGCAGCCGCGGCGAGGCGGCGGCGATGGCGGCGGCGTCCGTGCGCGGATCGCCGATGCGGTTGACCCAGTAATTATAGACAAAGCCGTCCGCACTTTCGTCGTCACGCCGGTCATAGGCCAGGGAGTCGGCCAGATCGCCCAGCCCGCAGATGGAAATGGCGGCCTTGTACAGGTCCGGCCGCCGCACCGCGCCCATCAGCGCAGCATAGCCGCCATAGCTGGTCCCCATGATCGCCACCCGGCTTTCATCCAGCCCCCGCTCGCGGATGACATGGGCCAGGGAGTCCTCCACGTCCTCCTGCATGCGGTCACCCCAGCGCTTCCAGCCCTGGCTGGCGAACGCCAGGCCGAAGCCGCCTGAACCGCGGAACTGGGGCTGCACCACCCACCATCCCTGGGCGGCCAGGACCTGAGCCTGACGGTCCCAGCCCAGCACGTCGCGGGACTCCGGACCGCCGTGGACCAGGGCGATGACCGGACCGGGCCTTCCCCCGGGCGGAGCCGTCACATAGGCTTCAATGGTCGCTCCGTCCCTCGTGCTGACCTGGACGGCCTGGGCCGGAGACAGGCGGCGGGTGTCGAGCAGGGTCCGGGCGCCCAGATATTCGAAATGGCGGGCTGCCTTGTCATAGAGATACCAGCTTCCGGCGTCGCGGGGGCCGCTGGCCCGGATGATGAAGCGGTTGTGGGCCGCATCCACGTCGCTGAGGGCCACGTTGCACTCGTCGCCGAAGAAGCCGTTCATGGCCCGGTGATGAGCGCCCAGCGACGCATCGACGAAGTCGTACTCCAGCCGGGGCGAATAATAGGCCGCGGCCATGTAGCGACCGCGCACATCCCGAAGGGTGGCGGTCACGTCCAGCCCGGGCCGGGACGCGCGCGGCGGACCGTATTCCAGCGTCTCCAGATCCAGATCGCGCACCGACAGCACGTCCTCATTCTCCAGTCGGGCCGCCACCAGGGCGTGTCCGGGCCGTTCGGACGCGCCGATCCAGAGGAAGTCCGCCAGGGCCAACTGTGCCGTGGGCTGGCGCCAGGCCCGGCGCCAGCGCCCCTGCCCGTTCGGCCGCACGAAGATGTTGATGAAGGAGCCGCGGGTGCTGATGTCCCGGCGCATGACGGGCACGCCGTTGATTGTGGACCAGTCCAGGGTCAGCTGGCTGCCCCGCTCGACCAGTTCGGCGCGGCCGGTGTCCACATTGACCCGATGCAGGGCCACCAGCCCGCTGTACTCCCGCGCAGCCATC
Organism: Brevundimonas abyssalis TAR-001; assembly: GCF_000466985.1. GTDB lineage: Bacteria > Pseudomonadota > Alphaproteobacteria > Caulobacterales > Caulobacteraceae > Brevundimonas > Brevundimonas abyssalis. The sequence continues at coordinate 18,070 of NZ_BATC01000021.1, forward strand.
AGCACATGGCCGGGATCGTCCGCCAGATAGTCGACCACATAGCCCAGATTCAGGCTTTCGCGCAGGCGCACGCGCTCATTGCCGAACATGAGGGTGTGTTCGCCCGTCTCCAGGTCCATGGAGACCATGCGCCGGCTCAGGATCTCATAGGTCCTGTTGGCGATGCCGCGGCCCACGGGCGTATTGCCGCCCCCCGTCACCGGGATCACCAGACGCAACATCACCCGCCGTTCGTTGGCCCAGACCAAGGTCTCCACGTCAAAATCGCCGACGGGAACCCGACGGCGCGGACCGGAGGGGTCGGACGCCTCGATCAGATCCACGACCATGCGCCGGGCGCCGCCCTCGCCGATGTTCAGCAACACGGCGACCCGTTCGCCGGAGGGTGACAGGGCCGCGGCCGCCACCTGGTTGCCCTGGAAGAACTCAGCCAGGGCATGGGGCTGGACGGCGTCCTGCGAGCGGGCGTCGCCTGCCGCGCCCAGCAGGACCGCGCCCGCCGCTCCGGCGCCGCACCCCAGCAGACCCCGACGGGTGAGCCCGGCGCGCAGGCTTTCGATCCCGGCGTCCCTGAACGGGCCGCTCGGTGCGTTGATCCTGATTGTCATGAAGCCCCCCGGCACTACGCGCCGGCCACGCGCCGACAACCTGAAGTTCAGCCGGGGGGACCGCTCCGGTCAACCCGAAAGTGGCTCGACGTCACAGCATCGCGGGAATGACCCGGTCCGGCGGGCGGCGCCCGTTGGCGCAGGTCATGATGTTCTGGATCACCCGCTCGCCCATCTCCGACGCGTCTCCAGGGTGTCCCAGCCTTGGCAGCGGTCTGACCTGGCTGTTGCGCGAGGCCGCAGTGATCGAACGCAAAATGTAACCTTGACGTTACGCCTGCATCAGACCATGATGTAACTCACAGGTGACACGGGAGGTGCGTCATGACAGCAAATGCTTCAAAGGGAGCCGGTTTGGTCGGCGCGGCGCAGTCAGCCGCCGAGATCGTCGCCGCCTTTGCGGGTCTGTTCATCGCTTCAGCAGTCCTGGGCGTCCTGGTCGCGAACAATGCAGTCGAGTGGCTTCAGACCCCCCTGCTGGCTCTTGCGATGTGGGGGGCGGTGCTCGTCGGAGCGCTCCTCCTCAGACTGCGTCGCTCTTCCTACCGTCAACTGGGCCTGGCTCGGCCCGTCGGTTGGACGCGGACGCTTGTGCTGGCGGTGATCGCGGCGGTCGCGGCGAATCTCGGCGCCCTGGCGCTGGGCATGGCGATCCAGGCCACGACCGACTGGCCGCCCCTGGACCTGACCTATATTCGCCTTTCCATTGAAGGCAATGCAGCCGCCTATCTGGTCTGGATGGTTCTGGTGGTGTGGGGGAGCGCAGCGGTTGGCGAGGAACTGTTCGCCCGCGGCTTCGTGATGGACCGGCTGACGACTCTGTTCGGCGGGAGCCGCATCGCGATTGCCGCCGCTGTCCTCGCCCAGGCTCTCATGTTCGGCCTTCTGCACGCCATACAAGGCCCCACGGGCGTCTTGATCACCGCCTTTGTGGGAGTGATCCTCGCGATCACCTACTACGCCTCAGGGCGGAATCTGTGGGCGCCGATCATCGCCCACGGCCTGATGGACACCTACGGCCTGACCTTGATCTTCCTCGGCCTGCCCCTGCCGGGCCATATGAATTGACTGCCATCACCCTGATCAGAATCCTGCCAGAAGGAGACCCGACATGCCGCCCCTGAAAAACCCCGCCCGCACAAGACGGCGGTTGATGTTCAGCCTCGCCCTTGGTCTGGCCATGCTCATGCCCAGCGCGATCCTGCTGCAGACCGGCGCCCTCGGCGCAAATCACACGACGACCGTGCTGATCATCCTGGCGGTGGGGTTGCTGCTGGCCGCACCAGGCAGCATAGGTCTGACCGTCCTGCAACTCCGGGCGTTGCGGGACCGATCCATGAACCAGGAGCTCAACGACGAACTCTCCACCCGCAACAGCGTCAGGGCCATGGCGGTGGGCTACGTGGCGATCGCGGCGGCGGCCGGCTATACGCTGCCCCTCAGCGTCTTCATCGACATGCCCCTCGCACCGGTCCTCACGGGCGTGCTTCTGTCGGGCGTCCTGGCCCATGTTCTGAGCTTCGCGATCTTCGAACGTCAGGGTGACGATGGCTGAAAGCGAACTCGGCAACAGGCTCAAGGCTCTTCGCAGCGACGCCGGCCTGACCCAGGCGGAGCTCGCCGCCCTGGTCGGGGTTTCCCGAAAAACCATCAACACCGTCGAGAACGAGGTCTTCACGCCCTCCACCACCCTGGCGCTGAAGCTGGCCCGCGCGCTCAACGCCCCGGTCGAAACCCTGTTCTTTCTCAGGGCATGAGCCCGCGTTACGCCTAGAGCATCGCGGGAATGACCCGGTCCGGCGGGCGGTGCCCGTTGGCGTAGGTCATGATGTTCTGGATCACCCGCTCGCCCATTTCCCGGCGCGTCTCCAGGGTGGCGGAGCCGAGGTGGGGCAGCAGCACCACATTGGCATGGCCAACCAGACCGGGATGCACCTTCGGCTCGTGCTCGAACACGTCCAGGCCCACCCCGGCGATGGCTTTCTCGCGCACCGCGTCGGCCAGCGCCGCCTCATCGATCAGCTCACCGCGCGCGGTGTTCACCAGGATCACATGGGGCTGCAGCTTCGCCAGCCGCTCGGCCGACATCAGGTGGTGGGTCTCCTTCGTCGCCGGGCAGTTCAGGGAGATCAGGTCCATGCGCCCCAGCATCTGGTCCAGGTCATCCCAGTAGGTTGCGCCCAGCTCCGCCTCGATGGCGGCGCTGACCGGCTTTCTGTTGTGATAGTGGACCTGAAGCCCGAACGCCTGGCGCGGCGGGCCAGGGCCTGGCCGATGCGGCCCATGCCGACGATGCCCAGCCGCTTGCCCCACAGCTTGCGGCCGTTCATCCAGGTGGGGGTCCAGCCGGTGAAGCGGCCCTCGGCCATCACCTGCGCGCCCTCCACGACCCGGCGCGACACCGCCAGGATCAGGGTCATGGCCAGGTCGGCGGTGTCCTCGGTCAGGACGCCGGGCGTGTTGGTGACGATGATGCCCCGCGCCACCGCCGCCTCCACATCGATATGATCCACCCCCGCGCCGAAATTGGCGATCATCTTCAGCTGCTCGCCCGCGCCGGCGATCAGCTCGGCGTCGATTCGGTCGGTGATGGTGGGGGCCAGAACGTCCGCGCGCTGCATGGCCGACTCCAGCGCGGCCCGGTCCATGGGGGCGTCGGTCAGGTTCAGTTCGGCGTCGAACAGCTCGCGCATGCGGGTCTCGACGGCGTCGGGCAGCCGTCTGGTTAGCACGACCTTAAGATTGCTGGCGGACATAGACGCTTTCAGGCTGTGACGACGGCGCATCGCGCCGGACGCCGAGGAATGGCCGAGGGATCGGGACGTGTCTAGCAAAGCGTCGGGAAGGATCAAAAGCCTGCGCACGGTTCTGCTGGCCGCCGGCATGGCGCTGGGCCTCGGCGCCGGGGCCCAGATGCCGGACGGGCGGCCCACGCCGTCGGGCTTCGACGTGCCCCGCTGGGTGTCCATCAAGTCCTCGCCCGCCCGCGCGCGCCGCGGCCCCGGCCTCGATCACCGCATCCTGTGGGAGTACCGCGCCGCGGGCCTGCCGGTTCAGGTGGTCGCCGAGACCCGGGACTGGCGCAAGGTCTGCGACCCCGAGGGCAATGTGGCCTGGGTCCACCGCACCATCACCTCGGGCCGCCGCACCGCCTTCAACCGCACCGATGCGCCGCTGGACCTGCGCCGTCGGCCCGATGCTGAGGCCGGCGTCCGCGCGCGGCTGGCGGCGCGGGCCGTGATCACCCTGGATCGATGCGAGGACGGCTGGTGCCGGCTGCAGTCCGGCCGCCTGCACGGCTGGGCGCCGCAGGAGGCCCTGTTCGGGGTTCAGACGCAGGCGCAATGTCCGGCCTCGACCCCCGCGGGACGCGCCGTCGGGCGCTGATCTTCGACCGACGGAAGGTTGAGCCCCGCCCCTGCGTCGTGTAACCGCCCGATCACAAGCCCTGTCGCCCGCACGGCGCGACAATCCTGACGGAGCCGCCCCGTGACCCAATCCCCCTATCCCTCGTCCTTCGACCACGACGGCCTTCTGGCCAGCGGCCGGGGCGAGCTGTTCGGGCCGGGCAACGCCCAGCTGCCGGCCCCGCCCATGCTGATGTTCGACCGCATCAAGACCATCAGCATGGACGGCGGCGATCACGGCAAGGGCTACATCGAGGCCGAACTCGACATCCACCCGGACCTCTGGTTCTTCCAGTGCCACTTCATCGGCGATCCCGTCATGCCCGGCTGCCTGGGCCTGGACGCCATGTGGCAGCTGGTGGGCTTTTTCCTGGGCTGGACCGGCGCGCCGGGCCGGGGCCGGGCGCTGGGCGTCGGCGAGGTGAAATTCACCGGCCAGGTGACGCCTGACATCAAGCGCGTCGTCTACAAGGTGCACCTGAAGCGCGTCATCAACCGGCGTCTGGTCATGGGCATCGCGGACGGCGTGCTGGAAGCGGACGGCGTGCCTATCTATACGGCCAGCGACATGCGTGTGGGCCTGTTCGGCGCCCAGACCCCGGCCACGCCGGAAACCGCCGGCTGAGTTACGGATTAACTTTCAACGACCGGAAACCGGCGACTAGGGCGAGGAACAATATGCGGCGTGTGGTGATCACGGGTCTGGGGATCGTCTCCTCCATCGGCAAGGACGCCGCGGAGGTGACCAAATCCCTGCGCGAGGCTCGTTCTGGCGTCGTCGCCGCGCCTGAGTACGCCGAGCTGGGATTCCGCTCCCAGGTCCACGCCCCGCCCAAGATCGAGGACTGGACCGGCCTGGTGGATCGCCGCGCCGCCCGTTTCCTGGCCCCCGGCACCGCCTGGGCCCACATCGCCTTTGAACAGGCCCTGGCCGACTGCGGCATGACAGCCGAGGAGATCCGCCACGAGCGCATCGGCCTGATCGTCGGCGACGGCGGCCCGTCCACCCGCACCATCGTCGAGGCGGCGGAGACCACAAAGACGCGCGGCCCCAAGCGCATCGGCCCGTTCGCGGTGCCCAAGGCCATGTCGTCGGGACCGTCGGCCGTTCTGGCCACCTGGTTCCAGATCAAGGGCATCAATTATTCGATCAGTTCGGCCTGCGCGACGTCGGTGCACTGCATCGGCGCGGCCGCCGAACAGATCGCCTGGGGCAAGCAGGACGTGGTCTTCGCCGGCGGCTGCGAGGAGATCGACTGGACCCTGTCGAACCTGTTCGACGCCATGGGCGCCATGTCCTCCAACTTCAACGACACCCCCTCGGTGGCCAGCCGCGCCTATGACAAGGACCGCGACGGCTTCGTCATCGCGGGCGGCGCGGGCATCGTGGTGGTCGAGGAGTATGAGCGGGCCAAGGCGCGCGGTGCGAAGATCTATGCCGAGATCGTCGGCTACGGGGCCAACTCCGACGGCTTCGACATGGTCGCCCCCTCCGGCGAGGGCGCCGAGCGCTGCATGAAGATCGCGCTCGAAATGGCCGGAAACCGCAAGGTCGACTATCTGAACCCGCACGGCACCTCGACCCCGGTGGGCGATGCGCGCGAGACCGACGCCATCCGGAATGTCTTCGGGGCCGACAAGGCGCCGATGATCTCGTCCACCAAGTCCCTGACCGGCCACAGCCTGGGGGCGGCGGGCGCGCAGGAGGCGATCTATTGCCTCCTGATGATGCAGGACGGCTTCGCCGCCGAGAGCGCGCACATCGAGACCCTGGACCCGGACTTCGCCGATCTGCCCATCCTGCGCGAACGCAAGGACGGGGAGCTGACGACGGTCATGTCCAACTCGTTCGGCTTCGGCGGCACCAACGGCTGCATCATCCTGTCCAAGGTCTGAACCTTCGGGAGCGGATCGTCGATGTGACGGACGGGCGAGCATCCGAACCGGGTCCGGAGCGTTGCTGCATGTGGTCTGCCCGGGCGCCGGTCATGCCTGCCAGATTCGACGCCTGTGCTGGAGCCTCTGCTGATTTTCGATCCCTATATCCTGTTCCTGCTCGGCCTCGGCGCCGTGGTCCTGCTGGTGTCCTGGGCGCCGGTGGGGCTCAAGCGCCTGCCGCTGACGCTGGCGATCCTCTGCGTCGCGCTGGGCGTCGCGGTGTTCTCAACGGGACTGCTGGCCTTTGATCCTGACCCCCGGACCTGGGACACAGCCACAGAACGGCTGACGGAGCTGGTCGTCATCATCAGCCTGATGGGGGCGGGGCTGAAGATCGATCGCATACCGGGTTGGCGCAGCTGGTCGACGACCTGGCGGCTGCTCGCCGTCGCCATGCCGCTGACGATCGCCGCGACCGCCTGGCTGGGATGGTCCGGGCTGGGCTTCAGCATGGCCATGGCGCTGCTCTTTGGCGCCAGCATGGCGCCGACCGACCCGGTCTTGGCCTCCGATGTCCAGTGCGGCCCGCCCGGCTCCGGCGATGAAGACGAGGTGCGCTTCGGCCTGACCTCAGAGGCGGGGCTGAACGACGCCCTCGCCTTTCCCTTCGTGCACCTGGCCATCCTCGCCGCTGCGGGTGGTCTGGCCACCCAGGCCGGCCTGACCGACTGGTTCTCCATCAAGGTCGGCTGGAAGCTGCTGGCCGGCCTCGGCGCCGGCTGGCTCGTGGGAAAACTGCTCGGATATCTGCTGTTTCGCAGCCGTCGCGGCGGACTGTCGAAGCTGACCGACGGGCTGATCGCCCTCGCCGCCACCCTTATCGCCTATGCAGTCGCCGAGGTGGTTCACGGCTACGGCTTCCTCGCCGTTTTCGTCTGCGCGATGGCCATCCGGGGCACCGAGCGGGAGCACGACTTCCATCAGGAGATGCACGACTTCTCCGACCAGATCGAACGTCTGCTGATGATGCTGCTGCTGGTGCTGTTCGGCGGCGCCCTGGCCAACGGCCTGCTGGCCAGCCTGACCTGGACCGACGCCCTGATCGGTCTCGCTGTCGTCTTCGTGGTGCGCCCCGTCGCCGGCCTGATCGCCATGATCGGCTCGCCTCCGCCGTGGCGGGAGCGGCTGCTGCTGGCCTTCCTTGGAATCCGGGGGGTCGGCTCGGTCTACTACATCGCCTACGGCATCAATCACGGCGACTTCGGCAACAGCGAACGGCTGTGGGCCGTGGTCGGCTTCATCATCCTGCTGTCGATCATCGTCCACGGCGTCACCGCGACCCCTCTGCTCGCCCGGCTGGCGCGTCGGAGCGACGCCTGCGCCGCCCCGGACTTCCCCGCCGACGCCGCCCCTGCTAACCCTCCGGCTTCGAAGAACGGAGACTGACCATGGCGAGCGAGAGCGGCTGGAACATGCCCACAGGCGACCTCATGAAGGGCAAGAAGGGCCTGATCATGGGGGTGGCCAATTCCAACTCCATCGCGTGGGGCATCGCCTCGCAGCTAGCCGCCCAGGGCGCCGAGCTGGCCTTCACCTATCTGGGCGAGGGGCTGGAGCGCCGGGTGCGCCCGCTGGCCGAAAGCGTCGGGGCGAAACTGCTGATCCAGGCCGACGTCACTGACGACGCCTCCATGGACGCGGCGTTCGCCGAGCTGGAGAAGGAATTCGGGACCATCGATTTCGTGGTCCACTCGGTGGCCTTCGCCAACAAGGATGAGCTCAAGGGCTCGTTCGTGGACAACACCACCCGCGACAGCTTCCTGCTGGCCATGAACATCTCGGCCTTCAGCTTCGTGGACGTGGCCAGGCGGGCGTCGAAGCTGATGCCCAACGGGGGCTCCATGGTCACCATGACCTATCTGGCTCCGAGCGCGCCATCCCGAACTACAACACCATGGGTGTGGCCAAGGCCGCGCTGGAGGCCGCGACCCGCTACATCGCCCGCGACCTTGGGCCCAAGGGCATCCGCGTCAACGCCATCTCCGCCGGCGCCATGCGCACCCTGTCGCTGGCCGGCATCTCCGGCGGGCGGGGCATGATCGCCCAGGGCCGCGCCATGAGCGCCATGAAGGAGGACACCTCCATGGAGGGCGTGGCCGGTTGTGCGCTGTGGCTGTGCTCGGACCTGGGCCTGTCGACCACCGGCGAGATCATCCATGTGGACGCCGGTTTCCACATGATGGGTCTGGCCGCCGACGAGGAAGGCTGACGCCTTCGGGCGGCCCGCGCCATGTTCACCGCCACGGTCCTGACCATGTTTCCCGAGGCTTTCCCGGGGCCGCTCGGCGTGTCGCTGATCGGCACGGCCTGGCGCGAGCGAAATCTGTGGTCGCTCGAAACAGTGGACATTCGCGACTTTTCGACAGATAAGCGCGGCTTCCTGGACGACACCCCTGCGGGTGGCGGCCCCGGACAGGTTCTCAAGGCGGACGTGGTGGCCAGGGCGCTCGACAGCGTGACAGGGCCGCGGCGGCCGCTTTTGTACATGAGCGCGCGGGGCCGGCCCCTGACCCAGGCGCGTGTGAAGGACTGGGCTGCAGCGGACGGGATCACCGTCCTGTGCGGCCGGTTCGAGGGGGTGGACCAGCGGGTGCTCGACGCCCGGGGGTTCGAGGAGGTCTCGGTCGGAGACGCGGTTCTCGCCGGTGGCGAGGCGGCGGCGATGGTCGTGATCGAGGCGTGCGTAAGACTGATCCCCGGAGTGCTGGGCCAGGCCGAAAGCCTGAGTTCGGAGAGCTTCGAGGACGGGCTTCTGGAACATCCGCAGTACACGCGACCGCGGACGTTCGAGGGGCTCGACATCCCCGAGGTCCTGTTGTCGGGCGACCACGCCAAGGTCGCCAGATGGCGTCAGGAGCAGAGGGAAATCACCACGCGGGAGCGGCGACCGGACCTCTGGGAGCGGCATCTCGCCAAATCACAGCTAAAGGGCGCAAAAGCCCGAGGAGAAGAGACATGAATATCGTTCAGCAGCTCGCTGCCGAAGAAAAAGCCCGCGTCCTCGAAGGTCGCGAGATCCCCGATTTCCGCCCCGGCGACACCCTGCGCGTCAATGTGCGGATCAAGGAAGGCGAGCGCGAGCGCGTCCAGGCTTTCGAGGGCGTGTGCATCGCCCGCGCCGGAACCGGCGTCAACGAGACCTTCACCGTGCGCAAGATCTCCTTCGGCGAAGGCGTGGAGCGCAAGTTCCCGATCCTCTCGCCCAACATCGAATCCATCGAAGTGAAGCGTCGCGGCGTCGTGCGGCGCGCCAAGCTCTATTACCTGCGCGATCGTCGCGGCAAGTCGGCCCGGATCGCCGAGCGCCAGACCGTCCGCAAGGAGAAGGTCGTCGCCGTTCCGGAAACCGGAACCGCCGAGAAGCCCGGCGACGACTCCTGATCCTTCCTGCCCTCGCGGCATGAAGAAGGCCCCGGTCCTCGCGGACCGGGGCCTTTCTCGTTTCAGACGGTGATCAGTTCTTCGCCTGCATGGCGTGCTTGATATCGCGCATCTGGTCGTGGCCTTCACGCACCGAGCCGTAGGCGCGGGTGATGGTCTCACGGGTGGTGGCCGACAGGTCGGTGTCCTCGATGGCCTTTTCGTACCTGGCCTTGATGTGGTCCTCGCCGTTCTCGACCGAGTTCACCACCGCCTGCTCATCCTTGAGGATGGCGTGCTTGACGTCCAGGAAGGCGCGGTGGGCCTTGGCCAGGACCGTGCCGTCGTCCTCGGGCTCTCCGCCCAGCTGACGCACCGTGCCCTGAAGGTCGCCGGCCACCTTCTGGCGCTCGAAGCTGCGCTGTTCGAACAGGGCGCGGAAGCCGGTGTTCTCGGTTTCCTTGGCCGCCTCGCGATAGCCGTCCGCGCTGTCGAGCGTGGTTTCGATGAGGCCGTTCAGGACCTTGATGTCGTGATCGTTCGGGGTGCTCATGGCGTCCTCCGTGAGTGTGGATGGTGAACCTGAACAACCGCCGCCGGGGCGAAATGGTTGCGACCGACCGGAAACGCCGTGCCGGCCGCCCGCCGCCCCTCCCCGTCGATCAGGGCCGTCCGCCGCCGCCCGCGATCCAGGCGTCCACATTGGCTTCCAGCACGTTCAGCGGCACCGCGCCGTCGCCGAGAACCACCGCGTGGAAATCGCGCACGTCGAACTCGTCTCCAAGCGCCGCCTCGGCCCTCTGGCGCAGCTCCATGATCCTGATCTGGCCGATCTTGTAGCTGACCGCCTGACCCGGATTGGTGACGTAGCGCTCCACCTCCTTGACGATGTCCAGCTCCGACAGCAGCGAGTTCTGCTGGAAGTAGGCGATGGCGTCCTCGCGGCTCCAGCGCAGGGCGTGGATGCCGGTGTCGGTCACCAGACGCACCGCCCGCCACAGCTCCAGCGACAGCCGGCCGAAGTCCGAATAGGGATCCTGATAGAACCCCATCTCCCCGCCCAGCCATTCGGAGTACAGGCCCCAACCCTCCGAATAGACGCCGTAACCGCCGAAGCGGCGGAAGCTGGGCACGCCCTCGAGCTCCATGGCCGCCGCGATCTGGAAGTGATGGCCCGGCGCGCCCTCGTGATAGCTGATGCCCTCGATCTGGGGGCGCAGCACCTGGGTCATGTCGGCCAGATTGACATAGTAGATGCCCGGCCGTGATCCGTCGGGCGCGGGGCGGTTGTAGAAGGCCACCGAGGCCGTCGCCTGACGCCATTCCTCCACGGCGCGCACCTCCAGCTCGGCCTCGGGCAGGGTGTGAAAGAAACGCGGGGCGACCTCCATGGCGTTGGCCACGTGCTGGCGCGCCTCGGCCAGATAGGCCTCGCGGCCCTCGGCGGTGTTGGGAAACTGGAACCGCGGGTCGGTCTTGATGAAGGCGAAGAATTCCTGGAGCGAGCCCTCGAAGCCCACGGCGTCCTTGATCACCTCCATCTCGCCCTGGATGCGGGCCACCTCGTCGAGACCGATCTGGTGGATCTGCTGCGGCGTCAGGTCGGTGGTGGTGGAGGCCGCCACCCGCTGGGCGTAATAGGCCTCGCCGTCCGGCAGGCGCCACACGCCCTCATTGCTGTCGGCCTGGGCCTGCAGCGTCTGCAGCGTGCCGATGATCTGCTCATAGCCCCGCAGCCACGGGCCGGTCAGGGCGGCGCGGGCGTCGGCCAGCAGCCGAGCCTTGTCCTCGTCCGACGCGTCCAATGCCGCCACCTTGCGCTGGAAATCGGCCCACACCGGGTTGTCCTCGCCGTCATCGAAAGGCGCGCCGGAGATGACGTTGCGGGCGTCGCCGATGGTGGGTTCGAACACGAAGGCGGGCGAGACGATCCCCATCTCGGCCGCGTTCAGCACGTCGGCGGAGATCTCGTTCATGACCCGCTCGGCCTCGGCCAGACGGGCGATGTAGGCGCGGGCGTCCTCGACCGAATCCACCCGGTGGCTGTTGATCATGAACACCGGCAGCGAGCCGGTGGGATTGCCGTTGGCCGCGAAGGTGAAGCCGTGGTGGCGGAAGGGGAATGCGGCGCGCTGCTGCTCCACCCCATGCTCGAACAGCCGCCAGCTCAGCTGGTTCTGGTGGTTCAGGGCGTCGTAGTCGAACTCGGCCTGCAGGCGCGCCAGATGCCGCTCGGACATCTCCATGCGGCGCACCGCCGCCGCGTCGGTGTAGTCGTTCAGCCGGTCATAGTCGCGCTTGATGCCCAGGGACGTCAGGGTCTGGGGGCTGTCCGCAATCTGCTCCTGGAAGGCCGCCTCGAAGAAGGCCAGGATGCGCTGGTCCTCGGACTGTGCAGGCGCCTCGGCGGCGGCGGGCTGGGCCTGTTGCGCCATGACCGGCGAGGCGGCGGCGAAGGCGGTCACGACGGCGGTGGTGAGCAGAAGACGGCGCATGGCGTTTCCCTGAAAGCCTGATTTTTCTTGTGTGTTCACCGTATGGGCCGGGTCCGGTCGGGGCAAGCGCGCTTGAGGCGCGGCTCCAGCCGGGGGATAGAGGCGCATGACCCAACCCGCCGACATGACCTACGCCCGCTATCTGACCCTCGATCAGGTGCTGGGCGCGCAGAATCCGCTGACCGATCAGCACGACGAGATGCTGTTCGTCATCATCCACCAGGCCAAGGAGCTGTGGCTCAAGCAGATCCTGCACGAGATCGGCTACGCCCAGACCCTGGTCCGGGCCGGCGACCTGACCCCGGCCTACAAGAGCATGGCCCGCGTCTCGCGCATCCAGAGCGTCCTGACCCAGACCTGGGACATCCTGGCCACCATGACCCCGGCGGACTATCTGCGCTTCCGCGATTCCCTGGGCACGTCCTCGGGCTTCCAGAGCGACCAGTTCCGCCGCATCGAGGCCATGCTGGGGCTGAAGGACGCAAGTTTCCTGCGCTTCCACGAGGACCGGCCGCACGCCCACGCGGCGCTGAAGCAGGCCATCGAGTCGCCCAGCCTCTACGACGACGCCCTGGCGCAGCTGGCCAGGGCCGGGTTGTCGATCCCCGACGCCGTGCTGAACCGGGACGTCAGCCAACCCTATGAGCCCCACCCCGAGGTGGAGGCGGCCTGGCTGGAGGTCTACCGCGACACCACGCGCTGGTGGGAGCTGTATCAGCTGGCCGAGAAGCTGGTGGATCTGGACGACGCCCTGATCACCTGGCGGCACAAGCACGTCATCACCGTCGAGCGCATCATCGGTCGGCGCCGCGGCACCGGCGGCACCGAGGGCGTCGCCTACCTGGCCAAGACCCTGGAAAAACGCTGCTTCCCCGAACTCTGGTCCCTGCGCACGAAACTGTAGCGCGCCGGACCGTTGCAGTCTCAGCAACCAAAAGGACTCGCCATGACCCGCCTCTGGATCTCCGCCTCCATGATGGGCGCCCTGCTGCTGGCGGCCTGCGGCGACAGCGAGCCGCGCCCGTCCCAGCCGTCCGTGAACGGCGCGGAAACACCCGCGCCCCCGCCCGAGCAGGCGCTCGCCAGCGCTGGCTGGTCGCTGATCGCGTCGGGCGAGGGCGTGGCCCTGAGGCTTGAGGGGGACAACGATCTGATCGCCGCCGTCGCCTGCATGCGCGACCCGGCCGCCCTGCGCGCGGAAACCGACCGGTTCCAGCCCATCATGAGCGAGGATCGCTTCACCGTCGGCGTGGGCGGCGAAGCCTACGCCCTGGCCGCCGATCTGCAGGCCGATCGCGCAAAGGGCGTGGAGGCTCGGGCGACATTCCGGCCGACCTGCTGGATCGTCTGGCGGCGGGCGGCGAGATCGCCTTCAACTACGGCGCCCAGAACCTGGGCCCCTTCCCCGCCATATCGCCCGCTGACCGGGACGCCTTCGTGGCCGGCTGCCGCGAGGCCGTGGACTGAGGCTCGACCTTCCCCGTCCGACCCCATAGGCTGGACCGCGTTCCAGAGGAGACGCACGGCCATGGTCATGAACAGACGCGCCTTCGGGGCGATGATCGGGGTAACCGGTGTCATGTCCGTTGCGAGCTGCGCGGCCGCCCAGCGCCGACGCACGGGCTCCGTGGTGGAAAGCCCCTGGGGCGTGCTGCCCGACGGACGGCCGGTCAAGGCCTTCGACCTCACCGGCGCGAACGGCATGACCGCCCGGATCATCGAATACGGAGCCATCGTCGTCTCCCTGACCGCACCCGACCGGGACGGCGTCATGGGCGACGTGGTGCTGGGGCTGGACACCCTCGAGGACTACATCGACCGCAACCGCAATTTCGGCACCATCGTCGGCCGCTACGCCGGGCGCATCGCGGGCGGGCGGTTCGAGCTGGACGGCCGGACGATCCAGCTGGACACCGGCGGCGGCGCCCATTCCTCCCACGGCGGTCCGGACGGGTTCGCCAAAAGGCTATGGCGGGGCCAGGCGATCCATGACGATCTGGGCCCGGGCGTGCGCCTGACCCTTGTCAGCCCTGACGGCGATCAGGGCTTTCCCGGCGAGCTGACCACCGAGGTGATCTATCGCCTGACGCCGGGCGGCGCCCTGCGCATCGACATGACCGCCACGACCACCCGTCCCACGGTCATCAACCTGACCCATCACGGCTATTTCAACCTGACCGGCGACGGGGGGCGCCCGATCCTTGACCACGAGCTGATGATGGCCGCCGACGCCTTCACCCCCTTCGATGCGAACAAGGTGGTGACCGGCGAGATCCGGCCCGTGGCGGGCACGCCCTTCGACTTCCGTGAGGCCAAACCCATCGGCCGCCACATCGACGCCGATGAAGAACAGATTCGCATCGGAAACGGCTACGACCACAATTTCGTGGTGCGGGGCGCGCCGGGCGATTTCCGGCTGGCGTCGTGGTCGCGCGATCCGTCCAGCGGCCGGGTCATGGAACTGCACACCACCGCGCCGGGGGTTCAGCTGTACACCGCCAACGCCATCCGCGACTGGCCGGCCAAGGGCGGGGTCGTCTATCAGCCGCGCACGGGCTTCTGCCTCGAGCCCCAGCACTATCAGGACAGCCCCAACCGGCCGGAGTTCCCCTCCACCGCCCTGCGTCCGGGGGAAACCTATCGCCAGCATCACGAATACCGCTTCAGCGTTCAGGACTGACGGGCCTTGCATGACGGGACCATTGGTTCTTTAAGCGCGGCCATCTCCCCGACTGCCTGGAACTCCCGTCATGTCCGCTAATCACGCGCCCAAGAAAGTCGTCCTCGCCTATTCCGGCGGCCTGGACACCTCCATCATCCTGAAGTGGCTGCAGACCGAATACGGCGCGGAGGTCATCACCTTCACCGCCGATCTGGGCCAGGGCGAGGAGCTGGCCCCGGCGCGCGAGAAGGCGCTGAAGATGGGCATCAAGCCCGAGAACATCTTCATCGACGACCTGCGCGAGGAGTTCGTGCGGGACTACGTCTTCCCCATGTTCCGGGCCAACACGGTCTATGAGGGCCAGTACCTGCTGGGCACCTCCATCGCCCGGCCGCTGATCGCCAAGCGCCAGATCGAGATCGCCCGCCAGATGGGCGCCGACGCCGTCTGTCACGGCGCCACCGGCAAGGGCAACGACCAGGTCCGCTTCGAGCTGGGCTACTACGCCCTGGAGCCCGACATCCGCGTCATCGCGCCCTGGCGCGAGTGGGAATTCAAGTCCCGCGAGGCCCTGCTGGAGTTCGCCGAGAAGCATCAGATCCCCATCGCCAAGGACAAACGCGGCGAGGCCCCCTTCAGCGTCGACGCCAACCTTCTGCACTCCTCCTCCGAGGGCAAGGTGCTGGAGGATCCGGCCGTGGAGGCGCCCGAGTTCGTGCACCAGCGCACCCTGTCGCCCGAGGACGCGCCGGACACCCCCACCGTCATCACCATCGGCTTCGAGAAGGGCGACGCGGTCTCCATCAACGGCGAGGCCATGAGCCCGGCGACCCTGCTGACCGCCCTGAACCAGTATGGTCATGACAACGGCATCGGACGGCTGGATCTGGTGGAGAACCGCTTCGTCGGCATGAAGTCGCGCGGGGTCTATGAGACGCCGGGCGGCGCCATCCTGCTGGCCGCCCACCGGGGCATCGAGTCCATCACCCTGGACGGCGGCGCCATGCACCTGAAGGACGAACTGGCGGTCAAATACGCCCACCTGATCTACAACGGCTTCTGGTTCTCGCCCGAGCGCGAGATGCTGCAGGCCGCCATCGACCACAGCCAGACCAAGGTGTCCGGCACGGTGCGGGTCAAGCTGTACAAGGGCAACGCCACCGTCATCGGCCGCGAGAGCCCCAACAGCCTGTACGATCAGGAGCTGGTCACCTTCGAGGACGGCGCCGTGGCCTACGACCAGAAGGACGCGGCCGGGTTCATCAAGCTGAACGCCCTGCGGCTGCGGGTGCTGGCCAAGCGCGATAACCGCGACCGGGGCTGAGCGGTCTTGGAGCAGGGCGGTCGGTAGGGCATTCTGGCCGCCGCCCTCGCTCACGGAGTTGTCGCCATGCTGATCCGCACTGTTCTGGCCGCCACGGCCGCCTTCGCCCTGACCGGCGCCGCTCAGGCCCAGGACGCGGCCCCGCAAACCGCGCCCGAGACCCCCGCCGCCGCGCCCATGGACGAGGCCGCCTTCGAGGCGCGTGCGGAGCGGTTCGAGCAGCAGGTGGACCAGATGACCCGCGAACTGGAAGCCGCCGGGCAGGCGGGCGGCGGCGACCGCGACGTCACCATGGCGTCGGTGAATGAGATTCTCGCCCGCTATCAGCCCGAGTTCGACGGTTTCGCCCGCGATTTCGAGACGTTTTTCAACGCGCAGATCGCCGCTTCCAGCGATGAACAGGCACGCGCCGAACTGACCACCGCGCGCGACACCGCCATCCCGGTGATCCTCGCCATCCCCGACCAGATCCGGGCAGGGGCGGAGGCCCAGCTCGCCGCCGCGGCGGACGCGGCGACGGCTCCGGCGACGGATACGCCCGAGGCGGAGTAGGGCCCGCCGACCTTAACGCGTTGTCACTTGCCCGAAGGCGGTTTCGCGCGAATTGTGGGGCGGTCGGACAGGGAGACCGCCATGCGCCTCATCGCCATCGCCGCAGCCGCCACGATCATCGCCGCCCCCGCCTTGGCCCAGGACGGCGAAACCCGCTCCATGGCGGGCGTGATCCCCGGCTATGAGCCCAGCGCCTTCGAGCAGGATCTGGGCGGCATGGAATCCCGCATGGCCGCCTTCGGCGCCAAGGTCGAGGCGCTGGACGAGGATCAGACCCTGACAGAGGCCGAGCGCGAAACCCGCATGGCCGCGCTCTGGACCGAATACGGGCCGGACCTCATGGCCTTCACGGCGTCGGCCGCCGAGATGGGGCTGAACACGGCCGGAACCATGATGCAGACCATGAACCTCGGCGCCATGATCGAGGCCGCCCTGTCCCAGGCCGACATCGCCGGCGCCATGGCGTCCGTCGATGTTCAGGCCGCCCTGGCCGAAGCCTTCGCCGAGATCGCGGCGGCCCACGGCGCCGCGACCGCCGAAGCGCCCGCCGATGCCGGCCACGACCATCCCTGATCACGCTTGACGGCTGATCCGGGCCCGCGCAAACGGCGCCCATGAGCGCCCTGCCCGTCGATCCGCATCTTTACCTGACCTTTCTGGCGGTCATGGCGGTCATGGCCATGACGCCCGGCCCAGCCAATATCTTCGCTGTGGCCACCGGCATGCAGAAAGGCCGCGCGGCGGTGCTGATGGCCGTGGCGGGCATGAATGCGGCCACCCTGGTCTGGTTCTCCGCCGCCGCCCTGGGCCTGGGGGCCCTGGTCAAGGCGTTTCCCGAGGCGTTCCGGGTGCTGGCGGTGGGCGGGGCGCTGTATGTGGCATGGCTTGGCGCCCAGGCGATCCGGGGCGCCTTCCGCACCGCCGCCGAGCCGTCGGAGATCCCGGTCCGGAAAGGCCGCAGCGCCTTCGTCGACGGCTTCACTGTCCAGATCGCCAATCCCAAGGCCATCCTGTTCTTCACCGCCGTCCTGCCGCCGTTCCTGGACGTGAACCGGTCCGCCGCGCCCCAGCTGGCCCTGTTCGCCTGCGCCACCATCGGCATGGACGTGATCACCATGACGGCATACGGAATGGGCGGGGCGGCCTTGAAAGCGCGCATGACCGACCCCAGATTTCAGCGTAAGTTCGGCATCGCCGTCGGCGGCCTGCTGCTCCTGGCCTCGGTTCTTATTCTTGTGAGATTATAAGGACTTCTGGTCAGGCGGAACGGAGCTGTTCATCCACCGTTCAGTGAGCGGCGGACATAATCGGCCCAAGAGGAGAGAGTTTCATGAAACGCGTTATCCTGGCTTCGGTCGCCGCCCTGGCCCTTACGGCCTGCGCCACCGCGACCCCCTATCAGGCCGCCAGTCCGCAGGCGCGCGGCGGCTATTCCGAAATGCAGATCGAACAGAACCGCTTCCGGGTCGGTTTCGCGGGCAATTCGGTGACGTCGCGCGATACGGTCGAGATGTACCTGCTGTACCGCGCCGCCGAGCTGACGGCCCAGAGCGGCTATGACTGGTTCCAGACCGTGGACCGCGCCACCGATCGCGACACCCGCTATGTGGGCACGCCCGATCCGTTCTACAGCTCGCGCTACGGCCCCTACTGGGGTCCGTCGTGGCGCTTCTATCGCGGCGGCTTCTGGGGCCCCTGGGGTGACCCGTGGGGACGCGATCTCGACGTGCGCGAGGTCACCCGTTTCGAGGCCAGCACGGAGATCTTGATGGGCCGCGGCGCCAAGCCGAACGACCCCAACGCCTTCGACGCCCGCGAGGTCATGCAGAACATCGGGCCGCGCGTCGTGCGGCCGTCCATGAACTGACCGGTCTCGGTCTCAGAACAATCTGAGCGACTTCATCCGCCGCTTGTTGACATGGTCAGCAGGCGGCGGTGTCGTTTCGTCCGCATACTCGCCCTTGAAATAGAACCGCTGCCAGGCCTCCTTGGCCGCGTCCGGGTCGCCCGAGGCGAGGCGGTTGTTGAAGCTGGTGCGCTCCCGGTTCCAGGCGTCGAACTGGCCCTTCATGGCGGGGTTGGCGTCCAGGGTCTTCATGACCGGCTGGAACTGCTCCATCTTCTTGTGCTCGACGATGGTGATGAAGCAGAACGGCTCGCCCTTGGCGAATTTCACCCGTCCGGGCCGCGTGAATATCCAGTTCATGGTGAAGGGGAACGGCAGCCAGTCGGTCTCGATCAGGCCGGTCAGGGCCTGGATGCCGTCCTTGACGTGATTGGGCGCGCCCGAGGCCACCACCGCCCAGCCCGGCGGCGTGCGGAACAGATAGTTGGGGTGCATGGTCACCACCCCGCGCGAGAAGTGCGACTGCACGAAATGGGCGAAGTCGGGATGCGGCCGGTCCGGCGTGAGGGTGATGTCGGCCTGCGACGGCCCGCCGTTCCACTCGGCGGTGAAGCCCATGGGGCACAGGATCTCCCACCCGGTGGTGTTGGCCATGCTCAGCGGCAGGCACCGATATGGGTGGCGCGAGGCGAAGGCGTCCATCCAGTCCCGCGACGCGCGCCCCGGCACGATCTCGGGCGGGCGCGGCGTCATGGGGTAGCATTCCAGTTCCAAGGCGGGGCTCCAGCGGTCTAATCTGAACGTTGCGCGACCCTATCCCCGCCGCACCCGACGCCTCAAGCTTCCAATGGCCCCATGACCGATCCCGCCCCGCCCGCCTTCGACCACGACCGCCTCGAGGCCTGGTTCGCTGAACAGGGGCTGGCTGCGACGACCCACGACCATCCGCCGGTCTTCCGGGTCGAGGAGGGGCTGGAGATCAAGGCGGTCATGCCCGGCGCCCACACCAAGAACCTGTTCCTCAAGGACAAGAAGCAGCGCCTGTGGCTGATCTCGGCCCGTCAGGACACGGTCATCGACCTGAAGGCCGCCCACCGCCTGATCGGCGCGGACCGCCTGTCCTTCGGCAATGAGACGCTGCTGATGCAGACCCTCGGCGTGCGGCCCGGCTCGGTCACCGCCTTCGGCCTGATCAATGACACCGACCGCCGCGTGACCTTCGTCCTCGACCATCGCCTGGCCGAGGCGGACCTCGTCAATTTCCACCCCCTGACCAACACCGCCACCACCGCCATGGCCCAGGCCGACTTCCGCCGCTTCCTGACCCTGGTCGAACATGACCCCCTGATCGTGGATTTCAGCGCGTCTGCCTGATTGCACTTCACGCCGGGCGCGACCATCTGGGCTTCAACGCGTTAGACTGCCCGACCACACTTGCCGGAAACGAGACTTATGACCTTCGCCGACCCTCTCGCCGCCAACACCCCCGACCCCGTCAAGGACGGCTCGGACGCCGAATTCATGACCGATGTGGTCGAGGCGTCGAAGGTCCAGCCGGTCATCGTCGATTTCTGGGCGCCCTGGTGCGGACCGTGCCGGACCCTGACGCCCGCCATCGAAAAGGCCGTACGCGCCGCCAAGGGCAAGGTGAAGCTGGTCAAGATCGACGTGGACGCCAACCCCGCCTTCGCCGGCCAGCTGCGCGTCCAGTCCATCCCCACGGTCTACGCCTTCAAGGACGGCCAGCCGGTCGACGGCTTCCAGGGCGCCATCCCCGAAAGCCAGATCACCGCCTTCATCGAGCGCCTTACCGGCGAATCCTCCGGCCCCTCTGACCTGGATCAGATCCTGGCCATGGGCGAGGAATCGCTGTCGCTGAACGATCTGGGCGGCGCTGCCCAGGCCTTCGCCCAGGCGCTGCAGCTGGATCCGAAGAACGAAAAGGCCATCGCCGGCATGGCCCGGGTCTATCTGGCTGACGGCGACGCCGATCAGGCCCGCCAGACCATCGCCATGGCCCCCGATCCGTCGAAGGAGCCGCTGGTCAACAGCGTGCGGGCCCAGCTGTCCCTGAGCGCCGGCGCCCCCGTCGCCCTGACGTCCGAGCAGGAAGCGAAGGTGGCCGCCGATCCCGGCGACCATCAGGCCCGCTTCGATCTCGCCCTGGCCCTGGCCGCAGCCGGACAGCTCGAGCCGGCGGTGGATCACCTGCTCAAGATCGTCGCCGCCGACCGGGACTGGAACGAGCAGGCGGCGCGCAAGCAACTGCTGACCATCTTCGAGGCCGCCGGCCCCAACGCCGAGATCGCCCGCGACGGCCGGCGGCGCCTGTCCTCCATCCTGTTCGCCTGATCCGATGGCCCACAGCTACATCAGGGCCTCGGACCTGCCCCAGGTGATCCCCGTCTTTCCGCTGGCGGGCGCCATCGTCCTGCCGCGCGGCCAGCTGCCCCTGAACATCTTCGAGCCGCGCTATCTGAACATGATCGACGACGCCATGGCCGGCGACCGCATCGTGGGCATGATCCAGCCCTCGGGCGGCCCCGAGGCCCTGCCGGCCCTGTCCCCCGTCGCTGCGCCGGGCGCATCACCAGCTTCGCCGAGACCTCGGACGGCCGCTATCTGGTCACCCTGACCGGGGTCGCCCGGTTCCGGATTCTGGCCGAACTGCCGGCCCAATCCCCCTATCGCCAGACCCGCGTGGACTTCGAGCCCTTCGCTCTGGACCTGAAGGCGCCGGACGAGGACGACGCCTTCGACCGCAGCGACCTGCTCGCCGCGCTTCAGGGTTATCTGAACCCGCGCGGGCTGGACATCGACTGGGACGCCGCGCGCGACGCCCCGCCCGAGGCCCTGGTCAACAGCCTGTCCATGGCCCTGCCGTTCGAACCGGCCGAGAAGCAGGCCCTGATCGAGGCCCTGACCCTGTAC